>CAVJGP010000091.1:0-12304 GCA_963648855.1 Alistipes onderdonkii | reverse complement strand
ACGCGCTCGTAAAGGAACGACTTGATGCCGTTGCCCGCCAGCACCTCGGCCGCGCACCGCACGAACTCCTCGCTTCCGTGTCGCGTGTCTCGGCACAGGGCAACGGTCGGGTTCTCGAAGTTGGAATTCAGGTAGTCGGCAAGCCCCTGCGTAGCCTTGCCGACGGTATAGACGTTCAGGCGGTTGGGACCCAGCCCCAGCTTGCCGCGAAGCCCACCCGTGCCGAACGCGAGGTCGCGGTAAAACGCGTCCTCGCGCACGCCGTCGGTAAGCATCTCAAGCTCAGCCCGGCCAGCCCCGTCGAGGCTATCAAGCCAATGTTGGTAACGCTCATCTACAAAAGTTGTCATGGCGGCCTCAGATCCTCTGAGCCATCAAAACGAAGTCTGAAGTCTGGATGGCAAATTTGACGTAACTTGAAATCGCATATTTCTCCATGAGAGACGGGTCAAGCTCCATAATCCAGGGACTGACATTCGAACCTACGGCCTTTGCTCGTCCGGGTAGATTCAGCGGTCTAAAAGTCATGCTGCGCCTCCAGACTTGGGTGCGTCAGTCGCCCTTTCAATCAAGGAATGCAAGTCGCTCGCCATGAATTGCGTTCGCTTCCTTATGTCGAAATCCTTGTCCTGGTACCGCCTAGCAAATGCACGTGTCGTGGCAAAATTCGATTGAGCGTAGATAGCGATCTTGTCCTCCAGAGGCTTATCAGCGCACCGCTCATTGAGACTAGACTCAAGCGGCAGCATGTTCCCAACCAGCGCATGCCTCTGATCTTTGGCATCTGGAAGAATATGCTCAACTGTGTAATCGACCGTCACTGGGCAGCCCGTCTTTGCCTCCTCGAGCAGCTCGAGTACCAGCTTGCAGCGCTCCTTGTTCGAAGACCCGCAGTAGCGGCCCCAACTGTTCGACCAGCCGAGAGTCATCAGCGAGTCCCTCATGGCCTCCTCCGTTGGAAGCTTCTTCGTAAAGCTCGACCTCCATGCACCGAGCGAGGAGTCCTTGTAGGTCACCTCTATCTCGTAGGCATGTTTCGCGATGGAGTTCGTCAGCTGGTTCGAGTCGAGTCCGCCGATTACCTTGTGGCACACGTAGAAGGCGCGAAGGAACCGGACCGCTCCGATGTACTCGTCCTCGCTGATGTCTTCAAGCTCGCGACGGTGCATGAGACTGAGCAGCAGGGGCCTGTAGACCTTGACGCGCTGGGACTTGAAGAAAGCGAAGACCTTGCCATCCTCCCCGGCCGGGTCGGACTCAGCCATCTCGCGGTAGTAGCCCGCCTTGAGCCTCAGGTCATGGAGCAGCTTCTCGGCCTCGCGGGGATCAGTGTAATCGCGGATTTTCTTGTAAACGCCCTCCTTTTCGGAAGACGAGAACCGGTAGCGGTGGATGGCGTAGTGGCGCAGGAAGTCCTTCATCGCGCCGCCGACCTCGTCCTCAATCTGGGCCCAAATCTGCTTGGCGTCGTCCCTCTTCTCCCTCGGGGAGATGTAACGCATGACATAGTTCTTCAGCAGCTCGTGGTCCTCGAGCTCCATACCTCGTGCATTCAGGATCTCGAAGATTGTGTAGGAGTCTTCCTCAGTCGTGGAAGCTATCCGTACGTATTGGATGCCGACCACTGCGTTTCGGTAGCTCAGCAACGCCTCGTCGCTTTTCTTGCCGAGTTCCTGCACGAAATAGCGGAAAGCTTTGACGATGTTCTCGTCGCGCTTCTTGTCAACGGTTGCCAAGGTGACGATAGAGGCAAGCGGCGCGGCTTTGACCTCATCGAAGGGCAGGTCGATAACGCCCTCAACCAGCCTTCCAAGCGTGAGGTGTGACTCGGCCGAGACGATAATCCTCTGCTCGCCCGAGTCGTCGGTCGCCTGTAGATACTTCACGGTGCCGAACGCATCCGCAGTCATGCCGCGCCGCTTCAGCTCATAAAGAATGGCCGTTATCACCAGCGTGAGTGTGATAAGGCGCTGCTGGCCGTCGATGACGGTGTAAACGGGGAGCCCGGCCTCGTCTTCCTCGGACTTAAGCACGATTGACCCGATGAAATGGCTGGACGATATGCCCTCGACAACGAGCGCGACATCCTTGTCGAGGTCGGTCCAATTCCTCTCGACCCAGACGTAAGCCCTCTGATTCCTGGGAATGCGATATACGGAGTTGTTCAGTAGGCGATTTATCGTATCCTGATGCGCATCAAAAGACATGCCCCATCAGCTCCCCTGCGCCGTGAGCACGACGCCTACCGTTTGGATTACCAGCTTGAAGTCGGCCCACGCGGAGCACTTCCTGATGTAGAGCAGGTCCAGCTCCACCCACTCCTCGAAGCTGATGGCGTCGCGGTTGCGCCGCGTCTGCCAGAAGCAGGTGAGGCCGGGCTTGACGAGCAGGCGCTGGGCCTGGCGGGGCGTGTACTCCGCCGTCTCGCGGGGAAGGGCGGGGCGGGGCCCCACCACCGACATGTCGCCCAGGAAGACGTTCACGAACTGGGGCAGCTCGTCGATGCTCGTCTTGCGCAGGAGGTGCCCCACGCGCGTCACGCGCGGGTCGTCGCGCATCTTGAAGACGGGGCCGGTCTTCTCGTTCCGGGCCTGCAGCTCGGCCAGGCGGGACTCGGCGTCGACGCACATGGAGCGGAACTTCCACATGCGGAAGCGCCTGCCGTCGCGGCCCACGCGCTCCTGGCCGAAGAAGACGGGGCCCTTGGGGTCGTCGAGCTTGATGGCGACGGCGACGATGAGGAAGAGCCAGCTGAGGAGCACCAGCACGCATGCGCTGAAGGCCAGGTCGAAGCCGCGCTTCAGCAGGCGGTACGCGAGGCGGCCCCTCCGCAGGCGCTCGGCGGCCTCGGTCGTGGCGGGGTCGGTCTCGGGGCTGCCCATGCCGGCGGCCTCCTCGGCCGAGAGCACGACGGGCCTGGGGGCGGGCTTCTTGGCGCCGCCCTCGATGACGATGACGTTGGGGCTTGGGCTGGCCGTGGCGGCGGGGGGCTTGGAGGCGGCGCAGGCATCGCCAGCCACCGTGACAAGGCACGGCGCTGAATCCGCCGCGCACGCAGCAACACCGCCAGGCTTCAAAAGGTCCTCGGCTACCATGGCGCACCACCGCCAAGGTTTATTTCGCGCCCGCAGTGCGGCACGCTCTTCTCAATTACGTCACTCATCGTCATCAGTCCACTTCTACGTCCCCGAAACCCGGGGATCCTCCCGTCGAAATCGCGTCGGTGCTTACAAATCGCGCTGTGGTTGAGTCTCTCGATGTGGCGCAAGTTCCCCTGCGCCCCCTTAGCCCTTGGACACGACGTCGAGGGCGAAGACCTCCGTGGGGGCTTCGGGCGAGGTGCCCAGGCGCACGCCGCAGGTGCGCTTGTGGCGGTCGATGCCGCAAATGCGCTGCTCCTGGCCCATGAGAGGGCCGCGCGTCACGTGAAGCGCGCCGTCCTCGATGACGGCCGCGCTCGAGCGCACACAGTGAGAGGCATCGGCATGAGCGGCGTACCAGTCGCGTACCTCGTCGGCCAAGGGCATCCAGCCGCGTCCGAGCTTGCCGGCCAGGCACACGGGAAAGCTCAGCTCGCGCAGGGCGAGGTCGAGGGTGGCCGCGTCGCCCGACTCTATGAAGAAGTACTCGGGGTAGAGGGTCTTCGCCTGGAGGCTCCAAACGCCGCCGCGCTTGAACCACACCTCGCGCCGCAGCGAGAAGGCGTCGCTCAAAAGGCCGGCGGGCACAAGCGGCTTGACGCGCGCGGCAGTGGAGGCCTCCATGCCGGCAGGCACGTGCACGGCGTACCAGCGCAGACGGCCCTTCGGCGAGCGCCTGCCTGCGGGCAAGGGCAGCTCGGTGCCCCACCGCTCCTTGTCAATCACCGCCTGCGCCTGCACGTCGCTTCCCTTCGCATGTCCACGACGTCCCAGGGGCAGGCGGCGCGAAGCGATGCGCACAGCCGGCAATCCAAGGGGCGTCGAAAGGTACACCTTTTGACTCTGAACCAATCCTGCGACAAGTATATACAAATACCCCCTTCGCAACGAAGCAACGCGCCAAATGGCGTGAAAAGACGCGGTTTTTGCACTCCGGGCGCGTCCCTTCAAAAGGTGTACATATTGACTCGCCCCGCGCGACATGGCCGGCCTCAGGGCATGGCCTGCTCTCATCCGCCAACTCCATCAATTGCTTCTTGGAAGGACGTCCCCGGCAATCCGTCGCCAGATGCCATCCATGCTAAACTCAGCCCAGTAGCAGCTAGGAGAGGCGAGGCTCATGCACGCGATGGAACAGACACCCGCACGCAAGTACCCGGTGGGCATTCAGACGTTCGCCCAGATTCGCGAGCAGGGCTTTCTCTACGTCGACAAAACCCGCTACATCTACGACCTCGCCCATGGCTCGGGCAAGACCTACTTTCTGAGCCGACCCCGCCGCTTTGGCAAGTCCCTGCTGCTCTCAACCATGCAGGCCTACTTTGAGGGCCGCCGCGAGCTGTTCGATGGGCTGACCATCAGCGAGCTCGAGACACAGTGGGAAAGCTACCCCGTCATCCGCATAGACCTGTCCACCGTCAAGTGCGAGGACGAGCAGACGCTTGTCGTACTACTCGACCGGGCCCTTCGCAGCCAGGAGGCCATCTGGGGCCGCGACGAGGCCGACGTCACGCCCGGCTCGCGTCTCTACTCCCTCATCGATGCCGCATACGCGCAGACGGGCCAGCCGGTAGTCGTCCTCATCGACGAGTACGACGCGCCGTTGCTCAACGTGGCGCATGACCCGCAGCGCCTGCACTCCTTCCGCGTGGCGATGCGCGAGTTCTACGCCTGCCTCAAGGCATGCGACGAGCACCTGCGCTTCGTCATGCTCACCGGCATCACCAAGTTCAGCCAGCTCTCCATCTTCAGCGAGCTCAACAACCTCAGCATCATCAGCATGGACGAGCACTTCGCGGGCATCTGCGGCATCACCCAGGACGAGCTTGAGGGCCAGATGCAGCCCGACGTGGACGCCCTCGCCGCCACGTTGGGGATTGGGTACGACGAGGCGCTCGCCCAGCTCAAGGCCAACTACGACGGGTACCACTTCTGCGCGCAGTCGCCCGACATCTACAACCCGTTCAGCCTGCTCAGCGCCCTGGCAAAAGGCGAGATAGGCTCCTATTGGTTCACCTCGGGCACGCCCACCGCCCTGCTGAACATGATGCGCGAGAACGCCTGGGAGCTGAGCGACCTGGAGGGGGTCGAGGCCAGCGAGGACGAGTTCGACGTGCCCACCGAGGCAATGCAGACGCCGCTGCCCATGCTCTACCAGGGCGGCTATCTCACCATCAAGTCGTTCGACCCGCTGGCCCAAGCCTACACCCTGGGCGTGCCCAACGCCGAAGTCGCGCGCGGCCTGTCCCGCTCCCTCGTAGCCGCCGCCAGCGGCCCTCGACTCGGGGAGTTCAATGGCTGATCCCCTTCGAGACAGACGGGCGCAGGTTGTATAAGGTGGGCGTCAACTTCTCGGACGAGACGCAGACCATTGAGGAGTGGGTGATGGAGGAGGCCTAGGCCTTCCGTTCCGCCTCCCACGGGGCCTTCGCCGCCTTGGGGCGGGGCTCGTCTTCGCGCAGCCAGCGGGAAAGGGTGCTTACACTCACGCCGCAGCGCTCGGCGGCGGTCGCGCGGGTGATTCTGCCGGCGAGCAGGTCGGCACGGATGGCGCCGTAAGCAAGCGGCTGCTTCTTGCGGGGACGGCCGAAGCGCACGCCGCGCGCCTTGGCGCTTGCGATGCCCTCGGCTTGCCGTACTTTGATGTTCTCGCGCTCGATCTGTGCCACATAGCTCAGCAGCTGCAGCACGATGTCGGATATGAACCGGCCCGTCACCTCGCTGCTGCGGCCCGCCCGCGTGTCGAGCAACGGCATGTCGAGCACCACGACATCGGCCCGCACCTCGCGGGTCAGACGGTGCCACACATTGAGAATTTCGTCGTAGTTGCGCCCGAAACGGTCGATGGAGAGCACCACAAGCACGTCGCCGGCGGCGATGGTATCCATGAGGCGGCGCCACTCCGTACGCTCGAAATCGCGCCCGCTCGCCTTGTCGGCGAACACGGCGTCGCTCGGCACGCCCCACTGTGCCAGCGCATCGAGCTGGCGGCTGAGGTTCTGGTCGCGCGTGCTCACTCGCGCGTACCCAAACACCCTGCTGCCCGGTTGCTGCTGTTGCGTGTCGGTCTGCCGTAGAGTGTCTTGCTGCATGACAGGTTGGTGCATATGGATCATCCCTTCCAATCGGTTGCCGTAGCAGCAACCCTATGGGAGGGACGAGCCGTCAATCGGCGCAAACGAAAGAACCCACCGGGGGCATCGTGCCCCCGTGGTGGGTTCAGTGACATGCATGTTTTGGAGGACGCACGCCCGCCCTCGCCCCTATTCGCCGCCGAGCACCCACGCCGTCAACTCTGCGGGGGTGTCCGCGATGTGGTCGGCGCCCGCCTGCACGAGCTCGTCGCGCGTGCGAAAACCCCAGGTCACGCCGCACGTGGCGATGAAGACGTTCTTGCCGCAGGCGATGTCCACGGCCGTGTCGCCCACCATGAGGGTACGCGCGGGGTCGGCCCCGAGGGCCTCCATGAGCTTGAGCGTCATGGGCGGCTCGGGCTTGGCCTCCATGCCGTCCACCCTGCCCTGCACGGCGTCGAACACGTCGCCAAAGGCACCGGCCACCAGCGGTACGGCCTGCTCGTGGTTCTTGTTCGTGAGCACGCCCACGCGCACCCCTGCCTGGCGAAGGTCGGCCACGCATTGCAGGATGCCCTCGTAGGGGCCGGTGGTGTCGTTCTTGTGCGCGTCGTAGGCGCAGACGAACTCCTGGTAGGCAGCCTCGAGGGCCGCCTCGTCGTCGTTCACCTCGACGGGCACGAAGCGGCTCACGAGCACTCTCTGCCCGTCGCCCACCATGCGCTTGAACGTGTCCACGTCGTGCTGAGGCCAGCCGTGCGCCTCGCATACGAGGTTGCCCGCGTATGCGAGGTCGCCGATGGTGTTGAGCAAGGTTCCGTCGCAGTCGAACAGGACGGAGGTAAAGCGAGGTTGGGGCATGACTTACTTGGCTTCCTCGGCAGGAGCGGCCTCAGTAGCCTCGGTGGCCTCAGCGGGGGCGGCCTCGGCGGTCTCGCCCGTGGCAGCCTCAACGGCGGCCTCGACGACCTCCTCGGCGGTGGCGTCGCCGTCAATCGTCATGGTGCCGGAGGTCTGCACGGGGCCATAGCCCGTCAGAGAGGCGAGGATCTGCGACACCTGGTCGAGGTCCTCGGCGGGGGCGCCGGCCTCGACATACACCAGGAGCATGGCCAGGCTGTCGCCGCCCGCAGACGGGGCGATGACGATGTCGTAGGTGCCGTCCTCGGTAGAGGCGGCCTGCGTCAGGATGATGGGCGTGCCGTCATCAAGGCTCGCGCCGCCAAAGGCGCCGAAGGTGCCGTCCTCGTCGGTGTACGAGAAGCAGGGCAGGCCATAGGCCGCAGAAGCAAAGTTGAGCAGGTTGAAGTCCCCGAGCTGATCGGCCTTGATCTGGGTCGCGAAGACGGCCACCTTGCTGTCGGCGCTCACGCCCACAACGCCGTCCTCGATGAGGTCGCTCAGATTGACGTCGACATCGGCGCCCTGAGCGGCGGATTCGATAATCTCCTGAATCTCGGCGGCAGTCATCTCGGCGCAGGTGTAGTCGGCGGGAAGCTGGAAGATGAAGCCCGAGTACCCAATCGTCTGGGCGGTCTCGTCGCTGGCCAGCGCGGAGTCGCCGCTGAAGGCGACGTAGCCGTCTACCAGGTAGCCCTTGTCGTACAGGTAGCTGCCCACCTCGCCCACGAAGTCGCTCACGGCGGAGGAGACGGCGTCGGCCAGCTCGTTGGCGGCGGCGTTGATGGTGCCGTCGTCGATGCCCAGCTCGGCCAGGCCCTCGGTCACGGCCTGAGACAGCTCGGCAGCGGCGGCGTCGACGGACTCGGCGGTGATGCCCAGCTCGTCGGCGTAGGCCTGGGCGGCCTGCTCAACGGTGTCGGCAATCTGCTGGGTGTCTGCGTCAGCCAGAAGCTGGGCGTAATCGGCGCTCACCAGCTGGTCGATGGTGGCGCTGTCCACGCCCAGGGCGGCGAGGATCTCGCTCAGGGTCTGCTGGGTGGAGGCGTCGAGCGTGGCAGTGCCGGCCTCAGGGGCCTCGGCAGCGGGCTCGGCGGTAGCGGCGGCATCGGCCGTGGCGTCGGCGCTGGACGCGAAGACCGAGGCGGAGTCGGCCATCGCCGGGGCGGCGAAGCAGGTGCCCACGAGGGCCAGAGAGGCAACGGTGGCGGAGACGCCCTTGACATTTGCAAGCTTCATAGCAGCTAACCTTTCTCGTCTGTTCACCTCGTAAGGCCAGGCACGCGCCCCGACCTAACCTGAATATGAGAATGCTACCACGAGCCCTATGCCCCACATCTGAAAAAGTGCTGATTTAGCCGTTTGTTTACTGAACACAACCTTTCGTTCATGCCAGGACAAAGGCAGCGACCGAAACACGCGCAAGCCCGAGTGCGTCAGGGCCTACGGGTATCCCGAAGCATGCCTCGCCCAAGCGCTGAAGGCGGGCCTTGCGCACGGGCCTTAGGCGCAATCCGGGTTGCGACTTTCCCTCAATATAGTATTATTCAAGTTGATTAATACCTATAGGAGGGGCACCATGCAAAAAGACGAGCTCATCGAAACGCTGCTCGGCATCGACGAAGAGGCTTGGCTCCTTCTGGGAAGTCGTCCCGTAAAGCCACGCGTCGTGGTGGTGGGCGGAGCGGCCTTTATGCTGCGCGACCTCACAACGAGACGCGTCACCCACGATATCGACGTCCTGCAAGCCGACGAGGCCGTGCAGGCTATCATCACGAACTACCCGCAGGTAAACGAGCAAGTCGGGCCTTCTCTGATCAAATCCCCTATAACTTCGAGGACAGGCTCGTCGCCCTTCCCATACCGTCGAAGGCGATAGAGTTTCTCACGCCATGCGCCGAAGATCTCGTGGTCATGAAGCTCTATGCCCAACGGCCCAACGACATACAGGATGTGGACGGCGCAATCGCCAATGGCGGCATCGACTGGGCTTTGCTCGACTCGCTCGTCTTTGGAGAAGACGAGGCAAAGGCGTCAAGCCTCATTGAGAGGCGCTATAACGAGATGGTTCGGGCGTACAGGGACCTGAAAGCGAGGTGGGGACGGTGAATCTGACCTTCAAGGGGTTCTTGCGAGCCTACTGCCGTGGGCTGACGGGAGTCGAGTCCGACAGCCTGCGCAAGCTGTTCGCCGCCGTCGCCACGGATTCGCCTGCCGCGGCTGAGGCGGTCATGGTGTTTGCGGCGCAACAGGGAAAGGCCAGCTACCTGGCCCGCCTTGCACAAGGCAGCTGGGCTGAATCAAGCTACCGCGACTTCGCCGAAGGCCTCGCCTCTTACGAAAGCCTCGCAAGTTACCTGCAATCCGACTCCGCTCCCCAGAGGTACAGAAAGGTCTGGCAGGCATGGGAGGCCCAGCGCAATGCGACGGCCACCGACAGGCGCGTCATTGCCATGATGCGGGAAAAGACTCAGGATGCGCTCGCCCAAGCCTCCATCACCCCTTATGCCATCTGCCGGCAACTTGGACTCAACAAGGGAAACTTCTACGCCTATCTCAACAACGGGGACGTGACAAAGGTCAGCAGGGCAACGGCTCGACGCATCATGGAAGCGGCCATGGCCTGTGCGTAGGGGTGGACAAAGCGCATATGCCTCCCTGAAGGCTGAGGACACGTATGGAGGATATGTGAATCGCTCTCATACTCTTGGCACAGGGTGGCTTCATGCCGTATAGTTCTTCCTCGCACATGCGGACTTGGCTCAGTTGGTAGAGCACAACCTTGCCAAGGTTGGGGTCGCGGGTTCGAGTCCCGTAGTCCGCTCCATTGCATCTTCTAAAGCCAGCGAAAGCTGGCTTTTTTCGTTTATGTACGAGGACTCCGCCTCACTCGAGAGCACAGCGGGGCGCCCCGAGGCCCCTCCCCGCACAAGCCGATAGCGCAGTCCTCAGGCATGCCGGCCCTTAGACAAGCAGATCGGCGATGCATATCTTGAGGTCGGGATAGATGCCGACAGGCACGGGCGCCGGGAACGGGTAGATGACAGGGGCCAGGTTGTCATCGGCAAAGTTGTAGACGGTCGTCATGCTTTTGGCGGGGTCCACAATCCAGTACTCGCGCACGCCTGCTGCGGAATAGAGGTCGTACTTCTTGACGTAGTCCATGCGCTTGCTTGATGGCGAAACGACTTCGACAATCAAGTCGGGAGCGCCCATGCACTCCTTTTCGGTCAACTTCTCCGAGTCGCAAACAACCATGACATCAGGCTCAACCAGGGTTTGGTCATCTGCCTTGAGGTTAACGGCAAAGGGTGCCGCAAGAACCTCGCAGGGGCCATGGTTGCCCTCGATGTAGTTGGCGATCCGACGATACAACCCCAGGACAATCCTTTGGTGCGTCCGAGTCGGCGACGCCATCGCATACAGCCGGCCATCGATAAGCTCGGCCCGCTCTCCATCGGGCAGGTTCCAATAATCTTCAGCGGTGTATCCGGCCATGGCATCGACCCCCGTATTCAAGCTGACGATGCCCATTGTAATCGACGGGAGGCTCTCGGGGGTCTCGCCATCGAAGAGAACGTGCTGTGGCAATGCCATATGCGACCTCCGGGTCTGTTGGGTTTATACGAGCGCCTTACCACGTGGAGGGCATCCCTCAGGATGATCGCGTTTGATAATACAGCTCAAAATATGTATGTCTAGCAGGTATTTTGTCACTGATTTCCGTGACTCGGGCGTGACGGACATCACAAACCATCACACGTATGGCGCATGGATAAGGCACATGCCAAGCAACGCTCGTTTAGGAAAGCGCACAAAACCGTCGCCCGAAAGTCCGCCCCCCGACGATGCTTTCGGGCGGCTAAATCCAGCACGCATCGAAGCGGGGCCATCGCATTACGCGCAAGGTCGCTCGGGAGCTGAACCCCTCGCGGCCCCTCCCCTTCCCATCGCACTCGGCAACCGGCCCCTCAAACAACGAACGCCCGGCCTCCCTCATGGGAAACCGGGCGTTTCGAAGCTTGGCGCACTGACAGGCAGGCTGCCACATGCACGCACGGGCCGGCGGCGCAGCCCGCGTTCCTGCGTCCTTAGACGAGCAGGCCCTTGGTGTGATCCACGGCGTGCTGGATGGCCTCGGCGGTGAAGCCGGAGTACTTCTTAACGCGCGAGAGCAGCTTGCCGCCCTGCGCCTCCTGATAGGCCACGCGGATAAGCTGGTAGCGGGTGTTCGTGCTCTCCTCGTCGAGCGACAGGCACCCCTCCTTGGCCTCGTAGGGCCCCATGACCTGGACGATCTTGGGGTTGTACATGACGTGCACCTTGCCGTTGTCGTCGGAGTAGGCGATGATGGCCTTCTGAGCGCCGATCTGGTTGGCGGCGAGGCACGCGCAGCTCTCGGACAGGTGCTTCATGGTGTCGAGCAGGTCCTGCTCCACCTGGGCGTCCTCAAGCGTGGCCGGCTCGCACTCCTGAGCCAGGAACTCCTGGTCCTTGACGATCTCCTTGATCATGGGGTCTCCCTCATAGCGGTCGAGAATACATGAGACGATAGGTTAGCAGCTGTAAAGCGTGATTCTCTCAAGAGTGCCGAAGTGGACGAAGTTAGCGGAATTGTGTAGAAATCGTTCACAGAAGCACGAATCGGGCATTCCCACCCACAAGGCGGCAAAGAAGGTGCAATATATCCAAGTCCTGCAGCGCAGGGCCTGATAACTGAATTCCCCGATAGCTCAATGGTAGAGCACTCGGCTGTTAACCGAGGTGTTGCAGGTTCGAGCCCTGCTCGGGGAGCCATGATTTTAATGACCCGTCTGGTTCAATATGACCAGGCGGGTTTTTCTTTTGCCCAAGATACCGGCGAAAACCCGACCCGCAAGGGTATATGCGGAGATTCATGCTTGCGAGCGGTAAAAATCTCGCCGTTCGATTGCCCCTCGTTCTCCCGTGCACCAAACTCGCCCCGAATCCTCCCCTCGCGCGTTGCCCGACGCGCACGCAGACTTGGCCTGATTCGCACAAACGAACGGGACAAGGAGGCGCGTATGGACGCGAACGTGAAGCAGTACTTTGCAGGGATGCTCGACGTGGGCAAGGAGCCCGACTGGGAGCTGGTGGCGCGCTATGTGGACCTGCTCCAGGCGAGCGGGGTGCACATGGAGTGCCTGCAGGCGGTGAGCGCGCCGGACG
>CAVJGP010000090.1:1562-12381 GCA_963648855.1 Alistipes onderdonkii | reverse complement strand
TGACCTCCTGCGACTCTCCGCAGTATCCGGTTCTCGGGGTTCGCCGCCGTGCCCTGGGGGCAGCGGCGCGGGGGTGAACTATACGCCCCCCGAGGGCGCGGGGCAAGCGGGAAAGGACGCGCACACAAAGGGGACACAAACGAGGTATAAGAGAGGTTCAGGCGCGGTGCGGGTCCGCCTCGACCGCCCCAGCGGCCCCGGTGCCCATTGCAGTTCAGAGCAAGCCCCAAGGAAGCTGCCTTATATACTTACCTGACAAGCAAATATATGTTTGGGCAGCCCTTTCGGCAACCCGTCCGGGCGCCTGTGCACGGCCCTTGTCCCCAACACAGCCCGCGCCGCGACGCAAACGCACCACGTGCGGCACGCGTGCGGTGCGCACGTGCGCAGGTTAGGCGTCATGTGCTCCCGCTCCTGCCGCGTGCGACGCGCGTGCTGTTCGCGCGGGCGGGCGATCCCGGCGAGGAACCTTCGCGCCGCGCCTTGCCTGCCGTTTGCGCGTGCAGCGTTTTGTCGAGATGTCGCCGCGGAATGGGGGTTCTCCTACCATCGATAACCGGGGGTCCCGCTCTTATCGGGCAGAATCCAGCCCGTTGGCGACGTCGCGGGGGCAAAGCACCGTGCAAAACGGGCGCCGAGTTGGCCATTTAAGCCGTTCGGCCCCATCAGAGCCATATGTCTGCGAAAACCGATGGTAGGAGAACCCCGATTCCGCGGCAGTATCTCCCCGCATCGCCCCGCGCCCGCCCCCGGGGGCTCGCCGGCGCATGCGCGAGGGGCCCTCGACGCCTATGCCAAGAATCCGTGGTTCTGTTCCCCCGGGGCCTTGACGGAACCATAGGGGCACCCTCATCGCAGGGCCCCGCGCCTCTCATCTCAGCCCAATCGCGCACCTCGCCTCAAAGCCCAGCCTTCTCCCCCGGGCGGCGCGGCCGTGACTATGCCTGCCCTGCCTGCTTCTCTTCGCCGCGGTTTGCCGGGAGGGTGCAGATAATGAGGGAGCAGAAGATGAGGGCGAAGCCGGCGAGCATCTTGAGAGTCAGGGACTCCTGGTAGAAGAGCACGCTGAAGATGGTGCCGAACACGCTCTCCAGGGAGCAGAGCAGGCCGATCTCGGCGGGAGGGAGGTGCTTCTGGGCGATGTTCTGGACGGTAGAGGCGATGCAGCTGCCCAGGACGGTGACGTACGCCAGCCGCCAGAGCATGTCGGCCGACCCGAGGAGCGCCGGGTCGGGGACACCGTCTGCAAAGAAGCCGACGGCGCAGCCCAGCACGCCCGAGGTGAACAGCTCGAGGATGGTTATCGTGATGATGTCGTTGTCCAGGAGCAACAGGGCAATGACCACGATCTCCGAGCCGTACAGGAAGGCCGACAGCACGCTTACGCCGTCGCCCCAGGAGAGGCCGCCCTCGCCCTGCAGGCTCACGAGACCGATGCCCACCATGCAGAGAAGCGCGCAGGCAACGTTGCGGCGCGTGGGGCGGCGGCGCGAGACGAGCCACCAGATGAAGGGGGTCGTGACGCAGTAGCAGGCCGAGAGGAAGGCGTTCTTCGAGGGGGTCGTGCCCTGAAGGCCGAGGAACTGCGAGCCGTAGCCCAGGAAGGCGAAGACGCCGATGATGAGGCCGGCTCGCACCGCAGCCTTGGTGATATGCCGCCTGACGTGCCCAAACGAGAAGGCGAGCAGGATGAGCGAGGCACAGACGAAACGGATGCCGATGACCCAGAAGCTGCCGAGGCTGTCCACGGCCGGCTTTGCGACCACGAAGTTGCCGCCCCAAATCATCGTGGCGACGACGAGGCCGGCCCGATAGACCCACAGGGGGAACCGGCGGCGCTCGGCTCGGGTACAATCTTGCACATCTGACATGCGACTCTCCTGAGAAGTACAGCGCTGCAAAACGAGGGGCAGTGTACAACTCAGGGGAGCACCTGCGAGCAAGGAGGCGCCCATGCAACGGCGAAACGACATTGCGGGAAGCGAGAAAGCCATCACCTACCTGCTCGCGGGCGCGCTGGGTGTGCTCGTGGTGCTGAGCGCGCTGGGCGGCATCCTCACCGTGGGCGACCATCTGGGCGCGGCGAGCCCGATCCTGGGCGGCGTGTTCTATGCGGCAGTGGCCGTGGTGGCCGTCGCGGGCATCGGCTACCCGCTCGTGCAGATCTCGCGTCGGCCGGTCTTCGGCCTCTACCAGCTGGAAGAGGGAAGCGAGCGCCAGCGTACACGGCATCGCGAGCTGCTCGCCGCGAACATCGAGGCCTCGGGCGAGCTGAGCCAAGACGAGAGGGCCCGGCTTGAGCAGGCCCTAGCGGCCCGCGACTCAAAGACAGTAGCCGAGCTGTTCTGCGCGCGCTGCGCCCCGCAGGTGGACACCCGGATCACGGCCGCCGCAAAGCGCGCGTTCTTCGCAAGCGCCATCGCGCGCGGGGCCCTCGTGGAGGCCGTCACCATGATATCCATCAGCCTCGACCTCGTGCGAAGTATCGTGGAGGCGTGCGGCTTTCGGCCCACGAAGGCGGGGCTGGCTCGACTCTACACACGCGTCATGGCAAGCGCCCTCATCGCGGGCGGCGTGGAGGACATGGACCTGGACCAGATGTTCAGCGAGGCGATGGGGTCGGGCATGGGGGCGAAGGCTTCCGGCATGCTCCTGGGCGGCGCGACAGACGGACTCGTGGGTGCCTACCTGGTGTTTCGCATCGGCGCCATCACGCGCGACTATCTGTTTGCCACCGAGAGGCCCGAGCGCGAGGAGCTGCGGCGCAAGTCGTTCGCCGAGGCGGCACAGCTCATGAAGGAGAGCGGCTTTTTGGCCGAGGTTGCCCAGTGGGTGCGCGACGGCGCCGTGCGGGCAGCGAGCGCGGGCGCCTCGGCGGTGGCCGGCGTCGCGATGAACGTGGCCTCGAGCGCAGCGGGGGCAGCGGCTGCGGCTGCGGGCGGTGTGGCAGGGGCCGCCGGGGCTGCTGCTGGCGCGGCAGGCAGCGCCATGGGCGCGACGGCAAGCGGCATCGTCGACTTTGCCGCACGCGCCGTGGGCGGCGTGGCGGGAGTCGCATCGGGCCTCGCGCACAGCGTGGTGGACGGGTCGAGCGCAAGCACCAGCCGGCACGCAAAGCCGCGCCACGGACTGGGAGGTCTGTTCGGGCAGAACAAGGGCAGGCTGCTCGAGGACTCGGGGAAGGGCGGCGACCAAGCCGGGCAATAACGCAATCCGCCTTCAACACGCCACCGCGAATAGCCACGCGCGATACAACAAATGAGCTCACGCTCAGGTATCAGCCGCTCGGGGCGCAGACAGCACCCCGAGTGATTATCTGGTGCCCCGCCGCAAACACGGCTGCCCATCCGGAAGGCCCTCCTCGCCCGGGCGCGCAACTCGCCATCCAACGCGCCCTCTTCGCTCCCTGCAACCGCAGCGCCCCGATTTCTGGATGGGAGTGCCCATTTGCATGCAGCTGAGAAGTATGGGGGCTCGAGCTGAAATTCAGATAGGCCATCTACCAGCTATTTCTCACTAGCCCGCCATCAGAGACCGCCAAAACTGCATGCAATGGGTGAATCTCATCCCGATTCGGCCACCAGCCCATCGAATCGCCAATCCATCGGGTTCGGTTCCAAACGCTTTCTCTTTAAAGAAACGCGGCCCGGCGAGGTGGGTGTCCACCTGCCGGGCCGCGCTTGTGCGTGCGTTTCTGCGGCTCGTTCGGATGCTGCTAGGCAGCGATCAGCTGCGTCTGCTCGTCGAAGGCGGTGTCGGCCGCAGGAGTCGCAACGTCCTCGAATGCGACGCCGGACGAGGCATCGTCGACAGCGGGAGTCTCGGACGCATCAGCCGAGCCCGCGTCGGTGGCAGGAGCCTGCGCCGTGCCGGACGAGTCCGCCGAGCCCGCGTCGGCATCGCCCGAAATCGTCGCGCCGTCCGCACCGGCGTCGCTCGTGCCCGCGTCCGCGTCGCTCGAAGTCGTCGCGCCGGCCACGCCGGCGGCGTCCGCGTCGCCCGTCACCGCGTCGCCCGCGCCGGCGTCGCTCGACACCGCCGCGTCGCTCGTCACCGCGTCGAAGCTCGCCGAGCCGTCGGCGGCTGCGGCCCCAGCGCCCGCGCTCGTCTCCGCACCGCCGGCCGTCGTGGCCTGGGCGTCGTCGGTCACGGCGTCGAACGTGACGTCGTCGTAGGTCGCGCCGTCGTCAGCCGACAGGGCCTCGGGGACCTCGAAGTTGTCGCTCAGCGCGGCCACCTTCTTCAGGCCCCTGAGTGCATTGGGGTTGAAGTGCTTCAAGTTGTCGAGGTTGGTGAAGTCGATCACGGAATAGCTGACGACGCCGGTGGAGGAGGCAGGGCAGACGGTCCAGTGCTCGGTCTTGCCGTTCCACGTGATGGTGATATAGGCGTGCCAGTTCCAGTCGCCGTCGTAGTAGCAGTTGTGCGGGCTCAGGCCGCCGATTTTCTCGGCAAATTTGCACAGCACCGCAGGCGAGATCGCGGAGTTCCAACGGTACGACACCCAATAAGGCACCTCGTACTGCACCAGGTGAATGTATTTTGTCCTGTCGTCGGCGTTCACCGTGCTGTATTGGAAATTCGCCTTCAGGTACTCGACGACGGCGATGAACTTCTCGTAGGAGTTCATGGAAGAGTTGGTCACGCTGGCCAGCACCTTGTTTATCCAGGCATCCTGGGCCGCTGCCCCGTCGGCCACGTTGACCTTGAGCGTGGCGATGACCTTGCCGTTTTCCTTAAGCCTGAGGGTCTTTGTGCCGGCACTCGAGAATTTGATGGACCCGAAGAAGCCGCCATTGACCCTGTTGACCAAGTAATCGACGTTGGACAGAGCGTTCGTCTTAACGACGTCCGCATAGAAACTCTGGAGAAGAATGGTGCCCTGAGAAACCGAGCCATCTTCAGCGTCAAACTTGAGGTCGGCCTCGGATATGGATGCGGCGTCATCCGACTTGACAAAGATGAAGGTGTCCTGGTTGGTGTAGATCGGCACGCCGTCGGACGAGCCGTACACGTAGAGCTGCGCCGTGTGGGGATGAGGCGTGGTGACCTTGCCCGTGAGGATGTCGCGGTGCAGCACCGAGAACACCTTGGCCGCCTGGCCGCGCGTGGCCGTGCCCTGAGGCTCAAGATAGAGGCCCCACCAGCCGTAGTCCACGCCGCTCATCAAGCCCACGGCCGCCGTCCAGGTGAGAGGCTCCACCGCGTAGCTGGTGACCCGGGAACGGTCCTTCGTCTTTTCGTAGGCATCCGTGGTGGGGTTGGAGACGTCGATGCCTTTGTACTTGGCGTAGCGCCACACCATGGTGGCCAGCTCCTCGCGGGTGACGGAACGGTCGGGGCGGAAGTAGCCCTTGTCGGTGCCCGCGGTGTAGCCCGTCACCACGCCGATCTTCTTGCAGTAGTTGACGGCAGTGGCGTACCAGTCGCCGCTCTTCACGTCGGGAAAGCCCGCCGAGGCCGCGCTGGGCGAACCGGAAAGACGCCACAGCACCGTGGCCACCTGGGCGCGGGTGAGCTGACCTTCCGGATCGAAGTAGCCGGTGTAGTTGCCGCGGGCGTCCTTCATGCCGGTCATGAGGCCGTTCTTGGCGGCATACGTGACCCACTCGTAATACCACGACCCCGACGCCACGTCCTTGAAGCTCGTGGGGGCCGTCGCCGCCTGAGCCACCGTGGGAGCGCCGCCCGCCAGCGCGCCCAGCGCCAGGGCGCAGGCGCAGGCAAGCGCCGCCAGGAGCGCGAGAACGCGGCCCGCGCGCGGCCTCTCATCCGATTGCGCGCCTTGCATCAATCCCATGTCCGCTTCCTTCCGCTTTTCAACGACCATTCAGGCGAATGGTACGGCGGGCGGGCGGGCGGGCGGGCGGGCGGGCGGGACGGAGGATGGAAGTCACGCAAAAAGCACGTTGGGCTGCGCTTCCGGGGCGTGCGGGGCGCTACTTCTGGAACATGTTGCGCTCTTTGAACTCCGCCTGCACCGTGCGCAGCATGAGGTCCACGTCGTCCAGGCCCAGGTGGCGCTCCTTCTCGGAGGGCTTGAGGGTGCCGCGTCGGCGGGCCCAGTTCTCCAGCGAGGCAGGCGAGGACTCGCGGGGCAGCACGCGCACCTCGGGGTCGAGGCGGCGGCAGATGTCGCGCGTGTCGATGGGGACGATCTTGCCGGCCTTGCGCGCCTGGGCGTAGCCGTCGAGGTGCAGCATGAACCAGGAGTCCTCGAACGCGGCGTTGTGGGCCATGTAGGGATAGGTGGTGAGTGCGGCGAGGATGGCCTTCTGCAGCGGGCGGTTCTCGCGGAAGGGCTTCTTGCCTGCGATGTCGGCCCACTGGATGCCGTGGATGTCGGAGAGGGGCACGCCTGCCTGCTCGTAGAGGTCAGGCAGGCCGCAGTAGGTGACGTAGCCCTCGTCGCAGGTGGAGTCGGGGCCCAGCGCCATGACCTGCAGGCCCACGTTGAGGATGTAGCCGCGGTCGGGGTAGCGGTCGGTGGTCTCGATGTCGATGCCCACCACCGTGCCCGACACGGGCGCGTTGACGTAGGCGATGGCCAGGTCGCGCGCGCCCTCGCCCGCCTCGGCGGCCACCTGCGACAACGGGCGGTGCTGCAGGGCCGCCACGCCGCGCACGAGGTCGGCGTCGGAGAGCGAGCGGGCCAGGCTGGAGCCGCGAACCTCGCGCAGGCGTGCCGCGCCGTACTCGTCGCACGTCTGGCGGTTGCGGTCGGCCAGGTCGAGAATGGCCTGGTAGGCAATGGGCTCGCTGCCCGCCGGGGCCTCGCGCCACGCGGCGAGGAGCAGCGCGATGGCCTCCTCGTTGCGCTCGCGGTCGGCCGTGAGGGTTGCGTCGTCGTTGAAGAAGCCCGGCAGTGCCAGGGCGGTCGCGTGCTCTATGGCCTGTGCGAGGTTCAACGCCGACGCCTCCCCTATTCCCTACTGAGCCGAGCTACTCGGCGCTGAGGCTCGCGATGTCGCGGACCTCGACGTTTGCGATGAGACGGCGGGCCAGGCTCTCGGCAAAGCGCGAGGGCAGCATGGCCTGCATGGCCTCGCGGTTGAAGCTCTCGTGGCCCATGGAGTGGTGCGGGTCGGTGAGGTCCACGCCGGGCATGTACATGCGGCAGGAACTGCGCGGGCAGGAGTACTCGCCCGATGGCTCGTCGCGCACGAAGAGGTGCAGGAGCATGTCGCGCAGCGGCTCGTCGGACCAGTCGAGGATGTAGACGTTGGCGATGCCCAGGGCGCGGCGGGCGAGCTGCTTGGCCTGCTCGGGGATCTTGCCGTCGTAACCGGTGGTGAACAGCACGAGCGGCAGCTTGCGGCCGTCGTCCTGCAGGGCGTCGGCGAAGCGCATGAAGGTGTGCGTGCGCAGCTTGATGGGGGTCACCGACAGGGCCGTGGTGCCCTTGTGCGCGGTGAAGCCCGCCATGTCGATGAGGCCGCGGACAAACGAGGGGGCCGCGATGGTCTCGGGCAGCTCGGTGTCGGCCTCGTCGAGCGTGCGGCACATGGACTGGATGGAGACGCGGCAGGTCTCGGCGTCGAGGCGCTCCAGGCAGACGGTGGTGTGCCAGCGGCGCTCGTCGCGGTTGGCGTCGGGCTCGTCGTACTCGAGCACCCAGGTGCTCACGGTGCCGTCGGAGGCGCGCTCGCAGGCCGTGGCCAGGGCGGGCCAGCGGTCGTCGTCGTAGTCACCGCCCAGGTAGTCCTCGGGCATGGAGTACTCCCACATCATGGGAAGCATGCCGCGCTCCTGCACGTCGTCGAGCACGGGGCTGCCGCTGTACTGGCCCTCCTTGGAGAGCACCCACTCGATGACGAAGCTGGCCGCGCTCGTGAGCGGGTCGCGCAGGGAGCCCTCGGCGCGCGTGAGCTCGAAGCTCGAGCGATGGCGAAGGCGGGCGTTGGGATTGGTCATGGTGATCATCTCGCTTAGGTCGTCGCCGGGCCTCCTTCGCCCGACGCAGAATCGTGCGAGATTGTACGACAGGCGCAGGGCGCGGACGCGCGACGGGCGGGCGGGTCGCAAAGAATGCGGAGATGAGGGAGTGAGGGCGAAGGGGCGGGCGAGGGGGCGCGAGGGGGACGCGGGTTGACGCGAGGCAGGCGTTCTAGATGTATTGCGGCATCGCCGGGCGCACGACTATGCACGGCATTCCAGCACAAGGGTGCGTGTTGACTTGCACCGCCCGTCAGCCTACTATGTACGGTGATTCACCGCACAGAGGAGGACCTATGCCTACCGCCACGCTTGAACGCAAGACAAGCCGCATCGATTTACGCATGACCGACGATCAGAAGCGGCAGATAGAGAGCGCCGCCGCGTTGTGCGGGACGAGCGTCTCCCAGTGGTCCATCGACCGCCTGCTCGACTCGGCGCGCAGCGACATCGCAAAGGCTCGAACCACCACCCTGTCTAGCCAGGCATTCGACGAGTTCGCCCGCCAGCTCACCGAGCCGGTCGACCCCACGTTCGAGGCTTTTGCGAAGCGGAAGTCCCCATGGGAGGTCTGACGTTCACCGCGCCCAGGCCATTGGAGGCGACTGACTCGCTCGACGGGTTCTCATGCGGAATCTCCCTGGTAGACACCTGGCTGCACACGCGAGCACGCAATGCCCGCGCCGCGGGCACGGCCGTCGTCTATGTGTCGTATGACATGCGCGGCCATCTTGCCGGCTTCTACACCCTAAGCGCCCACTCGCTTGAGCGCTGCGCCACACGCGGATGGATGGCACGCAATGCCCCCGAGCAGATACCGGGGATTCTCCTGGGGATGCTCGGCGTCGATATGTCGTTCCAAGGCATGCATCTGGGGTCAAACCTGCTGCTAGACGCCGTGCATCGCGCCATGGCAGTCGCCGACACCATCGGGGCCCGGGCGCTTCTGGTCGACCCCATCGACGACGCCTCCCGCGCCTTCTACGCCCATCACGGGTTCAAACAGCTGCCCGAGTCGAGCAGGATGTACGCGAAGCTCAGCTAGGTGCCGCGAGCCTCGGGGGGCATGGTGTCGGGTAGATCGCGCGGTTGACACGCACAAGCCGAGGCCGACATGTCTCCATTGCCCTGCTACCACAGGCAGCCGTCGTAACAGGGCAATGGAGACATGTCGGCGCCCGTTGCCTGGCCGTCGCCCGCGTCGCCCTGCGCGTCGCCTTGCGTGTCGCCCGCGACCTCCTCGGAGACGGTCATGCCGCCCTGGGCGCCCGCGCCGTCGGCCGCGCCGCCCTGCGAGACGTCCGCGCCCTCCTCGACCACGGTGAACGACGCGGAGGCGGAACCCTGCGCGGCGTCGGCGTAGGCCAGCGTAGCCGAGACGCCCGCCAGCGGCGTCTGCAACGCGAGGGCCGAGCAGAACATTATCGAGAACAGTTTGTTTATGGCGTCGCGCCTACGGCGGCGCGACCCGCGCGGCGATGCCGCGCGGCCAGGGTCGATGCCCATGGGCCCCTCCCTTCCCCGGGCCCCATTGGAGTACGGCCCGGACAGGTTTTGCCTATACGATTTGTCGCCTTGCCTTTGCCGCGCCCGCTGCGGCGTCCCCTGGGCCTCCCCCT
This sequence comes from Alistipes onderdonkii, assembly GCA_963648855.1. Classification (GTDB taxonomy): domain Bacteria; phylum Actinomycetota; class Coriobacteriia; order Coriobacteriales; family UMGS124; genus UMGS124. The sequence continues at coordinate 2,827 of CAVJGP010000090.1, read as the reverse complement.
CGGGCTTGACTGCCTTTCAGGCGGCATGATAGCAGCATGCCGCGCGGGGCACAAAAAGAGGCAGGCCCGCGCGGCGGGCCTGCCTCTTTGACTTGCTATATGTGCGCGGCGGGTCTATTCCCAGTGTCCAACCTCGTCGTGGTGGACCGTTGTGTACTCCGCGTCGTGGTGGACCGTGGCGTACTCGGCGTCATGATGCCGTCCTCTCCATCCATGGGCTTGTGCGGCGTCGTGCCGCGTGGTATAAAGTATTTGGTGGCTTAGCGGCTACCTCCAAGTGCCGGGGGAGTCCCCCGGCGATTTTTTTAATGGCTCTTTTTTCAGGAGACGCGGTGGCCAAGGAGCTGAGCATCTTCGCCGACGAGAGCGGCGACCGCGCTGGCCAGGCTCACTATTACCTCCTTACCCTCGTGTTTCATGACCAGGCTGAAAGCATCGACGAGGCAGTCAGCGGCTACGAGGCAAAGCTCGCCCGGGCTGACCTTCCCAATATCGCCTTCCATTCCGAGCCGCTTATGAACGGCCACAAGGAGTACGAGTACCTGGCCTTGGAGAATCGCAAGGCCATGCTTGCTCTTTTCTCGTCGTTCGTTCGACAGCTTCCCATCTCCTACGTTACGTTCGTCTACAAGCGCAAGGAGTTTGAGGACCCGGCAAAGCTCACTGCGAGGATGAAGCGCGACATATCGGGCGTCCTCTTCGACCGCCTCGACTTCTTCCAGGCGTTCGACGAGGTGAAGGTCTACTACGACAACGGCCAGGATATCGTGAAGCAGGCCCTCGACCAGTCGATAGGCTTCGTCCTCTCGAAGGGCGTCGTGGAGCGCCGAAAGACGTCGATGACCGACTACCGCCTCGAGCAGGTGGCCGACTACCTCTGCACCATCGAGCTCGCCCGGGTCAAGTACGAGGCTAAGGAGGATGGCGAGACCTACAACAAGTTCTTCGGAGGCGCCGGCGCCTTCAAGAGGAACTGGCTCAAGCAGGCCCGCCGTAAGTGTCTGTAACCTTGATTCAGACGAGTCCTCGATCAATGGGGGACTCGGGTTCCCAGACTCAGCGCAACGCGTTCGGATGAGCTGGGGAACTGTTCGGTTGAATTTGCGAATCAGGGGCGCACAAGAAAGCCGGGCCGGCCGGGAGCGTTCGTCCCAGCCGACCCGGCTTGCTTCGTTAAAAGGAAAGGCAGTCGCTCGGAATGCCTAGCCCACGTTGAGGCCGGTGGCTTCAGGGGCACCGAGCACGATGTTCATGTTCTGGATGGC
>CAVJGP010000090.1:0-1485 GCA_963648855.1 Alistipes onderdonkii | reverse complement strand
CCTGCATGTCGTCGCGGCCCGAGAAGGCGGCGGCGCTCATGAAGCCCTCCTCGTCTGGCTGAGCCGCGAAACGCACGAGGCCGCTGCCGGGGGCGTAGGCGGCCTCAAGGGCGGCCGCGACCTCGGCGATGCCGCACGCGTGCGTCAAGTCGCGGCGCGTGAGAGGCACGATGACCTCCATGCCCGCGTAGTAGGGTGCGATGACGGGGCAGAACACGGGGGGCAGCTCGAGGCCGCAGACCTTGGCCATCTCGGGAAGATGCTTGTGCGACTGGCCCAGGGCGTAGAAGCGCGGAGCCTGCAGAAGGGCCTCCTGCGGGATGACCGCGCTCGACGCGGCGCCGTCCACGCCGCTGCCCTCCACGCCCACGGCGCCCTGCTCGTACTGGGCGATGGTCTTCTTGCCGCCGCCGGAGTAACCGGTGAGGGAAGTGGCGCTGAGCTGGGCGTCCTTGGCGATGATGCCCGCCGCCACAAGCGGGGCGACGAGAGCGATGAAGCCGCTCGCGTGGCAGCCGGGGTTGGCGATGCGCTTGGAGGCGGCGATGTGCTCGCGCAGGCCGTTGACCTCGGCAAAGCCGTACGTCCAGCCGGGCGCGGTACGGTGCGCGGTTGAGGTGTCAATGAGCACGGTGTCGGGATTCTCGACAAGGGAGACTGCCTCAATGGAGGCGGCGTCGGGCAGGCACAGGAAGGCGATGTCGGCGGCGTTGAGGGCCTCAGCGCGGGTGGCAGGGTCCTTGCGCAGCTCGTAGGGGATGCTCGTGAGCTCGATGTCGGAGCGGCCCGCGAGCCTGTCGTGGATGCGCAGGCCGGTGGTGCCCGCCTCGCCGTCGATGAAAACCTTCGTCATGTGAGCGCTGCCTTCCCTTGGGGACGTGTGGTGTGTCGGGGAAGCAGTGTATACCAAGCGAGGCACGCGGGCGGGCGGGCAGTTACGCGGATGGCAGGTCGCGCAGGGCGAGCGAGAGAGCCTCCACAGCGGGGGCGATTTGCTCGGGGGTGAGGCCCGAGTAGTTCATGACGAACGTGGGAATGTCGGCAGGCGCGGCGCTGGGCGCGGAGGGATCGGCGGGCGCGGGGGCGCCGGAGGGCGTCGTGGGCTGGGCAGCACGGTAGGCCGAGAGCGGCGAGAGCTCCACGCCCTGGGCGCGGGCGGTTGCGGCGATGGCATCCTCGCTGCAACCCGCGTGCACGCGCATGAGGAAGTGCAGGCCCGCGTCGGTTACCTCGACCTCGAGCTTGTCGGCGATCTCGCTTGACTGCAGGGCATCTACCAGGTCGTTTCGGATGCCTCGATAGTAGGTGCGGGTGCGCGCGACGTGGCGCTCGTACTCGCCCGACGCCATGAAGCGCGCGAGAGCCAGCTGCTCGGTGACGGAGACGGTGGACGAGTAGAAGCCGAGCCGCTCCTGGAAGCGCCCCAGCAGGGCCTCGGGCAGCACCATGTACGCCATGCGAAACGACGAGCCCAGGCTCTTGGCA
>CAVJGP010000089.1:0-12677 GCA_963648855.1 Alistipes onderdonkii | reverse complement strand
AATGTCGGGTCGGCTCGCAAATGTCGGGTCGGCTCGCAAATGTCGGGTCGGCTCGCAAATGTCGGGTCGGCTCGCAAATGTCGGGTCGGCTCGCAAATGTCGGGTCGGCTCGCAAATGTCGGGTCGGCTCGCAAATGTCGGGTCGGCTCGCAAATGTCGGGTCGGCTCGCAAATGTCGGGTCGGCTCGCAAATGTCGGGTCGGCTCGAAAGGAAACGCTATGAAAAAGATGTATGAGGTCCCGGCTGCTGAGGTCGTCAAGTTCGAGTACAAGGATCAGGTGGTCGCGGCCAGCGGTTGCACCTATGTTCACAAGAGGGTGGACACTACCGGTGATGGTGCCTGCGACTCCTCTACGCCTGTTTATGGCGCTATCGGTTGCCAGGCAAATTAGACAAGGTCTTTCTTGCCCTGATAAGCAGGCAATTCTCGGAAGAAGGTTTACTGTGAAGAAGTCTTATGACAATCCCGTCGCGGAAGTCGTTAAGTTCGAGTATAAGGATCAGGTAGTTGCCGCAAGCGGTTGCTACCCCATCGTAAGCAATCAGGGTACTGTAGATGAAGGGTGTAAGACCGAAGGAAGCACCACTGGCTGGACCAAGTAGCAATTCTTCTTCACAAGGCCCTCGCTGATTCGGTCAGGTTTCAGCGAGGGCATTGCTGATGGATGAGGGAATGCATAAGTTCTTTTGCATCGCCCATGATGGTTTGCCTTGATTGTCTGCATCGAGCTTAACTTAAGAAAAGAACGCGGATAGCCGCAAAGTTCGCCAGTAGGTGAGGGTGGACGTTTTCTTGTTTTGTCGTATACTAACCCAGTAGCGCCAGAGTGACTCGGAAGGAGACATAGCAATGAAGAGGATATACACCCCCCCCGCGGCTGAGGTTGTTAAGTTCGAGTATCGAGATCAGATTGTTGCGGCTAGCGGCATTCTTCCCGATAAGTGCATAACGCATAGGACGCAGACAATTCCTGCTGGGTCTACTGACTTTTGCACCGATTCGGGTTCTCAGAACGCTTAGTTTCGTTTTGAACGGCTTGGTGTTTCGGGTATCCTGAGTTAGCGAATCTCATACAAGCCTAGAAAGCCCTCCGTAGTTTAGGATTAACCTACGGAGGGCTTTTTGGTGCGCTGTTTTCGACTTGTTCAGATGCTCTGGATTCGATGCTCCGACAGACGTTCTCTCGGGATAGAGAAAACGTAAGGCTGTGGGGCGTGCCCTCACATGGCGATGGCTACTTCCGGGTTATGAGCGTATACTGACCTCAGTCTGGCAAGATGACTCGGAAGGAGACGCAATGAAGAAGGCTTACACCCCCCCCGCAGCTGAGGTGGTTAAGTTCGAGTACAAGGACCAGGTGGTTGCTGCCAGCGGCGCCTGCTACCCGCAGCGCGGTAGCACTTTGGGCTCGACGACTATGGAGTGCGAGGACGTTATCGGCCAAAGCAACGCACTCTAATGCCGCCGTGCACACTGCTTACGATTTGGGGCCTTGTATGAAAAAGAACTATGAATCTCCCGCTGTTGAGGTTGTTAAATTTGAGTATCGGGATCAGGTAGTCGCTGCGTCTTATTGCCAGAGCGCTAGCTACAAGAATTGGGACGTGCAGTCGCAGGGCTATTGCAGCGAGGGCCACGAGACTACGCCGCTTAACTAAGTAGTTTCGTGTTTTACAAGCAGGTCAAGCAGGCCTTTCGTACTTGTGATATAAGGGTACGAAAGGCCTGTTTTCTATAAGACGAAAGTACCCACATGACCCTCTTTGCGCAGCTTCAGCAGCAGATTGACGAGACGCCTACCGTTGCGGTGCGGCCCGATGAGGCCGGCTACACGCTTGCCGCGGACACCTCTGAGATTGAGGTGCTCAAGGGGGCCGACGGCGGCTGGCTCTATCGCCTCAAGTTCACCGAGCCGGCCGCGGGCCTGCTGGTAGATGCCGACTACAGCCATATGCAGCTTGTTCCCGGCGGGGAGCCCACAGCTGGTGGCGTGGACCGCTCGCGCTTCTTGCTGCGCACGGCCTTCGAGTGCCGTTTCACCCACGAGGGCATCGTGTCGCTGCACGGCGCCTGCGTGCAGAAGGACGGGCGCGCCGTGGTGTTCACGGGGCACAGCGGCGCGGGCAAGTCCACGCGTGCCTTCGCGTGGGTGGATGGCCTGGGCGCGCAGCTCATGTCGGGCGACCGCCCGGCTGTGCGCCTTGAGGCTGAGGGTGCCACGGCCTGCGGCGTGCCCTGGGACGGCAAGGAGCAGGTCTTCTGCGATGTGGAGGCCCCGCTTCTGTGCATCATGGACGTGCGCCGCTCGCCGGCCAACTACGTCCGTCGCCTCACGAAGCGCCAGGCTCAGGCGCTTCTCACCCAGCAGGCCTTCATCCCCATGTGGGACACGGACTCGGCCGTCCTCGCCCTGGCCAACGTGCGCAGGCTGTGCGCGTCGGTTCCGGTATATCGCGTGTATTGTGGCATGGGGGCCGACGATGCCCGTGCCATCTACGATATCCTTACGAACCATCCTGAACTCATCAAGCCCGCACAAGAGGAAGAGGAACTCATGCAGATCAAGAACGGCTTCGTGCTTCGCAGCGTCCTGGACGAGCACATGGTGATGCCCGCCGGCGACCTCATTGGCAAGTTCGACGGCACCGTGGTGCTCAACGACGTGTCGGCCTTCGTGTTCGAGCAGCTCAAGAAGCCCGTCTCGCGCGAGGACATCATCGCCGCCGTGCTGGCCGAGTACGAGGTGGACGAGGCTACCGCCGCCAAGGACATCGACGCGCTGCTCGCCCAGTTCCGCGAGCTGGGGATGATCGACGAGTAAGAGGACTTCCGCGCCCGCATGAAAACGCTCCTTCACGCAATCTGGACCAGCGACCGCAACGCGTTCCTGGCCATCCTGGGTTGGAACATCGCGGTGTCCGCGCTCTCGGGCGTGAGCACCGTGATGCTCATCCCGCTGCTCAACATGCTCCAGATAGGCAACAGCCCCCTGCCGGGCTGGTTCACCTCCATGCCTTACGCCGCCCAGGTGGGCACGCTCCTCGTGAGCTACATCGTGCTCGTGGCGGTGAAGGCGGTGCTCTCCCGGCAACTCACCATCCGCCAGACGGCCTTCACCGAGCAGACGGGCATGAACCTGCGCGAGGGCCTGTACAAGGCCGTGTCGGGCGCAAGCTGGGAGAGCCTCACCGCCCAGAAGGACGCCGAGCTCATCAGCCTCTTCACGAGTCAGTGCTACCAGGTGAGCTACGGCATCTCCTCGGTGATCAACTTCATCTCGAGCATGGTGTCGGCCGCCGTGCAGCTGGCCATCGCCCTCTACATGAGCGTGCCGGTGACGGTGCTCGTGTGCGTGATGGGCGTCTGCATGCTCGGCGTGTTCCGCCCCCTGCGCAAGAAGTCGCACGAGTACGGCGAAGAGATGATCGCCATCAACCGCGACTTCTACGGCGAGCTGAACAACCAGCTGGCCAGCGTGAAGGAGGTGCGCGCCTACAGCGTGGAGGCGCAGCACGCCCAGCTCTTCGAGCGGATCAGCAAGTCGTTCTACACCGCGCGCATGAAGTACACGCGCCAGAGCTCCGTGCCGAGCATGGTGTACTCGCTCACCGCCGCCGTGATGATCTGCCTGGTGTACCTGGTGTGCACCCTGGGCATGGAGATCGCCACCGACCGCCTGGTGGTGCTCGTGTACGTGTTCACGCGCCTGTGGCCGGTGTTCTCCAGCTTCCAGGGGCAGATCCAGAACATCGACAGCTGCGTGCCCGCCTACAAGAAGCTCATGGAGGCGCAGACCACCATGGGCCGCGACGACGAGGTGGCCGTGGAGGACGTGGACTACTCCGGCTGGGGCGAGCTGGCCTTCAACGACGTGCACTTCGCCTACCACGACTCCGACGAGAACACGCTGAACGGCGTGAGCTTCGCGCTCAAGCGCGGCCAGAAGCTGGCGCTGCTCGGCCGCAACGGCGCGGGCAAGACCACCACGGTGAACCTGCTCATGGGATTCTTGCTGCCCAGTGAGGGCAGCGTCGAGGTGGACGGAGGGGCCCTGAGCCGCGCCAACATCGCCTCGTGGCGCCGCCAGGTGGGCTACGTGCCGCAGGACCCGCTCATCCTCAACGCCTCGGTGCGCGAGAACCTCACGCGCTTCCACCCCGGCGCCACCGACGAGGAGCTCATCGAGGCGCTCAAGAAGGCCTATGCCTGGGGCTTTGTGAGCAAGCTGGAGGAGGGCCTGGACACCGTGCTGGGCGACCGCGGCATCCGCCTTTCGGGCGGCGAGCGCCAGCGCATCGTGCTGGCCCGCGTGCTGCTGGGCAACCCGAGCCTCATCGTGCTCGACGAGGCCACGAGCGCCCTGGACTACGAGAGCGAGACCGCTTTCCACGACGTGATTCAGACGCTGGGCGACGACGCGGCCGTGGTGCTCATCGCCCACAGCCTGGCCACCGTGCGCATGGCCGACCGCGCCGTGGTGCTCTCCGGCGGTAAGGTAGTGGAGCAAGGCGACATCTCCGAGCTCCTCGCCGACCCGAAGAGCTACCTGTCGGGCATGGCGGATCTGGGGTAGGGCGCAGGAGGCTTGCGGGCGAGGGCCGGCCGCGAAGGCGCGAGTGGACGGCGAAGCGGTGGAGTCCGCCCGTCCGCAACGCAGGCCTTACGCGTGGGGGCCGAGGAGCTCTCGGGCGCGTCGCAGGCCGGCGGGGTCGCCGGAGCGGTTGAGGTCGCCGAGGTTGTTCTGGCAGTGCCAGGGCTTGCCGGTGGCCTGGAAGAGGGCGTCCATCTTGGCTATGTAGCCGCCCTTGAAGAAGGCGCACTTGGTGGGGTCGAGGCCGCGATAGTCGCGCGAGGCGATGAGCGCGATGGCGCGGCAGCCGCCCATGCAGGTGCGCCAGTACTCGCAGCTTGCGCAGTCGGCGTTGCCGGGATGGTCGCGCACCTCGCTCACGGGCATCGTCACGGCGTCGTACCAGGCGCCTTCGCTGAGCAGCTCATGCAGCGGGGTGGCCTTCACGTTGCCCAGCGAGACACCCCAGTTGTCGAACGTGCCCGACATCTGGTTGCACGGCAGCACCTCGCCGGTGTAGCAGACGGAGATGGAGCCGCGCGCGTCCTTGCACACGGGGATGTCGTCGCGGTACGCGCCGCAGTCGCACTGCGCGGCCGGGAAGGAGTACACGCCGGCCCGGGGGTTCCAGCGGGCGAACTGCCACATGTCCAGGCCGATGCTCAGCTCGTCGTGCAAAAGCTCGCGCGTGAGGTCGAGCATGGCGTCGAAGTACTCGATGATGCCCAGGGTGGCGTCAGGCGAGTTCTCCAGCCAGCGGGGCGACTCGGTGGTGCGGATGATACGCACGCGGTCCACCCCCATGTTGTCGAGCAGGCGCACGGTGTCGCGCATCGAGGCGACGTTGCCCCGGTGGACGTTGGTCTGGGAGCGCACGCGAAAGCCCATGTCCTTGGCAAGGCGCATGGCGTCGAGGGCCTGCTGCTCGCAGTCCGGCACGCCGCGCAGCCAGTCGTGGTGGCCTATGCCGTCGAAGCTCACCTTGATTTCGGGATTCTGGCCGAGGGCGCGGAACTCCTGGAGAAGCTCGGGCGTGAGCAGGACGCCGTTGGTGTTGAGCTCGGTGAGGCTCATGTTGCGCCGCGTCATCTCGGCCACGAGGTCGAGGAAGCGGGGATGCAGGAGGGGTTCGCCGCCCGTGAGGGTGAAGCTCTGCACGCCGCAGTGCTCGCACTCGTCGAGCAGCGCCAGACACTCCTCCCAGCTGAACTCGCCCATCATGGGGGCGTTGTCCCGCGCCATGAAGCAGTGCCTGCAGTTGAGGTTGCACCGGCCGGTGATGGCCCAGATCATGGAGTGGAAGAGTCGGTTGGGGTACGAGCGCGGGGCGCTCCAAGGGTCCCAGGTCTGCCCGGGCGCGGCCGGTTGGATGAGGCCTGCCGCCAGGGCGCGCCGCAGGAGGGTCTCGACGCCCGAGCCGATCTGGCGGGGCGCGGGGTGCGGGGTGGCGGGCGAGGTGGTGGCGCTGTCGGTCGCGGGTGTGGCTTGCGGCACCGTGGCGGGCGTGGCGGTTGAGCTGTCGACAGTGTCGCTCGCGGTCACATCGGGCAGGTCATGGGCGCCGTCGCACTGCAGGAGTACGCCGAACATCTCGGCGGAGAGGGCATGGGGCAGGAAGTTGCCCTTGACGTAGCACGCGAAGGGGATGCGCTCCCACGAGCGCAGGCCTACCCTGGGGCTGATGACGTAGCGCATAGATTCCCGTTCCTCCCACGCCTTCTGGCGCATGTGACGCATAACGCATGTGATATGCATGGTATATGGTGCGCACGCGGCATGGGGCGACAAGTGGCGAGCGCATAGGGAATGCGGTGTCCGTGTCGTGTGACGGGGGTTTGGTTACGCTTCGGTTTTGGGAAGTCGGGTGTTGGGTGCGCTGGCTTGCTGCCGTGCTAGAATGTGCCGCGTCTTACGCAAGAGAGCTGGTCTGCGGGTGTCTACCAGGGCAGATGGCAGCTTCGGCGTAGGAGTTCAGGGGTTCGGACGCGGTAAGGAGACGCACATGGCAACGCTTGACGAGCTGTACCAGAAGGTCCTTGCGAGCGAGGAAGAGCGCACGGCGTTTGCGAAGGCGGCGGCTGACGAGCAGGCGATTGCCGAGTTTCTCGCCCAGCGCGGCTGCGACGCCACGCCGCAGGAGGCGCGCGCCTTCCTGGAGGGGAAGTTCTCTCAGACGGGCGAGCTTGCCAACGAGGAGCTGGCGGGTGCGTCGGGCGGCGGGATTTGCGGCAACGACCCCAACCCGTCGTGCCCGAAGTGCGGCAGCGCCAACACCGACGCGGTTTCCGGCGAATCCATGACGTACACGTGCCGTGCCTGCGGCAACAAGTTTACCTACCGTCCGTCCACCGTCTACCCGCCGTTTTAGGCCTTGCCTCGCGGGGCGGAGGGTGGGAACGACATCAAGTCATCCGGCCTCTACCCGCCGATTTAGGCCTTGCTTTGCGGGGCGGCATTCCGGCGGGGTGCTGTGCGGGGGTCTGCCCGCTCGGCAGTTTAGGCCTTGGTTGAAGGGGAGCGTGCCCCTTTGCGAGTGCTATCGTCTTAGCTTGAAAGGTTTTTGATTGCGCTGCATGACTGCGGCGACATCGACTATGAAAGGGGCCACGCATGGCAACGCTCGAGGAACTGTATCAGAAGGTTATGGCCGACGAGGGCGAGCGCGCGGCGTTCGTGAAGGCGGCGGCAGACGAGGCCACGGTCGCAGAGTTCCTGGCCGCGCACGGCTGCGACGCCACGACGCAGGAGGCCCGCACTTTCTTGGAGGAGAAGTTCTCCCACACCGGCGAGCTTGCAGGCGAGGAGCTTGCCGGCGTGTCGGGCGGCGGGTGCTTCGACGATATCCCCTTCCCCGGCACCCTGTGATACGAGTGGGGCTTTAGGCGCTCGCAAGGCCCGCCCTTCCTCCGGCGACGAGGGAGGGGCGGGCCTTTTGGTGCCCGGTGGATGAGAGCGGGGCTCTTCCACGCGACTTTTGATGCCGTGCGGATGAAGGCGGGGCAGATGGGACGGGTCATTTGGCGCCGTGCGCAGTTCAGAATCGTGTGGATGAGGGTGAGGCTTTTGGCGGTTCGCGTATGAGGGCGGAGCCCCTATAGTTCTGCAAAGGGACTGGGGGAACAAAGCCACGGGCCCTTTGCATTGGACGTCGAGGACCCCTTGCCCATGTGCCGGCAAGCTCCCGAGGGCGGGCACGGGGCAGATGCGGCGGGCAAGATGGGCCAAGGCGAGTGGGCGTGGGGCGATGCGGGGAGATACTGCCGCGGAATCGGGGTTCTCCTACCATCGATTCTCGCAGACGTATGGCTCTGATGGGGCCTGACGGCTTAAATGGCCAATTCAGTGCCCGTTTTGCGCGGCGTTTTGCCCCTGCGACGTCGCCAACGGGCTGGATTTCGCCCAATAAGAGCGGGACTCCCGACTTTTGATGGTAGGAGAACCCCGATTCCGCGGCGACATCTCGGCAAAATGGCGCACGGGCAAATGGCGGGCAAGGCACGGCATGCAGATTCCCCGCCGGAACTGACCGCGCTCCGCACGTGGTGCGTTTGCGCCGCCGGCGAGCTGCGTCGAGGATAGGGGCCGCGCTCAGGCGGCCGGTCGGGTCGCCGAAAGGGCCGTCCAAGCACGCGCCTGTTCGCCAGGAAATGTATAAGGCTGGTTCCTTAGGGTCTACTCTGAACTGTAATGGGCGGATGCGGGCGGGCCTGCGGGTACGGGCGTTGAGCATTCGTGCGGCTTTTTGTGTCGAGAGGCGTGCGGCGCTGGTACATGGCATGATTTGCGTTTAAGGTTGCTGGAAAGCGGCGGTAGGGGCCGTGTGTGCAACTGAGGGGAGGCCGCCATGGCGCAGGCTCGTTTTGACAGGAACCTCAAGCCGGGCGACGCCCGTGCGGCCCTTGAGCGCATCGCGGCCTCGAAGCAGTTCAAGGAGAGCCGCTTCTCCACGCCAGCCTACGACGACGAGCCCATCTTGCGTACGGGCGGGGAGCTGCGCGGCTCGGGCGCCATCAAGACGACTGCGGCCCAGCGACGGGAGCGCGAGGGTTGGAGCGGCGGTTTCGCGCCTGCCTCTACCAGCAAGTCTTCGCCTGACGCGCGGCAGAGCACGCCTGAGACACCCCGCGTGCCTGCCCGGCAGATGGGGGTCATCCGTACGACGGCCTCCCAGCGCGAGGCGAGCGCTCGGTGGAGCGGCGGCTTCGAGACACGCCCCAAGGTGTACGGCGACGAGGCGATTCCCGCACGTCCGACGACGGGCGCAAGCGCGTTGGCCCGCTCGGTATCAGACACAAGCTCGACCGCCGCATTGCGCCCCACAACAGCGAAGCATATGGCTGGCGCAGTTGACCCCGTGCGTCCGACGGCGGGTGTGGCGAGGCCGACATCGGCGGTAAGCGTGGTTGGGGCAGCGCGGCCGGCTGGCTCTGTGCGTCCGGTATCGGGAACGGGTGCGGGTGCATCAGTTCGTCCGGCATCGGCTGCCGCGGCCACCCCATCGCGCCCCGAGGCACCCGCGGCCCCTGCTCGCACGTCTCGGCCGTATCGCCTGATTCACGACCTCGCCCAGCGCGACGACCTGCGTTATGCGCCTTCGAGCAAGGTGTTCTACGAGCAGGCCAAGCTCCTGGCCGACTTCGAGTCCCAGGCCGACGCCGGCGTGCGCTTCCAGTCGTATTTCCCCACCTACCAGGCGATGAGCGATCAGCAACTCAACGCCTACCTCTCGTGGCGCACGAGCGTGCGCAAGGGCGTCATCGCCGCGCCCACGCCGAGCTTCGCCTTCGTGTACGTGTACGAGCTGCTCATGGGCATCGGGTGTGAGCCGGGCCTGCCCGCCTTTGAGGCCATGCGTGCCTTCTGGGACTTGTGGCGCACCTCCGCCGCCGAGCAGCCGCGCTTGCTCGATTTCTATCTGCGCAGCTGGCTGAGCGACTACGCGGTGTACCACGGCCTTCCCGTGGCCCTGCTCGAGGAGGTGCGCGGGTCCGCGAGCAGCACGAAGTCCGACGCCGCTGACGTGTATGCCGCCGTTCCCGTGCTGCGGCAGGCCGAGGCCCTTGCGCTTGACGGCGAGCACCTTGAGGGCGAGATGGGCCAGAGCGCCTTCGACGCCATCAGCCGGGCCTCGTCGTTTCGTCTTACGGGCTCCAAGTTTTATAAAGACCATCCCGCCGAGACGGTGCAGGTGACGTGCCGGGTGTTCGAGCGCATGGCGCTGCATTGCAGCAAGCGCCGTAAGGTTGGCTTTGTAGAGGGGCTTTTCGGCTCCGAGGTGCGCCGGCCGCACACGATGTTCTACGGCGCGGTGTTTTACGAGGCGCAGCCGCACCGCGACGCCACCTACCGCGTGAGCGACTCGGAGTCGTTCGTGTGCCGCAACAACGCCTGGCGCCACAAGCTGCCCTGCACCGAGGAGTCGCGCAGCGCCGACCTGGGCCTTATGCTCCACGCCATCGACCACGAGATGCGCCGCGTGTGGGAGTATCCCAAGCAGGTGCAGGCCTACGGCGGCCCCCAGTTCATGAAGGGCTTCGTGGCCAAGGAGGTCGCCGCCGCCCACGAGGCCTACCTGGCTGCGCAGGTGCCCCAGGTGAAGATCGACCGCAGCCTTCTGCGCGGCATCCGCAAGGCCGCCGTGAAGACGCGCGAGTCGCTGCTGGTAGACGAGGAGCGCGGCGAGGAACCGAGCGTGTGGACAGGCTTCGGGACGCAGGCGGCGGGCCGTTCGGGCGCACCTGCCGAGGTGGGGGAGCGCGCGATCTCGCCCGCCACTCAGGTGCCTGGTGCGCGTGCGTCCTCGCGCGAGGAGTCCGCTTCGGTTGCGACTCCATTTGCCGTGGCGTCGTTCGATGCTCACGTGGCAGCCTCGCCTGAGTCTGCCATCCCGAACATGGCAGTTTCTTCTGCGCACGTCTCGCCCGAATCCGTCGAGGCCCCTGCGGCAGTTTCTTCCGCGCCCGCTTCTCCGGTGCCTGCCGTGCCCGCAGCGTCCGCGCCCTCGGCGCCCGCTTCGGTTGCCCCTGCGCCCGCTTCCCCGGTGCCGACTGCCCCCGCGTCCGCTGGGCCTGCCGCTCCCACGCCCTGCGGCCTCACGGCTGCCGAGCTTACCTTTATCCGGGCGCTCCTTGCGGGCGATGCGGCGGCGGCCAAGCAGGCCGTGGGCACGGGCATGCTCAGCCTCATGGTGGACTCCCTAAACGAGAAGCTCTTCGACGAGCTGGGCGACGCCGCCGTGGAGTTCGTGGGCGAGGTGCCCCAGCTCGTGGAAGACTATCGCCCCGACATCGAGGCGCTACTTTAGGGACCGTGCGGTCGATTCTGCCTTCTCCTTCTTCGCGCGACCGCCGCTTGCTCGCCTTGTCGCCCCTGCATCGAGGCACTGCTCTAGGGGCCGCGCGGGCGGCCCTGCCTTCTCTCCATTCGTCCGCCCGCTGCCCGTCCGCCTTGTCGCCGCGCATCGCTTGTCGCCGCCGCAGGGCATCGCCCTTTTCTCGCCGCGCCCCCTCGCTTGCCCGCTGCGGCGTCGGTCTTCTCGCTCCGCTCTCCGCCCGCCTGTGTTGTCTTGCTTGCGCGTCGGTTTCTGTCCGGCGTGCCTGGTATCCTTGCAGGTATATGTATGCACGTGCGTCGGGTCGGGCCGGGCCCGCAGGAAAGGTCGTCGGATGAGCGTCAAGCAAAGCGTTGGGGCGCAGGACGCCCCCAAGGTGCCGCGCCGCATCGCCTCGGTTGTCATCAACTCGCTCAAGGGCGGCGTGGTGCCGCGCGTGGGCCTGCCCTACATCACTGTGGGCCGCGAGGCTGAGATTGCGGCCCTGCTGCACGACTTGCAGCTCGTGAGCGAGGGCGGCGCGTCGTTCAGGTTCCTCGTGGGCCGCTACGGCTCGGGCAAGAGCTTCCTGCTCCAGACCATCCGCAACCACGCCATGGGCAAGGGCTTCGTGGTGGCCGACGCCGACCTGTCGCCCGAGCGCCGCCTGCAGGGCACGAAGGGCCAGGGCCTGGCCACCTACCGCGAGCTCATCTCGAACCTCTCCACCAAGACGCGCCCCGAGGGTGGAGCGCTCACCCTCATCCTGGACCGCTGGATCTCAAACGTGCAGATGGAGGTGGCTTCCGAAGGCGGCTTCGACATGGCAAACCCCGCCGACCCCGCCTTTGCCGCCGAGGTGGAGAAGCGCATCTACGCCGTCATTCGCCAGCTCCAGGAGATGGTGCACGGCTACGACTTCGCCCGGCTGCTCGTGCTCTACTTTCGCGCCCACCTGGACGGCGACGACGATGTGAAGGCAAACGTTGTTCGCTGGTTCCGCGGCGAGTACCGCACGCGCGCCGAGGCCAAGGCCGACCTGGGCGTGAGCATCGTCATCGGCGACGACGACTGGTACGACTACATCAAGCTCTTCGCCGCCTTCCTCAAGGGGGCGGGCTACGAGGGCCTCATCGTGCTGGTAGACGAGCTGGTGAACCTGTACAAGATTCCAAACGCCACGGCCCGGCAGTACAACTACGAGAAGATTCTCACCATGTACAACGACACGCTCCAGGGCCGCGCGAGCTACCTGGGCATCATCATGAGCGGCACGCCCCAGTGCGTGGAGGACCGCCGACGCGGCCTGTACAGCTACGAGGCGCTGCGCTCGCGTCTGGCCCAGGGCCGCTTCGCCGGCGAGGGCCACGTGGACATGCTCGCCCCCGTGATCCAACTGCAGCCGCTCACCCCCGAGGAGCTGCTCGTGCTTATCGAGAAGCTCTCGGACATCCACGCGGGCTTCTTCGGCTACGAGCGCACCCTGGGCGAGGCCGACCTGGTGGCCTTCCTGCAGGTGGAACTGTCGCGCGTGGGCGCCGACAGCCACGTGACGCCGCGCGAGATCATCCGCGACTTCGTGGAGCTGCTCGACATCCTCTACCAGAACCCCTCTACCACGCTGGAGGAGCTGGTGAGCGCCCCGGAGTTCGCGCAGCGACCCGCGACGCTGCCGTTCGAGGAGGACGGGACGAGCGCGAGCGTAGCGGCCGGCCGCGCGGCGGGCGCCCCTGCGGGCGCGGCCTCGCCTGCAAGCGCGGGAGTCGCTGCGGGCGCGGCGCGTGCGGGTATGAGC
>CAVJGP010000088.1:0-12718 GCA_963648855.1 Alistipes onderdonkii | reverse complement strand
GGACATCGCCCTCTCAAGGCGGAGATCACCAGTTCGAATCTGGTACGGGCTACCAGAAATTATCAGGTCATCGGCTCAGCCGGTGGCCTGTTTTCTTGTCTGGCCCCTCGCATACGAGGCGAGTTTCGGGTAACCTCCTTACCACGGTAGTTCCCAGGCCGGCATCCCACGGAGGCCCTATGGCTCAAACCCGCATTCATCTGAACGCGCCCGACCCTCACGGCTCCTCCACAGCCGGCAAGGCCTCGCAAAATTCCAAGGCCAAGATGGGCGTCCTCTTTCTCGTCGCCGTCGCCGCGATCTTTGTCATCTGGCTGTTCGTCTCGGGCACGGCCGAGGAGTTCGCTGAGGCCATGCGTTCGGCGAACCTCGCGTGGCTTGCCCTGGGGGCGGCCTTCTTCTGCCTGTTCTTCGGTCTCGACATGGTGTGCTATCGAGTGGCTGCCAAGCTCACTGATTCCTACCTGGGCATCAAGGACTTGTTCAGCGTGGCTGCGGCAGGTATCGTCTTCGGCTTTTTGACGCCGGGCCAGAGCGGTGCGGCCCCGGCGCAGATCGTGCGCCTGAGCCAAGTGGGCCTCAAGGTGGGCGATGCCACGGCCCTGCAGCTCACGAAGTTCTTCATCTACCAGGCCGCCGTCACGCTCTTCGGCGCCGTGGTGCTCGTGGGGCGGGCGAGCTACTTCATCGAGCGCTTCGGCGACATCGTGCTCGTGTGCGTCCTTGCCTTCGGCGTGCACGTGGCCATCATGCTGGGCCTCGTGGCCATGGTGTTCTTCCCCAACGCCGTGCGCAAGGTGTGCCATTTCCTCGTGCGCCTGCTCTCGGGCAGGATTCGCCTCATCAAGGATGCCGACGCGCTCCACGCCCGCGTGGATGCCGAGGTGGACGGCTATGCCGGCAGCGTCCACCAGGCCATCCGCCAAGGCAAGGTGGTGGGCCTTGCCGTCGCCATCAACGTGGGACAGCTGGCGTGCCTCTACTGCATCCCCTTCTGTGTGCTGCGCGCCCTGGGCGTGACCGACATCGACTTCCTCACGGCCCTGTGCGCCTCGGCCTTCATCCAGCTCATCATGACGGCCGTGCCCCTTCCGGGCGGCACGGGCGGCGCCGAGGCGGGCTTCGCGCTCTTCTTCGGCCCCGAGCTGGGCGGCCTCACCACGGCTGCCGTCGTGCTGTGGAGGGCCCTGTCGTTCTATCTGCCCATCGTGTTCAGCATGCCCCTGCTCGGACTTCGCTCGAGGCCCTTCGTGGCGGTGAGGGGCGCCGCTCCTCACAGTGCGCCGCAACGCCCCTCAAGGGGCTCAACCTCGCGCATCACGCTCTCACAGATTGAGGCGGCCCAAGCGGCGCAGGAGGACGCGCTGCGGACAGCCCAAGGGACGCACGAGGACACGCTGCGGGCGCCCCAGGCGGCGCAGGAGGAAGCGCCGGGGACTGTCCAGGCGGCACACGAGGACATGCCGCAAGCGGGGCAGGGGAGTGTGGCCTCCAAGGAGGGGTAGGCTCTCGGCGGGCGCGCATACTCTTGCATACGGCTCCGCCCCCGAGCCACGGCTCCCAAAACCCATCGCCACACAAAAGGCGGGCGCCCCGGTCTTTCTCCGGAGCGTCCGCCTTCTTTTCTACTCGCTATCTATATATAGATGCGTCCCGCTTGTGCGGCTTGCCTACTCGCAGGCCAGGGGCATCGCGGCGTCGATGCGCGCGAGGGTCTCGGCGCGGCCGAGCAGCTCGCAGGACTCGCCCAGGGGCGGGGACACCTGGTTGCCGCACTCTGCCACGCGCAGGGCCTGGAATACCTTCTTCTTGGAGATGTCCAGCGCCTCGGGCAGGCCCTCGATGGCGGCGTCGATGGAGGCGGCGTTCCAGCAGTCCTCGCTCACGCCTTCCAGGGCGGCCTTGAGGGCCACGAGCACGGGGCGCATGCCCGGCTTGGCGAGGTTCTTGTTGACGGAGGCCTCGTCGTAGGTCAGCTCGCCGAAGAGGAAGCGGGCCTTCTCCACCACGTCGCCCATGAGGCGGGTGCGGGGCTTGAGGATGGAGGAGAGCAGGTCGAACCACGCGGGCTTGGCGGCGTAGGCGTCCTGCGTCACGAGGCCGGCGGCCGCCAGCTCGGGCACGAGCACGCGCTGGGAGAACTCCGCGTCGCTCATCTCCATGAGGTAGGTGGCGTTGATGGAGATGAGCTTCTCCTCGTCCATCTGCGAGGGGTTCTTGGAGATGCGGTCCAGCGAGAAGGTCTGGCAGATGCGCTCGGGGGAGATGACGGTGGTGGAGCCGTCGAGCGACCAGCCCAGCAGCGCCAGGTAGTTCACCGTGGCCTCAGGCAGGAAGCCGCGGTCGCGGTACTCCTCCACGCTCGTGGCGCCGTGGCGCTTGCTGAGCTTCTTGCCGTCGGGGCCCAGGATCATGGAAAGGTGGGCGAAGGTGGGCACCTCATAGCCCAGGGCCTCGAACACGAGCACCTGGCGCGGGGTGTTGGAGAGGTGGTCGTCGCCGCGGATGATGTGGGTCATGCCCATCTCGCCGTCGTCCACCACGGTGGCGAAGTTGTAGGTGGGCGTGCCGTCGGAGCGCATGAGCACCATGTCGTCGAGCTCCTTGGCGTTGAACACGCAGGGGCCGTGCACGATGTCGTTCACGATGACGTCGCCGCGATCCTCGGGCACCTTGAGGCGCCACACGTGGGGCTCGCCGGCGTCGATACGCGCCTGGGCCTGCGCGGGGTCGATGTTGCGGCAGGTGCGCTGGTAGCCCTGGAACGAGTCGCCGCGCTCATGCGCCGCGTTGCGGGAGGCCTCAAGCTCTTCGGCCGAGCAGAAGCACGGGTAGGCGTTGCCCGAGTCGATGAGCTTTTGCAGGGCGCGCTGGTAGTTCTCCTTGCGCTGCGTCTGGAAGTAGGGGCCGTGGTCGCCGCCGACCTCGGGGCCCTCGTCCCAGTCCAGGCCCAGCCACTTGAGCGAGCGCAGGATCTGGTCGGTGTTCTCCTGCGTGGAGCGCTCGGGGTCGGTGTCGTCGATGCGCAAGACGAAGGTGCCGCCGTTGGCGCGGGCGAAGGCCCAGTTGTAGATGGCCACGCGGGCGCCGCCGATGTGCAGGCGGCCCGTGGGCGAGGGTGCGAAGCGCACGCGAATCTGGTCGGACAAGGCTTGCTCCTATCTTTTCGTCCTTTTGCGAGCGAGAAAAATCTGGGCAAGTATACGGCGTTAGCAGGCCTTTGGCGCGTGCGCCGCCCATCTCTACCGAGTCGATATTTAGGGTTGTGACACAAATTTGAATATAGGATTAAAAAATTTGACTCCGAGTCAAAAACTTGACCCCTGGGGGATAATGCCACGGTCAAAAGTGGGAGGGGTCTGTCTGCGTGCCCGCAGGCCAGGCCGCCCAACGAGTAAAGGTAAGAGGTGAATCATGGTAAAGGCAGTGCTCCCCGAGGTGGGTGAAACAATCATCAGCGCCCGGGGGCTCACGCAGAAGACGCCTATGCGAACGACGTACCAAAACGTCAACCTCGACATCGCGCGCGGGCAGCTCGCCTCGATCGTCGCCGAAGACCGGCGAGGCAAGACCGAGCTGCTGCTCACGATCGCCGGGCGCATGCGTCCCACGTCGGGCACCCTCACGGTGGCCGGCCTGCCCTTGCCCAAGAGGGAAAGGGCAGTACGCGCCATCACGGGCATGGGCTTTATCGAGGGGGTCAACGAGGTTCAGAAGCTTCTCACGCTGCGCGCGGTGACTTCAGCTGAACTTAACCTTCACAGTAAGAGTTCCGGCCCCAAGGCGACTCTTGCGTATCTGGAGGAGTGGGGCTTCGCCGACCGCGCGAAGGCGAAGACCGAAACCCTCGACAAGTTCGAGAGGGTTCGCTTCGGCATCGCCCTGGGCCTTGCCGGCGACCCCGCGGTCCTTGTGGTGGACGACATCGAGGGCGACCTCACGCTGGCCCAGGGCCAGGAGCTCCTCGAGATCCTGCGCAAGGTGGCCCACGAGCGCGGCACGACGATCG
Source organism: Alistipes onderdonkii (assembly GCA_963648855.1). Lineage (GTDB taxonomy): Bacteria > Actinomycetota > Coriobacteriia > Coriobacteriales > UMGS124 > UMGS124. Next base: position 8,709 of record CAVJGP010000088.1, on the reverse strand, counting down.
TCGTGGCGTGCACCGACTACGCCCTCGGCAAGTGCGCCGACGTGGCGATTCCCATCAGCGACGACGCCCGTGGCCAGATGGCTGCGGCAGGGGAGGTGATCATGAATGCGTAACCCGTTCCGCGGAATTCGCTTCGCGCTGCTCGACTTCCGCAACGCAAGGGGTTCGGCAGTCATGAAGGTCGCCATGGCGGCCATCGCGCTCGTGCCGCTGCTGTACGGCGCCCTGTACCTGTGGGCCTTCTACGACCCCTATGGAAACGTGGACAAGATTCCCGTGGCCGTGGTCAACCTCGACGAGGGGGCCACGCTCGACGACGGCTCCTCGCTTGAGGTGGGCGACGAACTGGTGCAGGCCATGAAGGACGCCGACGAGGGCATGGGCTGGGTGTACACCGACGCCCAGGACGCCCAGGACGGCCTGGAAGACGGCCGCTACTACATGGAGCTCGTCATTCCTTCCGACCTGTCCGAGAAGGTGGCCACGGCTGAGGACGACAGCCCTGAGAAGGGTACCATCACGCTCGTCCACAACCAGGCCCACAACCTGATCGCCTCGATGCTGACCAGCGCCGCCGTGACGCGCGTGCAGGCCCAGCTCAACTCGACCATCGCCGAGTCATACTTCGACACCATCCTCACCGAGGTGGCTGATTCCACGTCCGACCTTCAAGAGGCAGTTGACGGTTCGCAGGAGCTCGCCGACGGCCTTAAAGATGCAGTTGACGGTTCGGGTGAGCTGACCGACGGCCTCAAGGACGCCTACGACGGTTCCGGCACCCTCAAGGACGGCACCTCCGACCTCTACGACGGCACCGTCACGCTCAAGGACGGCACGAGCCAGCTCCTCGACGGCGCGGGTGACCTCAACGACGGCGCCAAGCAGCTGAAGGACGGTACGGGCGAGCTTGCCGACGGCGCCGACCAGCTCCTCGACGGCTCCGCACAGCTCGTGAGCGGCACCGCCACCCTCAAGAACGGCATGCTGAGCCTCTACGACGGCGCGGGTCAGCTCAAGGACGGCACCACCTCCCTTGTGAGTGGCACCTCCACGCTGTACGACGGCACGGTGACCCTCAAGGACGGCACCGCCTCCCTGTCCTCGGGCGCCAGCACGCTCAAGGACGGCACCGCCTCGCTCTACGACGGCACCCAGCAGCTGCGCTCCGGCTCCGCCCAGCTCGTGAGCGGCACGGCCACCCTCAAGAACGGCCTGGTCTCGCTCGACGACGGCCTGGGCCAGCTCGTGAGCGGCTCGGCGCAGCTCTACGACGGCACCGCCACCCTCAAGGACGGCACCGCCTCCCTGTCCTCGGGCGCCAGCACGCTCAAGGACGGCACCGCCTCGCTCTACGACGGCACCCAGCAGCTGCGCTCCGGCTCCGCCCAGCTCGTGAGCGGCACGGCCACCCTCAAGAACGGCCTGGTCTCGCTCGACGACGGCCTGGGCCAGCTCGTGAGCGGCTCGGCGCAGCTCTACGACGGCACCGCCACCCTCAAGGACGGCACCGCCTCCCTGTCCTCGGGCGCCAGCACGCTCAAGGACGGCACCGCCTCGCTCTACGACGGCACCCAGCAGCTGCGCACGGGCTCGGCAAAGCTCGTGAGCGGCACTTCCGACCTCAAGAAGGGCCTGGTGGACCTCGACGACGGCCTGGGCCAGCTCGTGACCGGCTCCGCGCAGCTCTACGACGGCGCCGACAAGCTCAACACCGGCGCCGGGACCCTTGCGAGCGGCACTTCCCAGCTCGCTGCTTCCGTCGCGGGCGACGGCACGGCCACCAACCCCGGCCTCGTGAGCGCCACCTCACAGATCGACGGCGGCGTTGACAAGGTGCAGCAGGGCGGCAGCAAGCTCGCCGACGGCGCCTATGCGCTTAAGACCGGCATCGAGAGCCTCGACGGGGGCCTGGAAACGGCCCAGGCCGGCGCGAGTAGCCTGTCGACGGGAGCGTCCGACCTGTCGAGCGGCGCCCAGAAGCTCGGCGCCGGCGCGAAGAGCCTGTACGCAGGCATGCAGCAGGTGGCGGCCGGCGTGAACGGCACGGACGAGCAGACCGGCCTGGTGGATGGCTCCAAGCAGGTGTCTGACGGCTTTGCGAAGCTCAACACCTTTGTGGCCGGCGACGACGAATCGGGCACTCTCGAAGATCAGATGAAGGCCCTTTCCGACGGCCTTTCCACCGCCGCCACGGGGGCGACCTCCCTCTCCGACGGCCTCGGCGCGCTCTCCGGCTCCCTTGCCGGCAACGGCTCGAAAGAGAACCCCGGACTTGTCTCGGGTGCCGAGTCGGTCGCGACCGGCCTTTCCGGCGCCGCCGACGGCCTGAGCTCGGCCTCTGAGGGCCTCGCCGGTGCCTCGACGTCGCTTGCTGCCTACGACACGCAGGCCGTGACCGCTGCCACGGAGGAGCTCTCGACCAACCTGACCGACGCCGCGACCTCCATCAGCAACCTCTTCAATGAGGCCGGCACCACTAACGGGAGCATCACGGGCGTACAGTCCGACACGGGCTCGCTGACTAACGCTAAGAACCACGCCGCCAGCGCGAAGGACAGCGCCGATATGGCTTCTGATAGCTTGGCTGATGCCTCGACCTCCATCGGCAATGCCCGGACCGCGCTCTCTCAACTTGTTGATGCGGGCAAGATTTCCCCGGAAGAAGCGCAGTCGGTGGGCGATTCGCTCGACGAGGCCAATGGCGCTGTGGTCGCTGCCAAAGATTCTGCGTCAGCAGCCTCCGTGTCCGCCGATGCCGTCTCCGCTGACGTCGACCAGGCCAAGGACACGCTCGTCGGCGTGAACACCGGCGAGGACAGCAACCTCCAGAGCGCCAGCGACTCCATCGCTGCCGCGCAGGCCAACGCCCAGACCATCTCGGACAACATCACGAGCGCTAACACGGCCGTGGCCACCGCTGCCAAGGTGATCTCGCAGACTAAGTCCGGGGTTGTCGATAGCCTCAGCGCGCAGCTCTCCACGCTTTCCGCCGGCGCCACCGCGGTGAGCAAGGGCCTGCAGAGCATGCAGCAGTCGGTGGACGCGCAGCTTGCACCCGGCGCCTCCGACCTTGCCACCAAGCTCTCGGCCGCCTCGACCAAGGTGTCCGCGCTGTACACGTCCGTCCACGACAACAAGCTCGTGGACAGCGTCGCCGCGCTGGCCACCGGTGCCCAGCAGGTCTACCAGGGCCTCGTGAGCGTCCAGGCCGGCATCAACGGCACCTCCGAGTCGGCGGGCCTGCTTTCCGGCGCCCAGCAGATTTCCGAGGGCCTCAATGGCACCACCGGCCTTGTTGCCGGCGCCCAGCAGCTCGCCGCCGGCGCCTCCTCGCTCAAGACCGGCATCGACGCGGCAAAGGCTGGCTCTGAGCAGCTCGTCACCGGCGCGGGCGACCTCTACACCGGCGTCGGCACGCTCAACGCCGGCCTTACCAATCTGCGCGCCGCCACCACCTCGCTCATGAAGAGCGCCCCCACGCTCGTTGACGCCATCAACCAGGTGAACTCCGGCGCCCAGTCCCTTGCGTCCGGTGCCACCGAGCTGCTCGACGGCGTCAAGCAGGCCAAGTCCGGCGTCTCCAGCGCCAAGGACGGCGCCGACCAGCTCCTCGCCGGCTCCAAGACCCTGCTCGACGGCCAGTCCACGCTCTACTACGGCATCGTCTCTGCCGACAACGGCGCCAAGCAGCTCGACGACGGCGCGAAGTCCCTGCTCTCCGGCGCCCAGCAGCTCGACGACGGCGCCCAGACCCTGCTCGACGGCATGGCCACCGCCAAGTCCGGCGTCTCCAGCGCCAAGGACGGCGCCGACCAGCTCCTCGACGGCTCCAAGACCCTGCTCGACGGCCAGTCCACGCTCTACTACGGCATCGTCTCTGCCGACAACGGCGCCAAGCAGCTCGACGACGGCGCGCAGTCCCTGCTCGACGGCGCCAAGCAGCTCGACTCCGGCGCTTCCGACCTCAAGGACGGCGCCAAGCAGCTCGCCGACGGCGCGGTGACCCTCGACGACGGCGTGCAGTCGGCCCTCGACGGCGCCGACCAGCTCCTCGACGGCTCCAAGACCCTGCTTGACGGCCAGTCCGACCTTTACTTCGGCATCGTCTCCGCCGCCAACGGCATCGACCAGCTCGACGACGGCGCCGGCCAGCTCTACGACGGCACCCAGAGCGCCCTCGACGGCGTGAAGCAGCTCGACGACGGCGCAGGCGACCTCAAGGACGGCGCCAAGCAGCTCGACGACGGCGCCGGCGACCTCAAGGACGGCCTGAAGAAGCTCTACGACGGCTCCAAGGAGCTCCAGGACGGCCTCGTCACCGCCCACGACGGCTCCGTCACGCTCGCCGACGGCCTTGCCAACGGCATCGCCGGCATGGCGGGCATGGACGAGGAGCAGGTCGACGCCCGCAGCGAGATGATGAGCTCGCCCGTCGAGGTCAACGACGAGTACTACACCACCGTCGCCAACTACGGCACGGGCTTCGCCCCGTACTTCATCGGCCTGGCCCTGTACCTGGGCGCCCTCATGAACAGCTTCATCATGAAGCCGCTCAACAACCGCCTCATCGCCTCCGGCGCCCGTGCGCCCCTGGCGGCCCTGTGCGGCCTGGTGCCCTGGCTCATGGTGGGCGCCATCCAGGCGCTGCTGCTGTGCCTGACGCTGCAGTACGTGCTCGCGCTCAACGTGAACTTCGTGGCCGAGTTCTACCTGTTCGCCCTGCTCGTGGTGATCGTGAACAACTGCATCATGCAGTTCATCATGGCGCTGCTGGGCTTCCCGGGCAAGCTCGTGGCCATCGTGCTGCTCATCCTGCAGCTCGCCTCGGCCGCCGGCACCTTCCCGATCGAGACCTGCCCCGAGTTCTTCCAGGTCATCTCGCCCTGCCTGCCCATGACCTACGTGGTCGCCGGCATGAAGGACATCATGTGCGGCGTCTCGCTCGACAACGTGGTCCATTGCGTCATCACGCTGGCCATCTTCGGCATCGTGAGCTTCTGCCTCACCGTGCTCGTGGCCCGCGGCCGCCGCAACGTGCCCATGACCCAGCTCCACCCGCTCATCGACCTGTAAACCGTCGCATCCCGGCGCGGCCCCTCGCACCTTCGCGAGCGGGCCGCGCCGCCTGCCAGGAAGGAACACGCCATGCTAGCCAGCGAAGAGAGAACCGCGACGCCCCGCGACGCACGCCAGTCCCCCAAGGGGGTCCTCACGCGCCAGCGCATCGTCGAGGCCGCCTCCTCGCTTCTGCGCGAGCACCCCGGCTCGGACATCTCCATCTCCGACATCGCGGCCCGCGCAGGCATGAGCAAGGGGTCGATTTACTACTACTTCGCCGACTCCGACCAGATTGTCTCGCGGGTGCTCTTCGACGAGTTCGACGCCCTCCTCACGTCCTTCGAGAAGGTCGCCCTCTCCTCGGTGAGCGCCTTCGACGCCCTCGTGGGCATCACGCGCAGCTACCTGGAGACGCTCATGGGCAACATTCCCCTGACGCGCTTCGTGATGGGGGAGCTGCACGACACGCGCGGTACCCTCGCCACGCAAGGGGAGGGCGAGCCGCTCGTGCGGCGCATCTACGCCCTCGTCTCCACGCTCCTTGAGCGCGGCAAGGTGGAGGGCAGCGTGCGTCCCGACGTGGACTCCGCCGTGGCCGCACCGGCCATCCTGGGCGCCTTCCTGGGCATTTCGTCTTTGGCGGCCACCCAGCCCGCCGTGGACGTCGACCGGCTCGTGAGGTCGCTCCTGTCGTTCATCGGCTTCGGCGTGGCGGACCCCTCGCGCTGTGAGATGCCCGCGATGGCATAGCGTCCCAAACACGTTTGCAACATATATATGTAAGAGCGGTGCAAGGCGGGTTCGGGGTTTCCCCGGGCCCGCCTTGCGTTGTAAAGTCGGGTACATCCATCTGGAGGGGAGCTCGGCGCGGCCTTGCTCCCGTTTGAGTCGAGGGACCGAGCCCTATGACGCTCCGGCAACCATCCCAAGGGGAAACGGTGCCAATTCTCGGCAGGGGGCCTCGCCCTCTGGAAGATGGGGATTTGTGGGACACCTCAGACCCCAGACGTATACCTTTGCGAGGGGATGCCCTCGCTGCGCCACGTGCGCAAGAGTTTGGGGGTTTGCATGAGCCTGCACCACGAACGTGATTTTCTCTTCACCTCGGAGAGCGTGACCGAGGGCCATCCCGATAAAATCTGCGACCAGATCTCTGACGCCGTGCTCGACTCCATCCTGGAGGCCGAGGCCCGTCTGGAGGCCGCCGGCTACGTGTCGCCCTCCGGCGAGAAGGCCGACCTCTCGCGCGTGCGCTGCGCCTGCGAGTGCTTCACCACCACCGGCATCGTGCTCGTCGCCGGCGAGATCCGCACCCAGGCCTACGTGGACGTGGAGTCCATCGCCCGCCGCGTGCTCAAGAACATCGGCTACGACCGCGCCAAGTACGGCTTCGACTGCGACACCTGCAGCGTGCTCTCCGCCATCCACGGCCAGTCGGCCGACATCGCCCAGGGCGTGGACGAGAGCTTCGAGGTGCAGACCGAGATCGCCGACGCCGCGGCCGACCCGCTCGACCTCATCGGCGCGGGCGACCAGGGCATGATGTTCGGCTACGCCGTGCGCGAGACCCCCACGCTCATGCCCATGCCCATCTACCTGGCCCAGCGCCTCTCCGAGCGCCTGACCGCCGTGCGCAAGGACGGCACGCTGGCCTACCTGCGCCCCGACGGCAAGACCCAGGTCACCGTGCGCTACGAGAAGGGCCTGCCCGTGGAGGTCACCACCGTGGTGGTTTCCACCCAGCACGACGACGGCATCGAGCAGGACGCCATCCGCCGCGATATCATCGAGCAGGTCATCGCGCCCGTGCTCGACGCCCAGGGCATCTCCTGGAAGGACGCCGAGATCTACGTGAACCCCACCGGCCGCTTCGTCGTGGGCGGCCCCATGGGCGACACCGGCCTCACCGGCCGCAAGATCATCGTGGACACCTACGGCGGCATGGGCCGTCACGGCGGCGGCGCCTTCTCGGGCAAGGACTGCACCAAGGTCGACCGCTCGGGCGCCTACGCCGCGCGCTGGGTGGCCAAGAACGTCGTGGCCGCAGGCCTGGCCGACGAGTGCGAGGTGCAGTTCGCCTACGCCATCGGCGTGGCCAAGCCCCTCTCCCTCATGGTGGACACGCGCGGCTCCGAGAAGGTGCCCGTGCCGGCTATCGAGGCCGCCGTGCGCGAGGTGTTCGACCTGCGCCCCGGCGCCATCATCGAGCAGCTCGACTTGCGCCGCCCCATCTTCTCCAAGACGGCCGCCTACGGCCACTTCGGCCGCGAGGACGCCGACTTCACCTGGGAGGCCACCGACAAGGCGGACGCCCTGCGCGCAAGCGTCGCCCGCCAGGGTTACGAGCTCTAGGCTCCATGCCCTTCGCGCGCGTCGCGGTCGACGTGAAGACCAGGGCGCTTGATACGCCCTTCACCTATCGCATACCTGCCCGGCTTGAGGCGCTCGTCGTGCCCGGCTGCTGCGTGGTGGTCGAGTTCGGCCGCCGCCCGGCGGTCGGGTACGTGCTTTCCCTGGAGGCGCGTCCCGACGCGGGCCTTGACGAGAGCAGGATCCTGCCCATCCGGCAGGTGCTCTCCGAGGCCCTCTTCATGCCCTGGGCCGGGCCGGTGGCGCAGTGGGTGGCGCAGGAGTACGCCTCGTCGCTGTCTGACGCGGTGAGGCTGTTCCTTCCGCCTGGCTTTCAGGCGAAGATGGTGCGCGACGAGGCGTCGGGCGCCTGGGCCCTGCAGCAGGCGCGTGCCGAGGCCGTGCAGGACTGCTGGGTGGCGCTCACTCCCGAGGGCACGTCCTACGAGCCGCGCGCCAACGCCCATGCCGAGCGCACGCTGCTGGAGGCCCTGCGTTCCGGCCCCATGCGCCAGGCCGAGCTGGGCCTTACGGTGGGCGGGGTCTCCACGGTGGTCAAGCGCCTGGAGAAGAAGGGCGTCGTGCGCTGCGAGCGCCGCGAGCGCCTGCGCGGCATGGAGGGCGCGGCCCTGTCGAGCGCCCAGGCCCCGCGTCTCGCGCCCGAGGCTCTTACGGCGGGACAGCGCGAGGCGCTCGCGGCCATCGAGGACGTCCGCGCCTGCGAGCAGGGCGGGGTCGTCCTCATCGACGGCGTAACGGGGTCGGGCAAGACGGAGGTGTACCTGGAGGCCATCGAGCGCACGCTCGCGCAGGGCCGGGGCGCCTGCGTGCTCGTGCCCGAGATATCGCTCACTGCGCAGACCGTGGGGCGCTTCCGCCACCGCTTCGGCGACGACGTGGCGGTGCTGCACTCGCGCCTCAACCTGGGGGAGCGCCGTGACCAGTGGGAACTCGTGCGCACGGGCCGGGCGCACGTGGTGGTGGGCGCGCGCTCGGCGCTCTTCGCCCCGCTGCAAAACCCCGGCCTCTACATCATCGACGAGGAGCACGAGAGCTCCTACAAGCAGTCCAGCTCGCCGCGCTACCACGCGCGCGAGGTGGCGGCGCGCCTGGCGCAGGCGCACTCCTGCCCGCTCGTGCTGGGCTCAGCCACGCCCTCGCTTGAGTCGCTCGGCCGCTGCGAGGGGGCTGCGTCCGCAGGCTCGGAGGGGCCCTCCTGGACGCGCGTGAGCATGCCCGAGCGCCCCCACGGCAGGCCCCTGCCGCCCGTCGAGGTGGTGGACATGGCGCAGGAGTTCTCGC
>CAVJGP010000087.1:0-12736 GCA_963648855.1 Alistipes onderdonkii | reverse complement strand
AGCACCGCCGCCACGCACTTGAGGACGTCGGGCACGATGAAGGGCACCACGCAGACGCCCAGCACGTAGGCGGCGTCCACGCCCGAGCCGGCGGCGGCGCTCACGGCCATGAAATGCACGGTGCCGATGGCATAGCACACGGCCACCGTGACCACGCAGGCCACGACGTCAGACGCAATGCGGCGTGCCTTGGAGGCGCCGGCGGCATCGCCCAGAACGACGCGGCGCAGGAGCGCCCCCAGGAAGGCCGAGACGATGAAGCCGTAGATGTAGCCGCCCGTGAGGCCGCAGATCTTGCCGAAGCCGCCGGCCGCGCCCGAGAAGACGGGCAGGCCCACAAGGCCCAGAAGCACGTAGCCCGCAAGCGCGATGAGGGCCTGGCGCGGGGTGAAGATAAGCGAGGCGAGCACCACCACGAGCAGCTGCAGCGTGAAGGGCACGGGGCCCACCGCCACGGTGATCTGCGCGGCCACCGCGATGAGGGCGATGACGACGGCGCACTGGGAGATCTCGAGGGCCGAAAGGCCGGGCTTGGGACGGGACACGCTTGCTGCTTGGTTCATCGGACAAAACTCCAATCTATGTACATGGGCGCCGAGGCGCCGCGCCTCCCCTCCCCTTGAGGGGGTGCCGAGTCTACTACGCGGGTCGCAGTGACACCATTTCAGACGTGTAAACAACCTCGCGGCCATCGTTCAGGCGCACCGTGGCACGACCCCAGCAGTCCAGGCCCGCGAACACGCCCGTCCCCATGAACGTGCCCTCGCTGGAAAGCACGCGCACCTGGTGGCCCAGCAGCGGGCAGGCGTCGAAGTACTCGTCGAGCACGGGGGCCAGAGGGCCCGCCTGGGCGCGGCCCGCACGCACGCTGGCGGCCCAGGCGTCCACGCGCGCCGCGATTGAGGCGCGCAGCGACTCGGCCAGGTCGGCGAAGGCAGGCAGGCCGGAGGGGTCGCCCGCGAGCTCCTCCAGGCAGACGCGCTTGAGCGCCTCGGGACTTGCCGGGGCCTGCGTGACATCCTGGGCGTCAAGCGGGGCGATGTTGAGGCCCACGCCGCACACGGCGAAGGGGCCCTGCGGCGAGGAGCCGGCCTCGACGAGCACGCCCGCGAGCTTGCCGCCCTCAACGACGAGGTCGTTGGGCCACTTGAGCGCCGCCGCCGCGATGCCCAGAGGGCCGCGCAAACAGTCGAGCACGCCCAGGGCGCACACGGCGGGCAGGCCGGTGAAGTGCTGCATGGCCACCTCGGGGCGCAGCACCACCGACAGGTAGAGGCTGCCGCGCGGCGACACCCACACATGGCCGCGCCTGCCCCGGCCCGCCGTCTGCACGTGGGCCGCCACGGCCGTGCCGTGCGGGGCGCCTTCGCGGGCAAGCTCGCGGGCATCGTCGTTGGTAGAGCCCGTGACGTCGAGCAGCGTGAGCAGCGAGGAGGCGCAGGGGTCGGTCTGGGTCATGGGGAAGACCTTTCGGGTGTGGGGGACGAGGGATGCGAGAGAGCAGCGGGCGCGGCGCCGAGGGGCAGGCGGGAGCGCCCGACGGGGCAGCAAGCGATCCCGACAGAGCAGCGGGCACGGTGCCGAGGGGCAGGCGGGCCAGCAGAAGGTCGGCAAGCCGATCGGCCGGCAACCAATCCTGCCGCACCAGCGGCCGTGGCGCCTACCGCAGGCTGCCCAGGACGCGGGCGACCTTGCCGAGACGCTCGGCGGGCGCGACGGTGGGAATGCCCTCCCGCGCGCAGAAGCCCTCGACGTCGGGCTCAAGGTCGGCCAGGGGCGCGAGCACGAAGTCGCGCTCGCCCATGCGCGGGTGCGGCAGCGTCAGGCGGGGCCCCGCGTGGCGCTCCCCCTCCATCCACACAAGGTCGACGTCCAGGCAGCGCGGGCCGTTGCGCACCAGGCGCACCCTGCCTGCGACGTCCTCGATACCCAGGAGGGCCTCGATGAGGGCGCGGGGGTGCAGGCACGTCTGCAGCTCCACCACGGCGTTGGCGAAGAGGTCCTGGTCGCCCAGGTAGGCGGGCTCGGTCTCATACACCCTGCTTGCGGCCACGACGCGGGTCTGCGGCAAGGCCTCAAGCGCCTCAAGCGCCCCTGTAAGCTGGGCGAGACGGTCGCCCATGTTGGAGCCCAGGGCCACGAAGGCGCGGCGGGCGGGGGCGATGCCGGCGCAAGCCTCCAGGGTGCGCAGGGCCTGGGCGCTCGTGCGCACGTCGTGGACGCGCACGACGCGCGCGCCTGCCAGGGCGGCGGCGCACACCACGCCCGCCGTGGCCGCGTCGCGGGCGCTTGCGGGGTTCGCCCCCGAGACGGCGCCCACGAAGCGCTTGCGCGAGGGAGCGCACAGGAAGGGATAGCCCAGGCGCGCAAGGCGGCCCGTCGCGGCCTGCACGGCCAGGTCCTCGTCGGGGTCCGTGCCGAAGCCCGGGCCGGGGTCGATGCAGATGCAGGCGGGGTCCACGCCGGCCTGCTCAAGGCGGCGGACGGCGTCGAGCAGATAGCGCTCAACATCGGCCGCGAAGGCCTCGGGGCCGGCCGCGCGGGCCTCGTGCACCTTGCCCGCCAGGTAGCCCCGGCAGGCGTGCATGGCCACGACGCCGCAGCCCGCCTGGGCCACGACCTGCACCATCTGCTCGTCCTCGAAGCCCGAGACGTCGTTTATCACGTGCGCGCCCGCCTGCAGGGCCGCGCGGGCCACCTCGGCGTGGCGTGTGTCCACCGACACGAGCGCGCCGCGCGCCACAAGCGCCTCCACCACGGGCACCACGCGGGCGATCTCCTCCTCGCAGCTCACGGGCGCAAAGCCGGGGCGCGTGGACTCGCCGCCCACGTCGATGAGGTCGGCGCCGTCGTCGAGCAGCCGCTCGGCCCAGGCCAGGGCCGCCTCGGGGGCGTTGTGGGCGCCGCCGTCGCTGAAGGAGTCGGGCGTGACGTTGAGCACGCCCATGAGGCGGGTGCGCCCCAGGTCGAGGGTTCGCGGGCCGCACTTCCACTCACGCGCGATATCTGCCATCGAAGAGCCTCCCTATGCCAGCAGGGCCATGGCCTTGGCCGCAAGCTCGGCATCGTCGGCGAACACGCCGCGCGAGGCGAGGGTCACCGTCTTGGAGCCGGGCTTGGACACGCCGCGCATCGACATGCACATGTGCTCGGCGCTCATCTTCACGAGCACCCCCTGCGGGGCGAGGTTGTCCATCACGGCCTGGGCCACCTGGGAGGTCAGGCGCTCCTGGAGCTGCAGACGGCGGGCGAAGAGCTCCACCGTGCGCGCGAGCTTGCTGATGCCGCAGACGCGCCCGCCGGGGCCGGGCAGGTAGGCCACGTGCGCCACGCCGAAGAAGGGCAGCAGGTGGTGCTCGCACATGGAGTAGAACGGGATGTCGCGCACGATCACGATGTCGTGATGATCGGCCTCGAAGGAGACTCTGAACAGCTCGGCGGGATCTTCCTCCATGCCCCCAAGCAGCTCGGAGGCGGCGCGGGCCACGCGGGCGGGCGTGTCGAGCAAGCCCTCGCGGGCGGGGTCCTCCCCCATGCCCTCCAAGATGAGACGGACTCCCTGCTCTATCTTGCTTGCATCCATATAAGGGGGAACCTCCCGGCGTGCGGCCCGGCCGCGAATCGTGTAAAGAGTCAAGACGCAGGCATTGTAGCAGCGGGGGCGCGGCCGCTTGGACTGCCGGGGGCTGCTATCATGGCCTGCGCACACGCCCGGCCCCGCCGTCGCCGCAAGGGGCGGCCGAGCCCAACCAACCGCCGTCGCAAAGGAGCGCGCCCGTGTCCGACCAAGTGAAGCCGCTGCGCCTTGTCAGCTGGAACGTCAACGGCCTGCGCGCCGTGATGAAGAAGGGCTTCGACGACATCTTCGCCGGGCTCGACGCCGACGTCGTGGCCCTGCAGGAGACGAAGCTCCAGGAGGCCGACATGGTGAAGCTCGGCTTTGCGCCCCAGGGCTACCACCAGGTGTGGAACTACGCGCAGAAGAAGGGCTACTCGGGCACGGCGGTGTTCAGCCGCGAGGAGCCGCGCAGCGTGCGCTACGGATTTGAGGACGACCCCGATGACGAGGGGCGCATCTGCGCGCTGGAGTTCGACAAGTTCTGGTTCGTGGACGTGTACACCCCCAACGCCCAGGAGGGGCTGGCCCGCATCGACTACCGCATGGCCTGGGACGTGCGCTTCCGGCAGTTCCTGAGCGAGCTGGCCGCGCACAAGCCCGTGGTGAGTTGCGGCGACTTCAACGTGGCGCACCAGGAGATCGACCTCAAGAACCCCGGCCCAAACCGGGGCAAGGCGGGCTTCTCCGACCAGGAGCGCGAGGGCTTCGGCGAGCTTCTGGGCGCGGGCTTCGTGGACACCTTCCGCCTGCTGCACCCCGACGCGACGGGCGCCTACAGCTGGTGGAGCTACCGCTTCAAGGCGCGCGAGAAGAACGCGGGCTGGCGCATCGACTACTTCCTCGTGAGCGACTCGGTGGCCGGGCGCGTCTGCGACGCCTCCATCCGCTCCGACATCTACGGCTCGGACCACTGCCCCGTGCAGCTGGAGATCGCGCTGTAGGCGCAGGCCTAGAGCGCCGCACACACATCGGGCATCACGCAAGAAGCCCCGGCCGCCCCACGAGCCGATGCTCGCCGGGGCGGCCGGGGCTTCTCTTTATGTTCTGGCTGGACTCAGTCGCACGGCCACTCGGCCGCAAACCGCCGCAGCGCAGCAGGCCTAGAGCGCCTCGCCCGTGTGGCCCATGTCGGCGCAGGCCTGGCACACCTGCTCAAGGCCGGGGAAGTCGGTGTGGGAGACAAGCTCCAGCTCAGACCCGGTGCGCACGAGCGTGTAGCCCGCGATGCCCGTGGTCTTGCGGTAGGCCTGGCACAGGCCCCCGTCGATCACCACGCGCCTGCCCTGGGCGCGCACGGGACGCTGGCCCTTGGGGAGCTTGACGGGCGTGTGGCCGTTCACGATGCGCCCGCAGGCCGTGTCCACGCCGAACTCGGCGAGCACGGCCTGGGCGGGCGCGGCGTCGTCGCAGGTGAGGGCGTAGTAGGGGTCCTCAGGCTCGGTCCAGGTCTCCTTGTCGGCGATGTAGGTGCGCTCGAAGGTCTTGACCACGCGACCCGCGAAGGTGGACTGCCAGCCGCACCACAGATATCCCATCCAGTCGAGGTCGGACTGGGCGCGCTCCTCCCAGGCACGGCGGCACAGCGCGTCTACCCAGTCGAGCAGCAGGCGCCCCGCGCGCAGCACGCCCGAGCCGCAGTCCACCTGGGCGAAGCTGCCGTCCTCGTTGAGCGGCACGCAGCCGTGGAAGAGCAGCAGGTCGCCGTCCACGCGGTAGACCGAGCCGTTGTCGTAGAGCCACTGGACCTGGGAGCGCAGCCGGGCGCTGCCCGTGAACGCCTCGACGAGGCCGTCCATGACCTGCTGCTCCTCGGGCGTGAGGGCGTAGGGGTCGGCCGGATCGTAGGTGGGAAAATCGCAGGTCATGAGGGCGCAGCGCTTGCCGTAGACCTCCACCTCGCCTGCTGCCAGGTCCATCTTGCCCCAGAGAAGCCGGTCGTCCATGTGCCACTCGGGGTGGCGCTGCACGGCCTGGCCCTCGCACTTGAAGAGGATGGCGTTGATGGCCTTGAGGCAGGGCGTGAGCACGCCGTCGTCGGCGTAGAGACGCTCGCCCAGCTCAAAGAGGGGCGCGAGCGAGATGCCGTAGCCCTCCTCGAACTGCTCGACGTTCATGTACTTGATGTTGTTGCGCAGAAGCGTGGCGATGCACACGGGGTCGCCGGCGGCCGCGCCCATCCAACACACGTCGTGGTTGCCCCACTGCACGTCGGCCCGGGGGGTCGCCATGAGGGTGGCCATCACCTCGTCGCCGCGAGGGCCGCGGTCCCAGATGTCGCCCAGCAGGTGGAAGGCGCCGCAGCAGCGGGCGCGCACGTCCTCGCTCAGGGACACGAGCTCGTCGACGTCGAGCAGGGCGCACGCGTCCTGCCAGGCGTCGTCGCAGGCAAGCTCGGGGTAGTAGAGCAGCGTGCACGCCGCGTCCACCTCGTCGGACGCAAATCCCTCGCCCAGCGCCTCCTCCACGAGGCGGCGCACCTGGCCCGAGGCCGAGCGCATGAGGTGGTCGAACGCCAGGGCGTCGCCGTGGACGTCGCTCATGAGCTGCTCGTCCACGCGGCAGGAGGCGGGCAGCGCGGCGCTCACGCGGTCCAGGGCCTCCTGGAGGCGCTCGGGCTTGATGTCGGCAAGGGTGCAGGTAAGCATGGGAGAGACCTTTCTAGCGCTGGGAGGCGACGGCTTCGGCGGCTTCGGCCGCGTCGGACGCAGCGGGAGCGCAAGGGGCGTCGGGCACGTCGGTTGCCATGGGGCAGCCGGCAAGCGAGGCGATGTTGGCAGGCAGGCCGTTGGCGTCGAGCTCCCAGCCCTCCTCGCGGGCCTCGCGGGCCACGACGGCCTTCATCGCGGCGATGGCGCACTCCAGGTGGCAGTCGTCGGGCTCGTTTGTGGTGATGAGCTGCATGGCCATGCCGGGGGCCAGGACGATCTTGACCAGGGGGTTCTCGGGGTGCTGGCCCGCCCAGCGCACGGTTATCTCGTACGACAGGCCCGCCACCACGGGAAGCAGCACCACGCGCGTGAGCAGCACCACGAGGAACCGCCCAGGTCCGCCGTCGAGCCCCAGCGACTCCACGAGCAGGTCGGTGGGGAACACGGTGAACACGATGATGGAGACGATGAGCACCATGATGATGAAGGCGGTGCCGCAGCGCACGTGCTGGCGCGAGAACGACTGGCAGTTCTGCGGAGTCAGGGGCAGGCCGTGCTCCAGGCAGTGGATCGTCTTGTGCTCGGCGCCGTGGTATCGGTACATCTTCTTGATGTCGGGCATGAGGGCGATGAGCCACATGTAGAAGACGAAGATGGCCGCGCGCAGAAAGCCGTCGAGCAGGTTCCAGGCAAGCATGTTGTCGTGGGAGTAGTCGCCCACCGCGAGGTTGGTGAGGAAGGCGGGCAGGAAGATGAAGAGCGCCACGCCCAACACCACGCCCACGACCATCGAGATGGCCATCCACGCGGCCATCCCCTGGCCCTCGGCCTCCTCGCTGGCCTGCTTCTTCTCCTCGGCGATCTGCTTCTGCGCCTCCTCGCGGGCGGCGGCGCGCTCCTCGTCCGACTTGCCCTTGAGCTTCTCGGCCTCCTCTTCATCGGCGTCGAAGTCGTAGGCGTGGGCGGCGGTGATGCCCATGGCCTTGTACTGCAGCACGAGCGACTCGATCATGGCGACGCAGCCGCGCACGAGGGGCCACTTGCGCCAGGGCTGCTTCTTGCCGTAGCCGGGGACGTCGTGCTCCTCCACGTAGATGCCGCCCTCGGGCTCGCGCACGGCCACCGCCCACGAGTAGCGCCCGCGCATCATGACGCCCTCGAGCATGGCGGCGCCGCCGATGTGGGTCTGGAACAGCTCGTCGGAGTGGCTGTGGTCGGTGTTCTTGGCCATGTTCGCGCGTCCTTCCTCGCGGGGATGCGGCCGCTAGGCGCGCAGGGTGGAGATGGTGATGGCGGCCTTGTCGAGGTACTGGTTGACGTAGTCGGTCCAGACGGCCGAGGCGCTGCTGGAGGAGGCGTCGGCCTGCTGCACCGCCACGCTGTAGGCGAGGTAGGCCGCGTTGTAGCTGGCAGAGCCCACGCCGAAGACCTGGCCCTGAAGAGCCGTGTAGTAGGGGTTGTCGGTGTCGGCCCAGGAGCCCGTGGTGGCGTCCCAGTGCGAGCCGAGCAGCGCGATGATGTAGTCGGCGTACTCGGAGTGACCCAGGTCGCGGTCGCCGTCCTCGGGCAGGCTCGGCTCGGCGACGGAGGCGGAGCTGGTGGCGCCGGCGCACACGGAGTCCTTAAGCTTGGAGACGGCGCAGGCGGCCTGCAGGGCGCTCTGGGCCTGGTCGGCGTCCATGTTGAGATAAGCGGCGGCCGTGGAGAGGTCGGTGGTGCCCAGCGTGCTCTGCATGTAGGCGCTCACCTCGTCGGAGCCGACGGTGATGCCCTGCTCAGACACCACCTTGGCGAGGATCTGGTTGCGCGCGTAGGACAGCACCATGTCCGCGGAGGGCGCGTCGTAGGAGCCGTCGGCATTTTGCGAGGCCGACAGGCTCTGCGTGCCCAGGATGGCCTCGCGGGCGGTGATCTCGTAGGTGGTGCCGTCGTAGACGTAGGTGCCCACGACCTGCGTCAGCTCCGACTCGGCGAGCGTGGGGCTCACGGGGCTGAGCGAGGTGCCCGCCTCGCCGAAGACGAAGCGCGACAGCAGCAGCGCCACGAGGACGCCGAGAACCACGCCGATGACGGCAGTGACGGCGGCCGTGACGTGGCCCTTCCTGCGGGCGTTGAAGTTGGCCTCGTCCATGGCGGCCTGCAGCATGTCCATCTGCTTCTGCTGCCAGGCGAGCACCTGGGCCTTGGAGTAGACGGGCACGTTGTCGGCCCCCGCGCCGGCGCTGCGGGAGGGGCGCGCCTGGTGCGGCGCGACCTGGCCTGCGGCCTCGTTGGGGTTGGGGTAGCCTTGCGGGGGCCTGTTGGTAAACTGGGGCATCGTGGTAATCGCTTTCGTGCGAGGTGCGCCGGCCTACAGCGCGGCCGGGCGGGGATAGGGGTTGCCGCAGCACATCTTGCCCTCGGGGCAGCCGCCGCGCATGCAGCCGGGGCCAGCGGCGTTGAAGATGAAGGGCGCCGTGGGGCGCACGAGCTCGAGCATCTTCCAGGCAAGCTCGCGGATCTCCCACTGGGCGCGGTTGCAGCAGCGGTTCTCGAAGAAGTGCAGCAGCTCGCGGATGTTCATCGTGACGACGATCTTGGTCTCGCAGGCGTTGGGGAGCACGTAACGCGCGTCCTCGGCGGGCACGCCGGCCTGCACGAGCGCGTCGTAGGCCTGCCAGCAGGCCTGGATGGCGGCGTCGAAGGCCTCGGCAGTCTGCGGCGTGGCGTCAACAGAGGCGGGGCGCACGACCTGCGGCTCCTCCTTGAACTTGACGTAGCGCTGGGACTGCTGGTTGAAGCTCGCCAGGCGATGGCGCACGAGCTGGTGGGTGAGCGCGCGGCTCACGCCCTCCACCGAGAAGGTGTAGCTGGCGTGCTCGAGCGTGGAGAAGTGGCCGCTTGCCATGATGGTGGTGAGCACCTTGCGGATGCGCTCGTCGGTGAGGGTCTCCATGAGCTCGCGGCCGCCCACGGGGGCGTAGCACAGGCGGGCCGCCGTTGCGACGGCGCGCTCGGGGTCGGGCGTGTGGTAGAGCAGCGTGACTTCCATGGTGTCTCCCTCTCCTTGGATGCGGCTACGTACTGCGACGGCGCTCAGACGGGCGGCAGGCGGCACATGCGACGCGCCCGAAAAAAGCCGGCCCCTCTGTATACACCAGAGAGAACCGGCTTTGGTGAAGCACTGGTGCCTTTAGGCAAGCGGAAGGCTACTCGGCCTCGACAGCCTCGGCGGCCTCGTCGGCGGCAGGAGCCTCAACGGGGTCGTTGGCGTGAGCGGCGGCGTACTCGGCGGCACGCTTGGCCTTCTCGGCGGCCTTCTTCTCGCGCTCGATCTTGGCAGCGGCCTGCTCCTCGGCGGCCTTGGCAGCGCGGGCGGCCTTCTCGGCAGCCTGCTTCTCGGCCAGGGCGGCGGCGGCGCCACCGAACTTGTTGGCGAAGCGCTGCACGCGGCCGGCGTTGTCAACGAACTTCTGCTGGCCCGTGTAGAAGGGGTGGCAGGCGTTGCAAAGCTCGACGGTCAGCTCAGAAACGGTGGCGTGGGTCTTGAAGGTGTTGCCGCAGGTGCAGCGGACGGTGCACTCGACGTACTCGGGATGGATGCCCTGCTTCATAGTGAAAACTCCTTATGGTAGATGGCGGCCGCTGGTTTCCGACCAGACGACCCATGAGCTGGAGAAGGATACCAGACCGGGGCCGCGCGCGCCATGCCATCACGAAGGGAACACGAGAAGGGGCGAAGGGGCCGGGCCGGCGGCCGGATGCGGGGCGCGCGATGGAAGACGCGGGGGCCACATGGGTATACGCTTGCCCCAAACGGCAATCCCCCAGCAGGAAAGGACATGCAGGATGGAGCGAGTGGACATCGCGATTGTGGGCACGGGGCCGGCCGGCGTCTCGGCGGCCGTCACAGCACGGTTGCGCAACAAGAGCGTGGCCCTTCTGGGCAGTGCCGACCTGAGCGCGAAGATGGTGCGCGCCCACAACATCAAGAACTACACCGGCCTGCCCGACGTGTCGGGGGCCGACCTCGCCGCGCACATGCAGGCGCATCTCGACAGCATGGGCGTGGCCGTCACGCCCGAGCAGGTGGTGGCCGTCTACCCCATGGGCGACTACTTCGCCCTGCAGGGGGCGCACGACATTTACGAGGCCCGCAGCGTGGTGCTGGCAAGCGGCGTGGTGATGGGAAAGCCCTGGCCCGGCGAGCGGGAGCTTCTGGGCCGGGGCGTGAGCTACTGCGCCACCTGCGACGCCCACCTCTACCGAGGCAAGACCGTGGCCGTCATCGGCTACGGGCAGGAGTCGTGGCGCGAAGCCCTCTACCTGGCCGAGGTGTGCGGGCGCGTGCTCTACTTCTTCGGACGGGCGCACGAGGTGCCCGGCGATGAGCGCGTCGAGCTCATGCAGGCCCGGCCCCTTGGGATCGAGGGCACAGGCACGGTGAGCGCCCTTGTCACGCAGGACGGCCGCCACGAGGTGGACGCGGTCTTCGTGCTGCGCGACGCCGTGCCCGCCGACCAGCTCGTGATGGGGCTTGAGACGGACGGGCCCCACGCCGTGTGCGACCTGCATATGCGCACGAACGTGCCGGGGCTCTTCGTGGCCGGCGACATCGCGGGCAAGCCCTACCAGTACATCAAGGCCGCGGGCCAGGGCAACGTGGCGGCCCTGTCGGCCGTGGATTGGCTTGCGGAGCAGGCGTAAAGGAGCGCGGGGGCGGGGCGGCCTGCAGGGGCGCCCCGCCGGGCCGCGCGACTTGCGGCGGGCGTAAGGGGGCACGGGAGGCAAGCGAAGCGGGGCGCCGGGCGGGAGCGGGCGGCACCGGGCGGGTCGCGCACGCCCGCGCCTCACAGACCACCCACGCCCGCCGGCGCGTCCCGCTCGCTCGTCGCTCCCCTGTCCCACGTCAGCCCAGATGGCGCTCGGCCACCGCGCGCGCCACGGCCTCGTAGCCGCCCGCCCCCGGGAAGGGCAGGCAGCGCGCGGAGCCGGCGTCGTCCACCAGGGCCATCGAGCCGTCGCCGATGGGCGCCCCCGAGCGCATGATCGACATGGAGTCGCACACCCACACCTCGGGTGCCTGGCCGTCCTCCCAGCCCATGAGGGAGAGCCTGCCGGCATGAGCCACGGGCGTGTGGCCCACCATCTGGTCGAGGTCGGCCACGGCGTCCACGGCCATGTCGCAGGCGTCGGCCCACACCGGACCGGGAACCTGCCGGCCGCCGCGCGAGGGGCCCGCGCTGTCGAGCACGGCCCACTGGCTGGAGTCGGCGAGCATCGCGTTGAGCGCCGCCGCCACGTCGACGGGGGTCATGGGCACGTCGGCCAGGTGCAGGTCGGCCCATTCCTGCGTGATGCCGGCGTGACAGCACAGGAAGCGCCCCACATGGGTGGCCATCTGCACATGCAGGCGGTCCTCAAGCAGCTCGCGCACCTCGCGCATGATGCTCTCGATGGTGCCCGAGCCCACACGGCCCCGGATGTAGCACAGGTCGTGGTTGCCCACGAGCACGTCTACCTGCAGGCCCTCGGCGCGGCGGGCGTCCACCCAGTCGGCGTAGAAGTCAAGCGCCTCAAGCGCGCTTCCCGGCGTGGAGCCCCACTCGTCGCAGGCATCGCCCAGAAAGACGAGGCGCCTCACGTCGAGGGCGGGATCGTCCAGGTAGCGCATGAGACAGGGAAGGATCTCGGGCTGCTTGAGGTGCAGGTCTCCAAGGACGAGAGTAGACATGGCAAGCCTTTCGTGTACGTGTCTGAACAGCCTGATTGTAGCCGCGCACCCCCTATACGGCCAGGGCCGCCCGTTTCACGCTGGAAAGGGCGGCCCTGGGGATGGGTGCTTGGGCGGTTAGGCGGCCTGGTGAGCCTTGGCGGCGCGCTCGGCCTGCTCATCGGCCTCGACGAGCTCGCGGGCATGGGCGATGGCGTCGTCGATGTTGGGACGGAAGTGCTCCTCCCCCACCAGGTCCACGAAGCCGGCGCGGCGCATCGTGGCCATCGGCTGCTCGTTGGCGTGGCTGAAGATGAGCTGCACGCCGTTCTCGCGGCAGTAGTCGTAGAGGTTCTCCAGGGCGTTCATGCCCGAGGAGTCCAGCGAGGGCACGCCGCGCATGCGGATGATGAGGTACTTGGTGAACTCCTTCACCGAGATGTCGGTGATGCGGTCGGTCATGCCGAAGAACATGGGGCCGTTGATCTCGTAGACGCGCACGCTCTTGGGAAGCTCGCGCAGGTGCGTGACCTCGGAGTTCTCGTCGCAGTAGTACTTCCAGCCCTTGACCTCGGTCTCCTCGCTCACCATCTTCATGAAGAGGATGACGGTGATGGTCATGCCGGCGGCGATGGCCGTGACCAGGTCGAAGACGATGGTGAGCAGGAAGGTGAGCAGCAGCGCCGCCACCGCGCCCTTGGAGGCCGTGCGGCACAGGTGCACGAAGTTGCGCCAGCCGCTCATGTTGTAGGCCACCTGCAGAAGGATGGCCGCGAT
>CAVJGP010000086.1:0-13183 GCA_963648855.1 Alistipes onderdonkii | reverse complement strand
TGCCCTCGCTCGCCCCCAGGTAGACGGCAATGTTCATGGCTAGGCTCTCCTTTGCGAGACTGATGCGTCACAGACGCGCGAAATGATACGCCCGCAAGGACGGCATGCGTGCGGGAATCGATGGCCTGCAAAACGACCGACACGAAGCCGACGTAGCGTGCCGAGCTTGGCAGGCAGCCTTGCGGCGGGCACGGTCAGCAGACAGGATGACGTGGCCAACACGCGTGAAAAAATCGCCTGCCCATGCATTGCTTGACATGTTCTACGTGGGCTTTTGCCCGAAAGCGCCTGGGGGTTCTTCTTTGCAGACCCAAAAATACCTCACGTTGCGAAGCGGCGTCGGCCGGCCCTACAGTCTGCCCCGTCAACCGCGCGGCTGGCGCATGCCCAACCGTTCTCATGCGTCACGCGCCTAGATCAATCTATGGAAGGCAGGTAGGGGTATGAAGAGCATTTCTCGCCAGGAGTTCCTCAAGGGGGCCGCAATCGGGGCTGCGGCCGGAGTGAGCACGGGCATCGTTTCCACCGCCATCGCCGACGATCAGGCCGAGGGCGCCAGCTCCTCCGACTGGCTCGGCGAGGCTCCCTCCATCGCCGACTCCGACATCGTCACGGAGCTTGATGCCGATATCCTCGTCATCGGTGGCGGCCATTCCGGCATCTGCTGCGCCCGCAAGGCGGCCGAGCTCGGCAAGTCCGTCGTGGTGATGGAGAAGATGGACGAGGACATGTACAGCCCCATCGGCTGCGACATGGCCGCCGTCAACGCCGACTACTACCTCGAGCAGGGCTGCGATCCCCTCGACACCACCGAGGTTCTCAACGAGTGGCTGCGCCGCACCTACAGCCGTGCAAACCCCACGCTCATCAAGGAGTTCTGCGAGCGCAGCGGCGAGTGCGCCAACTGGATCCGCAGCCTCGCCCCCCAGGAGGAGCTCGACGAGTTCTCCGACTACCAGAGCTTCCCCAACGGCCGCATCTCCACGGCGATGACCCACAACGGCAAGGCCTCCTTCGCCGGCTCCATCTCCTACCGCGACTTCAACAACACGCTGGGCGGCGGCGACAACATGCCCGCTCTTAAGCCCATTTGGGACTACAGCATCAAGCAGGCCCAGGCCGACGGCGCCCAGTGGCTGTGGGGCACGACGGGCGTCGTGCTCGTGCAGGACGAGAACGGCAACGTCACGGGCGGCATCGGCAAGAACGCCGACGGCTATGTGAAGGTCAACGCCAAGGCCACGGTCCTGGCGGCAGGCGACTTCGGCGGCAACGGCGAGATGGTCTACGCGCTTATGGACGAGGTGCGCAACCTCTGCGACCTCAAGGACATCGACGTCTCCGACAAGTCGGTCCTGAACGGCATGAGCCAGGACGGCAGCGGCATCAAGATGGGCCTGTGGGCCGGCGGCGTCATGGAGCCCGGCCCCCGCGCGGCCATGAACTTCAGCGTGGGCAGCAACGGCGGCGCCAGCACGGGCATCGTGGGCAACTACCCGGTGTTCGGGCCTGACGGCAAGCGTTTCTACAACGAGTCGCTCATCGAGTTCGGCGGCGACGGCGTCACCACGCGCCTCATGCCCGGCGGCCTGTACTGCTCAATCACCGACAGCAAGGTGCTCGACAACATGAAGTACCAGTCCTACGAGCACTGCATGAGCTCCACCACCTGTGAGCGCGAGTGGAGCCTCGTCGAGGACGACATCAAGAACTACGTGACGGGCCCCGAGGGCTTCCAGGTGCATAGCTTCACCGGCTACGGCATGAACACCTCCACCGTCTATGCCGCCGACACCCTCGAGGAGCTGGCTGACATCTTCGGCTACGAGGGCAACGCCAAGCAGGCCCTGCTCGACGAGATCGCGCACTACAACGAGATGTGCGCCGAGGGCAAGGACTCCGACTGGGGCCGCGACCCGATGCTCATGATTGCGATTGACACGCCCCCCTTCTTCGGCAACTTCGCCGTGCAGGAGGAGTCCGACCGCGTGGCGGGCGGCATGGTGCAGATGTCGGGCCTCATGACCGACACGAACCAGCAGGTCGTCAAGAAGGGCAACAAGGAGCTCATCGGCGGCCTGTACGCCACGGGCAACTGCTGCGGCCAGCGCTATGGCGTGCAGTACCACACCTGCATGACCGGCAACACCGTGGGCATCGCGAACACCCTGGGCATGGTTCTCGGCGAGCACCTGGCAAACACGCTCTAAGATAGCGGGCACACTGCCTTGCCGCGCCCCCGGTGGCCAATGCCGCGACCGGGGGCGCGGCTTCTTGCGCGAGCATGTGGCGCGGGGACGCGCCATCAAGCGGACCGCTCTTCGGCGTCAGTAAACCGCAATCGTCGGCCGGCCGCAGCGAAAAGCATGGGATGAATCTCGAGACCGAAAGGACGTGGGGGCATATGGCAAGCAGGGACCTGGCAGTGAGGATACGCCTGCCATTTTGCCCATATAGCTGCACGGACTGCCAGCACGGCCCCCTGCTGCACGCCGGCGCATCGGGAAAGGCACGCTATTTCGCCGCGTTGCGACGCGAGATAGAGGCAGGGGCGCAGGACTTCTCCGAGCATGTCGTGAGCTCCCTCACCTTCACGGGCGGCCCTGCCACGACACTGCCGGCAGATGACGTGGCAGGCCTCATCCAACTGGTACGCAAGCACTTTGCCATGACGCCCGACGCCGAGATCGTGCTTTCAGCAATCGCCGGGAGCATCAGCGTGTCGAACCTGGCGGCATACCGCAACGCCCATGTGAACTGCATCGCGTTCGAGCGTTTCTGCGCTCTGGCGTACGACCTGCATGGCATCGGCGCACCCAACTGCACGCAAGCCATGCTCGAGAGCGCCACCGTTCTGCAGCAGGGCGGATATCGCGGATCGACCGGCATGACCTGCTACTGCGATACGCCGGGCCACAACGAGGCCGAGCCGTACAAGACCGTTGCCGATGCCTGCAACCTCGGCCCCGACATGCTGCGCATCGCGCGCAACCCGCTGGCGTGTGACTCATCGAAAGCCCCCGCGCCTCTGAGTGAGAGCGAATCGTTCCTCAAAATGAAGACGTACCTGCTCAAACGCGGCTATGAGACCTGCGCCGACGATGAGGCACTGTTTGCGCGCCCCGGCAAGCGCTGGCGGTCGACGCTGCCTGTAGACCCTGCCGTCACCGACGTCGCCGGGTTCGGCATGGGCGAGACCACATGCATAGGGGGCCTCGCGTTCCGCACCACCCTGGACGCCGAGCTCTACTTGGCGCATTCAGACGATGTGGCGCAGATAGCCCAGGCGATACAGTAGGCGCCCACCCCCGTGCGTACGGCCAAGGCCACAAACAAGCTGGTGAGCCGCCCTCAGCAGGTCGTCCTCAGTCTCTGCCGCTTCGGCCGTCGGCCCGGCACTCCCCCGGGGTCTTTCCGCGATAGCGCTTGAACGCCCGCGTCATAGTGGACGTGTCCCCATACCCCACGCGGTCCGCGACCTCCGCCACCGAAAGGTTCGTCGAGACGAGAAGCGACTCGGCCTCCTGAATGCGCAGGGTGTGCACGTAATCGAGGAAGCTGCCGTTTGTGCGCTGTTTGAACAGGCGCGTGACGCTTGCCTGGCTCATGCCAAATCGCTGCGCGAGCTGGCCAGATGACAGCCCAGAGTCTCGGAAGTTGCCTTTGATGTAAGCGCACATGTCTTCAAAGAGGCCCGAGGTGCCCAAGGTCGGACGCACGCGCTCATCGCCTGACGCGCCCGACAGAATCGAGCCAGGAGCAACGACCGTCCCGCGCACGCCATGGGGCGAGGCATAATCCATAGCCCGCATGACCTCGCGATACGAGGCGTTCAGCATCGCGGGGCCGGAATACACCGCGCTCGTAAAGACAGTCGCAAGCATGCCCGCATCGGCAAGACACTCGAGAAGCCCGTTTGCGAGAGCGGGCACGTCGCGGCTCTCGCCAAGGTCTTGCGCATCGATGACGACGAAAGCGAGACGCCCCTCGATGCATGCCGCATGACCGATTGCCCTTGCATCGAGGAACTCCCCGATCGCAGAGCGGGCCTGCTCCATGTCCACCGCCGCCAGCGGGCGCATCGGAGACGTCTCAGAGGTGTTAGAACGCGCTTCGGAAGCATCGGGCGTCTCACCCGCAGCCGGCACAGGGCCCCATGCGCGGTCTACGCGAACGACGACCAGGGCACATGACGCGTCTTTATGCAGGTAGAAGGGCATTCCATCTCGCGCAGTCGCATCTGTCTGCGCCGCACGCACCAGCGCGTCCTCCGATGGGTCGCGTAGCAGGCGCATGAGACCGAAATCGGCAATCGTCTCACGTTGCTCGGCCAAGCTGCTCTCCATGCCTTCGAGGGTCCGTCCGATGAGGGCAAACTCGTCGTTGACCCTGCGGCCTTGGGGCGAGAGGCGGTCGACGATATGCTGCAACGGCTCATATACGCGCCTTGTGAGCAGGAACCCGACGAGACATCCCCCCAGCACAAGCAGGATGCCGGCAACAAGAATGACACCCATAAACTCGCGCTGCGCCGCCGCCACGACGTCGTACGTCACGAGCACGAACTTGTTGTAGCCAGGAGAGTTGTCCTCGTAATAGCAGCGATATTTGATCCCATCACGCTCCAGCGCCACAAACCCCGAGGAGCCCTGGCCCGTCAGGTCGGAAAACTCGAAAACATCGGCAAAACGGGGATTCTCGCTATACGAATACTTGTGGCCGTATCGATCGGCAAAATACAGCTCGCACAAGTCCGAAATGGGCGTCAGAATCTCGGCCGAGGGCAACTCGGGCATCAAGAGGAACATGACGTAACGCACTCCGGGCACGACCGACCCAATCTCAACATGCCATGATGTGCCGTTGAGCTGCGCGATAAAGCCCGCGTCTTCGGCATCAGCAGCCAGCAACGATTCGTCTACCTGGGCCAGGCGCGGGTCGAACGACGCCGTATGAGAGGAATCTCGCGGATCGACCCCG
This sequence comes from Alistipes onderdonkii, assembly GCA_963648855.1. GTDB lineage: Bacteria > Actinomycetota > Coriobacteriia > Coriobacteriales > UMGS124 > UMGS124. The sequence goes on along the minus strand of CAVJGP010000086.1, from coordinate 8,203 downwards.
TTCCCCTCGGACCCCACCATACGCCCGGCTTTGGGGAAATAAAGATAAAGCCGCGCCTGGCTGTCATAGCCGCGCATGTCCGTCTCATACGAAGAGATGCGGCTAACCAGCCCATCAGCGGCAATGAGCCCCTCATCCGACAGGTCGCGTTCCTGCGCGAGGGAGTCGAGGAGCCCGTCATCGTCCAACGCCTGTTCCAAATCCTGCACGCGCGAGGACTCGCCGCCGAGAGACCTAAGATAGCAGTCGTAGGCGTTTATCGCGGTCTCAAGAGCCTCGTTTGTCTGCTGCGTTGAGCTCGAGATGACCGAGAGGCTGATGGCGGTGCATATCGCGATAACAGCGACGACCACGGAGCAGATCGTTGCGCTCAACAGCCGGAAACCCCGGCCACGATATGTCTTGCGACGTTCTGCCGCCATGATGGCCTCCCCCACTCCCCTTGCATGCGGGCCACACGCACTCCCGCAGCTCCCAAGACATGCCGGCCCTGCGAAACGGCGTCACTTGCCCCCACGCGCGTCGGCGCGGGCGCAGCGGGCTGCGATCTCGCCGGCGTGGACCTGCGCGGCCGCGACGCCGGTGGCGGTGGCGACGAAGTCGAAGCCCACGTCGAGCACCATGGCCATGGCGATGGCCTCCGCGGGCAGGCCGAGCTGCAGGAAGAGGCCGTTCACCACGGCAAGGGCGCCGCCGGAGATGGGCGGCAGGGCAAACGACATGAGGAAGGCCGAGACCGCGAAGACGATGAACCAGGCCGGGGAGGTGTCCATGCCGCACTGCACGGCAAAGTAGCAGGGCACGACCACGAACTCCACCACCGACGAGTACCGCGAGAGGATGACCCCCAAGGGAACGCAGACGTCGGCCATGTCGGCCGGCACGCCCAGGCGCTTCTTGCAGGTGTCGAGCATGTCGGCGAAGACCGACGAGGACGAGGCCGTGGCGAAGGCGATGAGGGAGGCCGGCGCCACAGCCCGCACCACCTCGGCCAGCGGGCGGCCCATCCGCCGAGCCGAGACCACGACGCGCGCGCAGGCCAGAAGCAGCATGAGCACGACCACCACGATGAAGGGAAGCCAGCAGCCCAGCAGGGGTGCCACGGTGTCTTGCAGGATGTTCTGCACCAGCGTGAGGAACACCAGGCACGGCAGAAGCGTGACGCTCCAGGCCATGAGCGAGCTCAGGATCTGCTTGGCCTCGTTTGCAAGCGCCACGATACGCGCCGTCGCGTCGCCGAGCTTGAGGGCCACCACGCCGAACACCACCGCGAGCACGATGATCTGCAAGGTGTTGCCCTGCGAGAAGGGCTCGATCAGGTTGCCGGGGATGATGCCCAGAAGCAGGCTGATCACGTCGCCCGAGCCGCCCGCCGCCGCGCCCGAGCTGGTGAGGCCCATCCCGAAGAGCGGCACGGACACGGCAAAGGAGAGCACAAGCGCCAGAAAGGCCCACGCGAAATTACCCAGGAGCGACATCTTGCCCACGCGGCGGAACGACTCCATGTTCGTGCTGCTGCTGATGCCGCAGAAGATGCACAGGAAGATGAGGGGGCCGGCGAGCATCGAGATGATGCCCAGGAGCGTGTCGAACAAAGGTGACAGGAACGTCGAGGAGATGTCCGCGCATGTCTGGGCAGGCAGGGCCGCCTTGGCCGCAAAGCCGCAGGCCAGGCCCAGAAGCGCGGCGATAAGCACGCGCACACCCACGCCGATGGGGCGTCGGGGCAGGTAGAAGGTAGTGACGTTGGCCCCGCCGGAATATCGGCTCTGCGGGCAGCGCGCCATGTCGGCCATGAGCTTGTCAGAGAGCGTAGGGTCGGAGTCCGCATCCCTGCGATAGCGCGACCCCTTCGCCGACAGGCGTACCGAGGGCCGGCCCAGACGGCGGCGGCAATCGAGCGTGACGGCGGCGTCGGGCCCCAGGAAGCCCTGCCAGTCGAGCAGGCACTCCTCCACGGAGAGGCGGATGCGCAGACGCTCGGGCTTGTCGGCGAACTGGCCATCGAGATAGGCGGCGACCTGCGCCACCGCCTCGTCGATGTCCTGGCCGCCGAGCGTGAAGTCGCGCCTGATGGAATGAGTTGAGCGCATCGGTAGACGTCCTTTGCCGAAAGCTGAACGAGAAGCCGCAGCAAGCCAGCACGAAGACGCCGCGACGGGCAGAGTATAGGCCTTCTGGCGTTTCCGGATGGCGAGAGAGGGCTCGCGGGAAGGACTGCGGCAAACGAGCAGGTGCCTCGGGGCAGCTCGCTCGAGCGCGCGGAAGGGTCGCCGCCCGGTTCGCCTCCGCTCGCTCGAGCGCGCAGAGGGGGCCGCCGCGCACCCGACGAACATTGGCGGGCCGAGCAAGCCTCGCCCATCCGCGCGAAGGAATCGCCGGCCTCGCGGAAACCCCGGCGCGTACGGCCCCGCCCACGCCCGCACGCGCATGGCTTCCGCCCGCGTCCGCACGAGACGGCCCCGCGCTTGGCTGCAATCCCGCCCTTCTCCTTGCTTGCCGCCCATATCCGCAGCTTGAAGGGCTACAATACCGTCAGCTACCACGGCAGGCAGGCGGGGCATGCTCCCCGTCACCTCGCCGCTGGCACAAGACCTTGGGGGAGGCCATGGCAAAAGACGCCGTCATGCACGTCCGCATCGATGCGGACACGAAAGAAAAGGCTGAGCAGGTGTACGCGGGCATGGGCACAAGCCTGTCGGAGGCCGTGCGCATCTTCATGAACGAGTCGATCCGCGCCAACGGGTTTCCGTTCCGCATGACGGAGGGTACGCCCAAGGGCCAGATGAAGGCCCAGGGGATGCTCCAGGCATACAACGACAGCAAGACCGAGGGCCAGGAGCGCCTCGCTTGGATTCAATCGCTGAGTGATAAATATGAAGCAGCTAATCGATGAGACCGTGATCTTGCGCTACCTGCTCGACGACGACAAGCGCCGCTCCAAGCAGGCCGCCGAGATCATCGCCACAGGCCAGGCCTACACCTACCCGGAGATCATCGCGCGCGTGGCCATCACCCTGCGCGACACCTACCGCGTGCCCCGCAGCCAGATCGGCTTCACGCTCGTGGAGCTGCTCGACGACGTGTACGTGGTGGACGAGGACATCGTGCGTTACGCGTCGCGCCTCTTCGGCTCCAGCATGCTCGATTTCGTTGACTGCATGCTCGTGGCCCACAACGCCGTGCGCGGCGAGCAGGTCGTGAGCTTCGACAAGCCCCTCCTCAAGCGCATGCTCAAGATGTAGGCCCTTCACGCACGCGTACAGCAAGCAAAGAAGCGCCCGCCGGCTCGAGAGGTTCTCGCCTCGAAGCCGACGGGCTCAAGATGTAGCGCAACAAAAGGAGTCGCACGCGCAACGGTGTCCCAGCGACAGACCAAGCTTCTATGCCCTTGCGCCCGAGAACCTCCGCATCGGATCGCGCCGCTCATCCTCGACGGCGAGGACGACGAGAGGCTCCTCCGAAGGCGCATCGAAGCCCGTGTAATAGACCCCGTATCGCCCCGCATACAAGACCCTGCACGCAACGCCGGGGCGCGCGGCCTCGTAGTCCGGGTCGTACAGACGACCAAGCATCGGAAACTGGGCCAGCCGCAGGATGGCATCCTTTACCTGCAGGTACAGCGCATCCGACGGAATCGCGGCAAGCTGGTCCTGCGCGAGCTGCGAGATGACCACCTTACGACGGGTTTCGCTCACTGCATGCCCCTCCTGCGCTCGACGGCCGCGAAGGCCTCATCAGCAGGAAGGTAGCTTCCTGCCAGATAGTCCTCGTATCCGCGAATAATGTCGTCTTTTACCTGGGATTCCCTTGACCGCGACACCTCAAGCTCAGCCATGCGCTCGTTGAAGGCGTCGGCAGACATCACCACCAGGCTCGCCTTTCCTTTGCGCGTGAGATAAAAAGGCTCCGAGCTCCGCTCGCACAGGTCGAGCGTCGATTTGAAGTTGCGCTGCAGCTCGCTGACGGGCATCGTGACTGGCATGACGACCTCCTCAACATACGGTTGCCCAAAGTCTACGCGGGCAGAAGCGCGGAGACAACGGTTGATATGAAAATATTCATATCAACGGCAAGACCGATGCACCCGCGGGAAGACAGTGACGGGGACGGTGGGCAGCGCCCCAATCCAAGCGGAGCTCTTCGCGCACACGCGTACCCCGCAACGAAAAGGCGCCCGCCGGGCCCGGGAATCTCTCCCCGGTGCCCGACGGGCGCCTCTTGTGTGACGCGCGTCTGCCACAACCCGCTGCCGCAGGGTTGACGCTCCCCCGGCAGCGGGCAGCAGGTCGCTCGGGCTTACGCCCACTCCCAGCTCTCGCCGGTGGCGTCGGCGCCCAGCTCGAAGTGGTAGCGCACGATGCCCAGGTCCACGTTGGCCATGGGGCCGCCCAGGGCGCGGATGCGCGCGACGCCGGGCTCGGAGGTGCGATAGTCAACGCAGAAGGCCTGCTGGTGCATGGCCGTGGGTGCCAGGCGGGCCGCCTCCATGCCCGCGAGGAACCAGCGCGGCAGGCCCTTCGTGGTGGAGGGGTGGAAGCCGTCCACCGCGCTCAGCGCCTCGACGGAGTTGCGCCTGCGCTCAACGCCGGGCTGCGCGGCGTAGCCCACGGCGATGGCGCACACGAGGCGCTGGCCGGGGCGCACGTCGAGCAGCTGCACGTCATTTCGCCAGGAAAACGCAATCCAGCAGGTATCCAGGCCCGCGCACTTGGCGCTGAGCACCACGTGCTCGCCGTAGTAGCCGCACTTCTCGTCGAGCTCGGCGTCGTCGGGGCCCACGAGCGCGATGAAGTTGGCCAGGCCCGAGAAGCTGCCGTACTGGGCGCGGCAGCGCTCGAGCGCGGCGGGCTTGCCCAGGACGAGCTGCATGTCCAGGCCGCTCTCGGCGTTGGCCTCGCTGATCGCCGCACGCAGCTTGGCAAGCGCGGCGCCCTCGATGGGCTGCGGCGTGTAGGAACGCACCGAACGGCGCGTCTTGATCGCATCAAGCAAATCCATAATGAGCCATCCTTTCCGCCCGGGCGCAAGGCGCGGGCGAACCTGTGGCTGTCTGTGTGAGAAAGAGGGCCAAGGGCCGCCGGGAGGCCAGCCTGCCCTCAGGCAAGGCCCACCACGCCCGGCAGCGCGCCCCCAGGCCCCTAGCTCAAGAGGCCGACGCCGTTTTCACGGGCGAAGTCGACCCCTGTGCGCAGCCAGTCGTAAATCTTCTGAACGCCGTCGGCCACGGCCGGGGTGAGCGGTTCCATGAAGCCCATCTGGGCAGGTTGGATGCCGAGGAACACCACGCGCCCGCAGCACGCCTCAAGCTCGGAGAGCAGGAAGGTGATGGGCAGGGAGTGCGTGGTGATCATGAAGTCGGTGGCCACGGTGTCGGCGTCCACCGGACGCACGCAGCCCGGCTCGGCCCCCATGTCGGCGGCATCCACGAGCAGCAGCACGTCGGGCTGGGAGCGGCGCACCACGGCGATCATGTCCTCGGGCATCTGGCCGCCGTCTACCACCTCCCAACCCTCGATGGGGTCGTCCTCCATGAGCTTGGCGAGCATGGGGCCGGCCGCATCGTCGCCGCGCAGCACGCTTCCCACCGTGAAGACCATCTTTCCGCTCATGGACGCCTCACCCTTCCCATGATGTAGGCCGCGCCCTCGTTGGCGAGCGTGGCGAGCATGTCGAGCAGGCCTGCCGCCCAGGCGGGCGCACCGGGGCGCTCCGCCAGGTCGCGCACGGCGGGAACCAGCACGGCCAGGTTGCCCCGGTCGATCTGGACCTCGCCGCCGCGCAGCAGGGCCTGCAGCTTGTAGCGGGCCTCGTCGCCCTCCACGAGCGCCGTGCCCGCCTCGTACTCGTCCAGCGGCACGCGCAGGCGCTCCTCGAAGCAGTCGATGACGCCCGTGTGGTGGCCGATGGCAAGCGCGTAGTACATGACGTCCTGCGAGGCCTCCGGGATGGAGGCCTCGCTGTCCACGAACTTGCGCGTGAGCTGGTAGAACACGACCTCGGGCGCGGCAGCGGCGGCGTCGCGCCCACAGGCCGGGGCGTCGGCGCGGTACACTCCCGCGCCGGCCGCCCCTCCTGCGACGGGCTCGACGGTGGTGTCGGCCTTACGCGCCATGGCCGCTCAGAGCACCTTCGAGCAGCGCCTGGGTGCGCGCGTCGGGGCCCTTGTCGCCCAGGGGCGCCACCACGCGGGCCAGGCCCTGACGCAGCAGCTCGCCCTGCTTCTCCGGGCCCACGATCATCTCGGCCAGGCGCGTGCGCATCTGCGTGTACACCTCGACCTTGCGCGGGTCGGACTCGGAGGCGATGAGCTTGCCCACGCCGGCGAGGGCGTCCTCGGGGCTGGACTCCATGGCCTCGATGAACTTGTCGGCCAGCTGGTGGCCGTGCAGGTAGCCCGACCAGGTACGGGCCTCGCGCTCAAGCGTGACGCGCACCTTGTAGGGGATGTCGTCGAAGCGCAGGGGCGCCTGCTCGCCGGGCTGCTCCACGTCGTCCTTGTGCTTGAGCTTCTGGCCGAGCAGGCCCAGCGCGATGGCGAAGCCGTACACGGTCTGGGCCGGGGTGGGCGGGCAGCCCGGGATGTACACGTCCACCGGCAGGAGCTTGTCGGTGCCGCCCCAGGTGCAGTAGTTGTCATGGAACACGCCGCCGGTGCAGCCGCAGGCCCCGTAGCTCACCACGAGCTTGGGGTCGGGAGCGCCCTCGTAGGCACGCAGGGCCGGCATGCGCATGGCGCGCGTCATGGCGCCGGTGTACACGAGGATGTCGGCGTGACGCGGGCTGGGCGTGTTCTTGATGCCGAAGCGCTCGGCGTCGAAGACGGGGGTGATGGTCGCGAAAATCTCGATCTCGCAGCCGTTGCAGCCGCCGCAGTCCACGCGGTAGATGTACACCGAGCGCTTGATGTCGTTGAGAAGGGCGAGCTTGGCCTTCTGCACGCTCTCGTCGAGCGTCTTCTTGTCGAGGCGGTGCTGGAGCGCCTCGGGCACGGGCCTGTCGATAATCATGCCTTGGCCTCCATCTTCTTCTTGGCGCCGCCGGTCTGGTCGGAGCGCTGGGCGCGGTAGGCGTCGGCGCGCTGGCGGCACGCCGGGCACATGCGCACCATGCCGCTCACGCCGCTCGCCTGGCCCTCGGGCGTGCCCTGCTCGAGCACGCGCGTCACGTAGTCGACCTCCTTGGCGGTGGCGTAGTAGCTGCCGCAGCGCTCGCAGGCCTGCAGGCGGTACGTGGCCGTCTCCTCGAGGTCGCGCTTGTCCATGACGGCCAGCTCGAACTCGTTGCCAAGCTTGATGGCGTCGGTGGGGCAGACCTCCTCGCAACGGCCGCAGAAGATGCAGCGGCCGAAGTTGATGGACCACGTCTCGGTGCCGGCCTCCATGTCCACCACCATCTGGATGGCGTTGGGCGGGCAGGCCACGGCGCAGGCCGCGCAGGCGATGCAGGCCACGGGGTCGTGCTCGGGCTTGCCGCGGTAGTCGGGCGCAAGGTGCAGCGGGGCGGCGGGGTACGTGACCGTCGCGTCGCCCGTCTTGAGAATCTGTTTGATCGTCTTGAACATGATGGCCCCCTAGCCCTTCAGCGGGCTGTGCCGACGGTCGCGGCAGTAGTCCTCGAGCTGCTTCTTGGACAGCGTGGTCTCGGTGCGCTTGTTCACGTCGACGATGGTCACGCGCTCCGTGCAGGAGTAGCACGGGTCGAGCGAGCCCACGATGAGCGCGGCGTCGGAGATGGTGTTGCCGCGGAACATGTAGCGCAGCACCGGCCAGTTGCTGTACGTGGAAGCCTTGCATCTCCAGCGATAGCACTTCTGGTTGTCGCCGACCATCGACCAGTGCACGTCCTCGCCGCGCGGCGCCTCGGTGAAGCCGACGGCGAACTTATGCGGCGTGTACGTCCATCCCTCGGTGAGGATGGGTCCGGCCGGAAGCTCCAGGTCAAGCAGCTCCTCGATGATGTCGATGCTGTCGAAGACCTCGCCGATGCGCACGAGCGTGCGGCCGAGCACGTCGCAAGAGTCCTGCGTGATGGGCTGATGCTTGTCGGCGATGAGCTTGTAGCCGTCGAAGGGATGCACCCAACGCGTATCGCGCGCAAAGCCGCTGCCGCGCATAAGCGGGCCGACGGGGCTGTAGTCGCGGGCGATCTTCTTGTCCAGAACGCCCACGCCCTGCGTGCGCTTCATGAAGTTGGGGGTGGA
>CAVJGP010000085.1:3745-13200 GCA_963648855.1 Alistipes onderdonkii | reverse complement strand
CCCACCACGCCGATCTTGGCGCCGGGGAAGAAGCCCATCGTCACCTCGTCGAGGATGACCTTGTCGCCGTAGGCGAGACGGGCGCCGTGCATCTGGAAGACGAACTCGGCCACTTAGGCCTCCTTGCTGGGCAGGTTGACGGGGGCGGCGTCGTGACCGGGCTTGAAGTCGATGCCGGCCTTGGCCATCTCGGCGTACTGCGAGCTGGCAGTGAAGAGGACGTCGGAGGAGGAGTTGAGCGCCGTCTCGCAGGAGTCCTGGATCACGCCGATGATGAAGCCGATGGCCACCATCTGCATGGCGATGTCGTTGGAGATGCCGAACAGCGAGCATGCGAGCGGGATGAGCAGCAGCGAACCGCCGGCCACGCCGGAGGCGCCGCACGCGGAGATGGCGGCCAGCACCGACAGAATGACGGCCGTGGGGATGTCGATGGAGATGCCCAGCGTGTTGGCCGCAGCCATGGCCATGACGGTGATGGTGACGGCCGCGCCGCCCATGTTGACCGTGGCGCCGAGCGGGATGGACACGGAGTAGCCGTCCTTGTTCAGGCCGAGCTTCTCGCACAGGGCCATGTTCACGGGGATGTTAGCGGCGGAGCTGCGGGTGAAGAACGCGTAGAGGCCGGAGTCCTTGAGGCAGCGGAACACCAGCGGGTAGGGGTTCTTGTGGAAGCAGCAGAAGGCGATGATGGGGTTCACCACGAGGGCGACGATGAGCATGCACACGACCAGGACCGCGATGAGCATGCCGTACTCGGTGAAGATCTCCACGCCGGAAGTGACGACCGCGTCATACACCAGGCCGCAGATGCCGAAGGGGGCGAGCTGGATGACCCAGCGCACGACGGTGTTCACGGCGTCGGAGATGGAGGCGAGCACGCCGCGCACGGACTCGGAGGCCTTGCGCAGGGCGATGCCCAGGGCGACGGCCCAGGTGAGGATGCCCAGGTAGTTAGCGTTGGTGAGGGCCGTCACCGGGTTGCAGAACATGTTGAGGATGAGCGTGGAGAGCACCTCGCCGATGCCGGCGGGCGAGCTCTGGGACACGTCGCTGGCGTCGGCCAGGGTCACCGTGAGGGGCACGATGTACATGGCGATGACGGCCACCACGGCGGCGGCGAAGGTACCGATGAGGTAGAGGATGACGATGTTCTTCATGCTGCCGGAGGCCTTGGCGTTGGCCAGGGCGGCCATGACGAGGAAGAAGACGAGCACGGGGGCGACGCCCTTCAGCGCGCTCACGAAGATGGAGCCGAGCAGCTCGATGAAGGCGTTGCCGTCGGTGAGGCCGGGAATAAAGGCCAGGATGATACCGATGATGAGGCCGGCAAGAATGCGCAAGATCAGGCTTGAGTTAGCCCACTTGCTCCCGAGGTCTTTCACGGACATGGGATGTCCCCTTTCCTACGTCGCAGGCGCACCCGCATACGAATAATGGTTCGGGGAATAGTAGCGCATTGACGTGCGTTTTTGCCCTCAAAGCCGTTTACCGAAACGCCCTGAAACACGTTTGAAACGAAAGACAACAAAAGGGGCACGCCACCTCTCGGCAGCGCCCCCCTATCGTGCGCATTATGCAAGAAGCCCGCAAGCCGACCGCAGGCAAACCGCCGCAGCCAAACCCCGGGCCGGCCGCAAGCCGACCGCAGGCAAACCCTGGTCCAACCGCCCCACTCGCCTACTCGGCGTCGGCCGAGGGCATGAGCTTGCCCGCCTCGGCCAGGGCGTTCAGGCGGATCATCATGACGTCCTCAACCTCGGGCACGAAGGCCGTGCGGCTCTCGGGCACGGTGAAGTGGGTGCGCATATAGCCGCCGCACTCCGCGCACACGTGCACGCGGTGCTCCTCGTCGCCCTCCACGCTCAGGTACTCCAGGTGCCCCTGGTGCTGGGTGCCGCAGCAGGCGCAGCGCACGCGCTCGAAGTCCCAGGTGGCGCCGCACTGCCCGCAGTAGAGCGTGCGCGAGTTGACCTTGCTGGAGTGCGTGGGGCCCACGTGCGCCAGGGTGGCGGTGGCGCCGCACACGGGGCACACGAGGGGCTTCACGTGCTCCGTGAGGCCCTGCTGCACGGCACGCGAGATGCTCATGAGCTCGCTTGCGCTCACAGGCTCGAGCTGGCTGCGAAGCGCGAGCGACAGCACCATGCACATGAGGCGCACGCGCTCCATGGCGCGCTCGTCGTCAAGCTCGGCCATGTCGTCCATGAGGTCGTTGGCCACGGCCTCGACGTACCCTTCAGGGTCAGAGCCAGCCAGGTCGAGGGGTGCGCGCTCCACCACGTCGTTCCAGCGGGCGGCCTTGAGGCCCTCGCAGGCATCTTGGGAGAAGGAGCCCTTCTCCACGAGGTAGGACGCAAGCTCTCGGGCGCAGGCCGCAAGGCGCTTGGCGTCCACGGCGGCGGGCACCTGCTGCAGGAAGGGCTTGCCCGCCCAGAACCAGTCGAGCAGCTCGGCGGCGCTGGGAAGGGTTGCCGGGTCGATGGCGGCGCCGGCCTTCTCGGCGTGGCTCTGCTGAATCTGCCAGATGCCCTGGAAGAACTCCAGGCGCGCCATGTCGTCGGCGGAAGCCGTGGGGCGGTACGCCTCGATGACGGCGTTTATTTGCTGAAGGTCCATGCGGTGGGTCCTTTCCACGTCGCAATCGTCAAATGGCCGCATTGTACCGAAGGCCGCGCCCCGCCGCGCCCAGGGCCGCGCCCGGTCAAAGCAAGCGCAAACAAAAGGCCGCCCGTCGGCGCGTAGGCGTCGGCGGGCGGCTCTGGTCACACAAGGTGGGGCCGCGGCGCTGGTAGGCACGCGGCGGCCCCGGGAGGTAGCCGCCGGTGTTGGTTACCGGAAGGCACGCGCGAAATTACTTGCTGCGAGGCATCTCGACAAGGTTCTTGCCGGACTCGATCTCCTCGCGGGCCCAGTGGCCCCAGTGGTACAGGGCGTCGGAGGTGCTGACGGTGCCCGGGCCGAACATGAGCTTGTAGCAGCCCTTGTACGGCTGGAAGATGCCGCCGCCCAGGAAGATGTGGGCCATGCCGAACACGACGATCAGGAAGAAGCCGATGTCGTGGAGCAGAATCCAAATCGCGTGGGCCTCCGCGCTCATCTCGATGACCGTGGTGCCCAGGGTGAGGGCGACGCCGGTCACGGCCATGAGCAGGCACAGGATGATGAGCATGCCGTCGGCGAAGCGCTGGCCCGACTTGTTGAGGTGCTGGTCGGGCATGTGGAGCCAGCGAGCCAAGAAGAGGTAGGGCATGAAGAGCATCATCCACTTCTTGTCGTCGGAGTCCCACTTGGAGAGGAAGTCCTCCTTGACGATGTGCCAGGCGCCCTTGGGGGCACGGATCATGCTGAAGAGCGGCATCAGGATGAAGATGCAGCCCAGCACGCGGTGCGACATGCGGATGGCGAAGACCGCGTCGGAGCCGATGAGGGCCGCGAGCGGCGGCGCGAACACGAAGGCGCCGGAGATGCACAGCAGGATGCAGGAGATGGCGACGACGCCGTGCGTGACGCGGGCAAGCAGCGAGTGGCGCTGGATGTGGGGCTCGGTGTCCCTGGCCAGCTGCGCCTCGACGAACGCCTTGTTCTTGGCGGCGTCCTCGGCCGAGGGCTGGTAGGTCTCGTGGTTACTCATTGCTGCCTCCCTTGCTGGAGTCGTCGTGGGCGTCGGCGCCCTTGTGGAGCAGGTCGCGCTTGGCGCCGTTGAGGGCCTCGCTCATGTGCTCCACGAAGGTCTCGGGATCCTGGCCGTCCCCGTGCTTGAGCACCTCGCCCGTCTCGAGCGAGATGGTGTCGCCGGTCTCGGGGTTGTAGGTACGCTCGTCGCGATGGTACCCCGAAGCCAGGCCCTTCATGACGCCCAGGCCAACCACGACAGCGGCTGCCACGACGCCCGTGACGGGCTTCGCGATGGACAGCACGTCGATGACCGGGTTCTTCTGCGGGTCGACGACCTGGCCGTGGCGCTCCACGCCGTACTTGAGCACCTGGATGACATGCAGGCCGCCCATCTGCTCCTCGCCGTAGATGCAGGCGTCGTCGAAGCCGCGCTCCTTCAGGCGGTCGAGGCTCTCGTGGGCAAGCTGGATCATGTCGTCGCGGTCGCCGAACTGCAGGGCCTCGGGCTGGCAGGCCGTGACGCAGGCCGGGGCCATGCCCTGGGCGATGCGGTCCACGCAGCCCGTGCACTTGTTGATGACCACACGGGGGGTGAGGGCGTTGCCCTCGTCGTGCTTCTCATAGTAGCGGGGCACGTCGAAGGGGCAGGCGGCCGAACAGTAGCGGCAGCCCACGCACTTGGACTCGTCCACCGTGACCATGCCCCACTCGGTCTTGAAGATCGCGCCGGCGGGGCACACCTGGGCGCAGGGCGCCTCGGTGCAGTGCTGGCAGGCGCGGCGGCCGAAGGCCCACTCGATGCCCTTGGGACCGCCCTCCTGCTCGTTGAAGGTCATGATGAGGCGGGTGTCGCCGTTCAGGTCGATGGGGTTCTGGTGCGAGCCGCTCCACACGTTGGAGCAGTCGAGGGCCGAGGGGAGGTTGTTCCAGCACTTGCAGGAAACCTGGCAGCCCTTGCACGCAGTGCAGCGCGCGGTGTCGAACAAAATCGCCTTCTCGCTCATGTCAGTCCAACCTCCTTACAGCTTCTCGATGTTGACAAGGAACGCCTTGTACTCAGGCGTCTGGCTGTTTGCGTCGCCGACGTTGGGCGTCAGGTCGTTGGTGACGTTGACGTCCTGGCCGAACAGGCGCGACCAGCCGAAGTGGTGCGTCATGCCCACCTGGTGCACCTGGTTGCCTTGCACCGTGAAGGGCTTGAAGCGGTGGGTGACCAGCGCCGTGATCTCGATGGAGGCGCGGTTGTTCCACACGCGGACCTTCTCGCCGTTCTCGATGCCCTTCTCGGCGGCAAGCTCGTAGGACATCTCGACGAACTGGTCGGGCATGGCCTCCACCAGGGCCGGGCAGGCGCGGGTCTGGCCGCCGGTCTGCCAGTGCTCGGTGACCGAGTAGGTCGTGGCGACGATCGGGAACTCCGTGTTGGGCGAGTGCTTGGTGGACTCGAGGTTGCGGCCCAGGAAGCACGGGGAGTTCAGGCGGCCGTTGAAGGGGTTCTCGTCCAGCGGGCTCTCGAAGGGCTCGAAGTGCTCGGGGAACGGGCCGTCTTCCATGCCGTAGGACTCGATACGGGCGTTCTGCTCCCACAGCATGAAGAAGGCCTTGTTGTTGGGGGCCGTGGTGCCCGCGACGAAGTCGCCCACGTCGCAGCCGTCGGCGTAGCCGGCATGCCACTTGCCCTCCTCCTCGTCCCACTCGACGAGGCGGCGGTCCTCACGCCAGGGCTTGCCGTTCATGTCGGCAGAGGCGCGGTTGTACAGGATGCGGCGGTTGTTCGGCCAAGCGAACGCCCACTCGGAGTACAGGCCCAGGCCCGAGGTATCCACGTTGTTGCGGCGCGCCACCGGCTGAGCGGCCGGGTCGAGGGGCGCGTCGTTGTTGTTGTAGTAGCCCGAGTAGATCCACATGCCGCAGGAGGTGGTGCCGTCGGCGGCGAGCTCGGAGTAGCCGGCGAGCAGGTCCGTCTTGGGGTTGGACGAGTCGCAGTTGCAGTCCGTGCCGGCGACGCGGTAGCCGTTGAGGGCCCAGGCCACGGGGCGGAAGTCGATCTTGCCGTCCACGTAGTAGTCCCACTTCACGTTGAGCACGGGATCGGGGTTGGCGGTCTGCGGCTCGTCGTGCTCCTCCTCGTAGAGGCGGCAGATCTCGGTCCAGAGCAGGTCGCACATCTCAAGGTCGGTCTTGGCCTCGTCCCAGGGCTCCACGGCCTGGAAGCGCCACTGCACCCAGCGGCCGGAGTTCAGGATGGTGCCGGGCTTCTCGTAGATCAGGGCGCACGGCAGGAAGTACACCGTGGTGTCGATCTCCTCGGGGTTCATGCCCGGGCCGCGCCAGAAGTCGGCGGCCTCCGTGACCACCTGGTCGGCGACGACGAGCCAGTCGAGGTTGGCCATGGAGCGGCGGATGTTGCCGGCGTTGGGGCCGGAGTGGCACGGGTTCATGCCCCAGTTGAAGTAGCCCTTGATGACGCCCTGCTGCATGAGCTCGAAGGTGGAGATGTGCGTCCAGTCCTTGATCTCGGCATCGGTGTGCGAGGGGACCTTGGGCCACCAGTCGTAGCCGTAGTCGTTGTCCACGGTGGCGTTCTCGCCGAAGAACTCCTTCAGCTGGCTCACGATGAACTTGGGCTTGTTGGTGTAGTAGCCGTCGGAGTAGGTCTGGCTCTCAAGCCAGGCGCGCAGGCTCTTGCGGTCGGTGGTGTTGGCCCACTTGAGGTAGGCGGGCTGCTCGTTGACCATCATGCCCATGTCCGTGGCGCCCTGGACGTTGGGCTCGCCGCGAAGGGCCGCCACGCCGCCGCCGGGGACGCCGACGTTGCCCAGGAGCAGCTGCAGCACCGACATGGCGCGGGTGTTCTGGGCGCCGTAGGTGTGCTGGGTCTGGCCCAGGGCGTACAGGATGACACCGGACTTGCCGCGTGCGCCGGACTGCGAGTAGGTGGAGTACACGGTCTCCAGCTGCTCGATGGTCATGCCGCAGGTGGCGGCGACGGTCTCCATGTCGTAGCGGCTATAGTGCTTCTTGAACTGCTGGTAGACGCACATCTCATCGGAGAGCGTCATGTCCTTCTTGGGGACGGTAAGCGTGGGCGAGGTGAACTCGGGCACGTCGGGGTGCAGCTCATGGCTGGCCCACTCGTAGGTGCCGCCCTCGGTGCGGTCCCACTCAACCTCTTCGGCGGTCTGATAGTGCCAGGAGTGGTTGGAGTACTTCTCCGTCTCCTCGTCCCAGCCGCTGAACAGGCCGGTCTCCACGTCGAACTCGAACTCGGGGTCGAGCAGGTAGCTGACGTTGGTGTAGTTGAGGAGATATTCGAAGTTGTAAATATCGAGTACGGCCTGACGTGCTTCCTCATCCTCGTTATCCACGGCCTCAAGGTAGGCGTCGAGGTTGGGGTCGATGAGGTTCTCGCAGATGTACTTGTACAGGCCACCATAGAATGCGATGTCGGTGCCCGAGCGGATGGGGCAGTAGATGTCGGCCATCTCGGCAGTGCGGGTGTAGCGCGGATCGACGACGATCCACTTGGCGCCGCGCTCATGGGCCTTGTTGAGCCACTTGGCGCTGACGGGGTGGTTCTCAACGGAGTTGGAACCGATGTTCATGATGAAGTCGGTGTTTTGGAAGTCACACCAGTGCGTGGTCATAGAGCCACGGCCGAATGAAGGTGCCAGACCGGCAACCGTGGGGCCGTGTCAAACACGGGCTTGGTTGTCGATAGCGACAATACCAAGCTGGCGCATCATCTTGAGGATGAGGTACTCTTCCTCGGAGTTCTCCTGGGAGCCGCCCAGGGAAGCCATGGACTCGCAGCGGTTGACGACAAGCTCCTCGCCGTCGACCATTTCTTTCTCGACAAAGCCGGCGTCGCGGGTGTCCTTCACCTTGCGGGCGATCTCGGGGATGATCTCCTCCCAGGTGGTCTCTTCCCACTCGGTAGCGCCGGGACGACGCACCATGGGCTTCGTGGTGCGCACGGGGTTCTTGATGACCTCGCGGGTCTCGGGATCGACGACGTTGCGCAGCTGGAACATCGTGGCACCCTTGGGGCACAGGCCGCCCTGGTTGATGGGGTGGTCGGGATCGCCCTCGAGGTTGATGAGCTCGCCGTTGCGCGAGGAGAGCAGAGAGCCGCATCCGCCGGCGCAGTAGCAGCAGATGTTGGTGGTCTCCTTGGTTCCCACGAGCTTCCAGTCCGCCGGGTCGACGTCCTGGGCCAGAGCCTTCGACTGGCTCGTCAGGCCATAGGCCAGGGATGCGCCGATGCCGGCCGCGCCGCTGGCTTTCAGAAAGCTTCTACGCGAGAGTTCCATACACACTTCCTTCCTCTCAATACACGCTTCATCAGGGGGAGATGAGGCACTGACATTGACTTGAGGCAATGTATGCGCGCGGGGCTGTCTCCCTAAGACCCATTAGTGGTCAATTTCTGACGTTTGCCCAGTTGAGGTTGGCATTGCACCCAAATTGGGTCTATTGTTTCCGCCCGTTTCCCGATGGCTTTTTGACGGCAATATGGAGAAATCCGTGTTGCGTTCGTGATACAAACGCCTCGATTTGCATCTGATTTCGACCCCCACGCGCACCCGGCAAGGGAAGGAGCGCACGCCTTGGACACTGCACAGCACCGAAGCCCGCTGCTCGTCGTGGGACTCTCCCTCGTCTTCACGTGGATGCACATCGCCACGGGCCTTCTGCGCACGCACGCCGGCCTTTGGTGGGTGGCCCTCTTCTACCTGTGCCTGACGGCCTTCATGGTGGGCCTGGTCTTCCTCGACAGGCGCGACGCCAAGACGCGCGCCGCCCTGGCGCCCACCGGCCTCGTCGCAGGGGCGTGCCTCATGCTCGCCCCCCTGGCCCTTGCCGCCAGCAGCCTCATCGGAGCCGCGCCCAATGCGACGCTGCTCGTCTTCGCCTGCGTGGCGGGGCCCTATGGCGTGGCCCACTCATATAGAAGTTGGAGCACGCCCTTCAGCAGCATGCCCGCGCGCCAGTCGTGCGCCATGGTGGCGAAGGCGCTCGTAGTCTCAATCGTGCTTGAGCTCGTGTGCTACACGGCAGGGTTCACCGCCGCGTGCGTCATCATCGCCCTGGTCGGAGGCGCCATCCCCTTCCTGCTCAACGCGAGCTACTCGCACATCGACTGCGAGGCGCTCCAGGCCGACCTTGTCGAGCACGACTTCATGACCAACGTCAAGGCGGCTCTGCCCCTGTGGCGCATCGCCGTCGGCATCGGCGTCTTCAGCTTCGCCATGGGCGTGTCGTGGACGCTTCTGCTCTCGAACCCCCAATACGACCTGATGCTGACCGACTACATGACCGAGGGCATGGTGCTCGTCCTCACGGCGCTGCTCGCCCTCGTGAGCGTTAAGGTCACCCAGAGGGTGTCGTTCAGCGTCATCTGGCGCTGCATCGTGCTGCTCATGTCCGCCGCCATCCTCGTGTCGCCCCAGGTAGACGGCCTGGCCTACGAGTTCGCGGTGTCGCTTGTGCGCGCGGCGCAATCGATGATGGCCGTGCTGTGGTTCCTCGTGCTCACCGACGTCTCGCGCAAGATGCGCATCGACGCCTCGCATGTCATCGGCATGGGCTGGGTCTTCTACTCGCTGCCCATCGCTGCCGGCGTGGTCTTCGGCATCCTGCTGGCCCCCATCAACCCGCTCGAGACGCTCCTGCCCGCGCTGACGGTGCTCGCCCTCGTCGCCGTGGCCTTCAACGTGGGCGACCGCGACCTCGAGCAGGACCTGTTCGTGGGGCTGGAAGAGTCCGAGAAGCTCGCGGCAGGCCAGGGGACGGCGGACGTGGCCGCAGGCGTAGCGGCGGGCCGGGAGGCGGCG
>CAVJGP010000085.1:0-3433 GCA_963648855.1 Alistipes onderdonkii | reverse complement strand
GGCATGGGCAGCGGCAGGCGCGACAAGCTCAGCGTGCGCTGCGTGGCCATCGCGCGCGACTACAACCTCACGAACCGCGAGTTCGACGTGCTCGTGCGCCTGGCGCATGGCCGCAGCGGCGCCTACATCGCCCAGGAACTCACCTTGTCGGAAAACACCGTGAAGGGCCATGCCAAGCGCCTCTACGCCAAACTCGGCATCCACACCCGCCAAGAGCTCATCAACATGGCCGAGAATTACGAGCTTAAAGGTTAAGTTGACCGTCAGCTTGAAGTCGAAGGTTTTGCGGAAACCAGCTCAAATGACCTCGTAGATGGCGCATGACGCTGAAAACCAAAGCAAGAATGACCAATACCGCGAAGCCTTGACGAGCCACCTTGGTAGCGCGGCTGAAGAGCAGCTTTGGGGGATGCGACCGAAGAGCCTCTTTGAGAGAAGGCCACCCAAAGGGTTGCCCAAACGTGTGTCTCATCGTTAAGAAATGAGTATGAGCAGCAGCCCGACCTGCGCCCGAGCCGTACCGAGCTGCGCTGCATATGACCGTCTGCAAAGAATATCAATCTCCTGGGTTTTATTTTCCTACTTTCTTGGTATGCTTTGGCGAAACGCAAACGACCCTGGAGGGGGAACCATGACGGAAAAGAGCCTTACCCTGCTCGTAAACGAGATTTCGTCCAACTACGAGGCCGAGGAGATCTTTGTCACCAAGCCCAGCGGCCACTTCCCCAACCGCGACGCCATCATCTCGATCATCAAGGACGTGCGCAGTCTCATGTTCCCCGGCTACTTCGCCGGCGAGGTGCTGGAGGGCGTGGGCGCCGCCAACTACGTGGCCGAGCAGCTCCTACGCATCCGCAACGCCCTGCGCACGCAGGTACGCGAGGCGCTGCTCTTCCGCGACGGCTCGTCCATGAGCATGCAAGCCATCTCCACGCGTACCGATGAGATTTGCGCCACCTTCATGGCCGAGCTTCCCAACATCCAGGAGCTGCTCTTCAAAGACGTTCAGGCCGCCTTCGACGGCGACCCTGCCGCCCAGAGCAAGCAGGAGATAATCCTCGCCTACCCGGGGCTCTTTGCCATCTTCGTCTACCGCATCGCACACGTGCTCTACACCGAGAAGGTGCCGCTCATCCCCCGCCTCATGACCGAGTACGCCCATGGCAAGACCGGCGTGGACATCAACGCCGGCGCCGTGATTGGCGAATACTTCTTCATCGACCATGCGACGGGCGTCGTCATCGGCGAGACCACCACCATCGGCTCGCACGTCAAGATCTACCAGGGCGTCACCCTGGGCGCCCTCTCCACGCGCAAGGGCCAGCTCCTCTCCGGCGTGAAGCGCCACCCCACCATTGAGGACGACGTGACCATCTACTCCAACGCGAGCGTCCTGGGCGGCGAAACGGTGGTGGGCAAGGGCGCCATCATCGCAGGCAGCGCCTTCGTCACCGAAAGCGTGCCTCCCTACGCCCGCGTGAGCCTCAAGAACCAGGAAGTCGTGGTGCGCACCCGCTCCGACGCCAAACCGGCCCCCGACAGCGACGCCCCCACCTGGGAGATTTAGGGAGCAGGAAGCGGGAACGCGAAACGCGGATGCGCAACTCATTGGGACGATGGGGCAACCCGCATAAACAAGCACATTGACAACAGCACCCGCATACGCACCGTATTGCGACCGGGAAACGACGTCTCCCGACACTGGAGGCATTGATTCCCGGTCGCCCTATCTGCACAAGAGAGACCGGCGGCCTTCAACGCCGCGCGTCCTTACGAAAGTCCCTTAAACCCTGCTCAATTTTCTGCTGGTTCGTTGAATACGCCCTAAAACGCCCTGAGCGGGTATTATGGAGAGCACCTATCCATCCCCGATAAAGGCAGGGATTCGCACATGTCGTCGCTTTCGCTTTCCAACCACCAGGAGCGTCTGGAGCAGCGCTCCGTCGCCAACTCCGTGGGAGAGATCGTCTCCGACCGCACCTACAACCTCGTCCTGGGCCTCACGGTGCTCTGGGGCCTGGGCCTGAGCGCCCTTCTGTGCGCCACGGCGGGCAACTTCGTACTCGCCGTCAACCCCATCGCGTTCACCATCTTCTACTTCGTGTGCTGCTTTGCAGGCTTGTTCATCGCCTACAAGTCGTCGAACCCCGTGGTGAGCTTCATCGGCTACAACATGGTGGTCGTGCCCCTGGGCCTCGAGATTTCCTGCGTCGTGGCTGCCGTGGGCGGCATCAACACCGCCGTGGTGCTCTACGCCTTCGTTGACACCATGCTCATCACCGCCATCATGGTGATCGCAAGCCTGGCGTTCCCCAAGTTCTTCGAGAAGATCGGCGGCATCCTCTTCGCCGGCCTCATCGGCATCCTCCTCGTCTCGCTGATCTCGATGTTCCTGCCCATCGGCGGCATCTGGATCTCCGTCGCCAGCGCCGTCCTCTTCAGCTTCTACATCGGCTACGACTACTGGCGCAGCCAGCAGTACGCCAAGACCGTCGACAACGCCATCGACAGCGCCATCGACATCTACATGGACATCGCCCTGCTCTTCATCCAGTTCATCGAGATCTTCGCCTCGAACAAGGACTAACGAGCTCAGGAGAACCCCCAACACGACAAAAGGCCGCTCGCCCACCCAGGCCGAGCGGCTTTTTTCTCTGTCTGCTGGCCTGCACATTCCCCGCTACAACACACGCCGAGAAACCGCCATCCCAGTGCCAGCCAATTTCTCGCAACCCCATATCAACAAGGCCATTCACAAGCGCTCGGCCGCAGGCCGGCGCGCACCAACGCCGCAAGTCATCCGCCGCAAGCCGGCTCCCATGCCCCAAGTCGCCCAAAGACGCTCGCCCGCAGCCGTTGCGCAGCAACGCTGCAAGTCCCCCAAAAGCGCTCGGCCGCAGGCCAGCCTCCGTGCCCCAAGTCGCCCAATAGCGCTCGGCCGCAGGCCGGCGCCAAGCCCTTAAGCCCCCAACGCGACTTGCGGCCCCGAAGGCCTAGAAGCCCCCGCATGCGAAGGGGCCGAGGAACGGTTCAAGCGCAGTTTTTCGCCGCTGCCCTTGCGGCGAAACTGTCTGAGCATTGAACCGTTCCTCGGCCCCCCGTGAGACCCGCGAGCAGTCGGCTTCTACGCCTTCAACCTCCCCGCAATCGCCCCTATGAAGTCATGCGTATTAAGCGTCTTGGGCTCCGGCAGCGTCGTGATGCGCGCCAGGTCACCCGTCATCTCGCCGGCCTCGATAGTGTCGATCGTGGCCTTCTCCAGGCGGTTCGCGAAGTCCACCAGCTCAGGCAGGCCATCGAGCTCGCCGCGCTTGCGCAGGGCCCCCGACCAGGCAAAAATCGTGGCCACCGAGTTGGTGGACGTCTCCTGGCCCTTGAGGTGCTTGTAGTAGTGGCGCTGCACCGTGCCGTGGGCCGCCTCGTACTCGTAGGT
>CAVJGP010000084.1:0-13208 GCA_963648855.1 Alistipes onderdonkii | reverse complement strand
CGCACGAGTACGGCGGCATCATCGTCGAGCAGATCAAGCGCATGGGCTGCTCGGTGGACTTCGACGACGAGAAGTTCACGATGGACCTGGAGTACGCCACGGCCGTGCGCAAGGTGTTCTGCGACTGGTACCACGACGGCCTCATCTACCGCGGCAAGCGCATCGTGAACTGGTGCCCCAACTGCACCACGGCCATCTCCGACGACGAGGCCGAGTACAAGGACGAGGACTCGCACCTGTGGCACCTGCGCTACCCGCTCACCGAGCCGGTTGACGGCGTGGAGTACATCGTCGTGGCCACCACCCGCCCCGAGACGATGCTGGGCGACACCGGCGTGGCCGTGAGCCCCTCCGACCCCGAGAAGGCCAAGTTCATCGGCAAGACGGTGAAGCTGCCCATCGTGGGCCGCGAGATCCCGATCTTCGCCGACTACCACGTCGACGCCGACTTCGGTTCGGGCTTCGTGAAGGTCACGCCCGCCCACGACCCCAACGACTACGCCATGGGCCAGTCGCACGACCTGCCCCAGATCAACATCTTCGACGAGCACGCCGTCGTGGTGGAGGGCTACGGCGAGTACTCCGGCATGAACCGCGACGAGGCCCGCGCGGCCGTGGTCAGCTGGTTCGAGGAGCACGGCCTGCTCGACCACATCGATGATATCAACCACTCCGTCATGCACTGCTACCGCTGCGACGCCGCCCTGGAGCCCTGGCTCTCCGAGCAGTGGTTCGTGGCCGTGGACAGGCTCAAGGGCCCGGCCACCGAGGTCGTGAAGTCCGGCGAGGTCACCTTCCACCCCGCGCGCTGGACGCAGACCTACCTCACCTGGATGGAGAACCTCAAGGACTGGTGCATCTCGCGCCAGCTGTGGTGGGGCCACCGCATCCCCGTGTTCTACTGCGAGGACTGCGGCTGGGAGGACGCCTGCATGCAGGACACGGACGTCTGCCCCAAGTGCGGCGGGCATCACGTGCACCAGGACGAGAACGTGCTCGACACCTGGTTCTCCAGCCAGCTGTGGACCTTCGCCACGCAGGGCTGGCCGCTGCACGCCGAGGAGCTTGAGGGCCACCACCCCACGGCGGCGCTCGTCACCGCGCGCGACATCATCGCGCTGTGGGTGGCCCGCATGGTGATGAGCTCGCTGTACTTCACCAAGCAGGTCCCCTTCCACGACGTGGTGATCTACCCCACCATCCTGGCCAAGGACGGCAGCCGCATGTCCAAGTCCAAGGGCAACGGCGTGGACCCCATGGACCTCATGCACATGTACGGCGCCGACGCCATGCGCTTCGGCCTGCTGGGTCTCGTGACCACCAACCAGGACGTGCGCTTCGACGCCGACATCGACAAGACCACCAAGGAGTTCAAGGGCTCGGCGCGCACCGAGGCCGCCAAGGCCTTCGTCACCAAGATTTACAACGCGAGCCGCTTCGTGCTCTCCAACATCTACGAGGGCTTTGAGCGCATCGAGCCCCGTGCCCTCACCAATGCCGACTCCTGGGTGTTCTCGCGCCTGGGCAAGCTCGTGCGCGACGTTCCCGCGATGCTCGACCAGTACCTCTTCGCCGACTACTCGCGCGCCCTGTACTCCTTCTTCTGGAACGAGCTGTGCGACTGGTACATCGAGTGCTGCAAGGCCCCGATGCGCGAGGAGGGCCCGGCTCGCCAGCAGGTCCTCAGCAACCTGCTCTTCGTGCTCGACGCGGCCCTGCGCCTGCTGCACCCCGTGATGCCCTTCGTCACCGAGTTCATCTGGCGCCAGCTTCCCCACACGGCCGGCGAGACCTCCGAGATGCTCATCAGTGCCGCATGGCCCGACCCTGCCGACTACGAGGGCCTCATCGACGAGGAATCCGAGCGCTCCTTCGAGCTGCTGCGTGCTGTGGTCGGCGCCGCCCGCTCCACGCGCGCCCGCTACGCCATCTCGCCGCGCCAGGAGCTCGCGGTGAACGTGCGCGCCTGCGAGGAGGACAGCGCCCGCCTCAAGGCCCAGCTCACCACGGTCTGCGAGATGGGCAAGCTCTCCACCCTCACCGTCGGCCCCGACGTCGTGAAGCCCGCAGGGTCGGTCATGACCGTCGACGCGGGCTTGGAGATGTACATCGACCTGGCGGGTCTCGTGGACCTCGCGGCCGAGGCCCAGCGCCTCACCAAGCAGCTCGAGGCTCAGAAGAAGGAGCTGGCGGGCGTCGAGAAGACCCTTTCCAACCCCGGCTTCGTGGCCAAGGCCGCTCCCGACGTCATCGCGGCCAAGCAGGCTCGCAAGGAGGCCCTCAACGAGTCCATCGCCGTTCTGGAGGCACAGATCAGTGACCTGGGTTAGCCCTTTCACTCTTGAGGATTGCGACGTCCTGAGCTTCAGGGAGGCCATCGAGCACATCGAGGCCTCCCTGCGCTTCGGGATAGACCCCTCGCTTGAGCCGATCCGCCGCGTCTTGGCCCAGCTCGGCAACCCCGAGGACTGCTTCGAGTGCGTCCAGGTGGCCGGCACCAACGGCAAGACGTCCACCTCGCGTTACACGGTGGCCCTTCTGCGCTCGCAGGGCAAGAAGGTGGGCCTCTACACGAGCCCCCACCTCGTGAGCTACACCGAGCGCGTCGAGATCGACGGACGGCCGGTGGGGGAGGACGCCTTCGCTCTCGGCGTGAGCTACGCGCTCAAGGCCTGGGAGCGCCTTGCTCAGGCTGACCCGACGATGGCGTCACAGGGCATCACGGAGTTCGAGCTGCTCACGGCAGCGGCCCTTGTGATGTACGCCCTGGCAGGGGTCCAGGTGGCCGTGCTCGAGGTAGGCCTCGGAGGCCGCTGGGACGCCACGAGCGCCGTGGCCACGAGCGCCTGCGCCCTCACGGGCATAGGCCTTGACCACACAGCCATCCTGGGCGACACGCTCGCCAAGATTGCCGCCGAGAAGGCCGCAGTCATCCATCCCGGCAACCCGGTGGTCCTGGGCACCTCGGCGCTTTCCGACGAGGGCGCCCGCGAGGTCATCCTGGGCCGCTGTGAGGACGCCGACGTGCGCCCCTGCGTGGTGTGCGACGCCGCGCAGGCAGGGGACGCCTGGCTCAACGCCCTCCAGGACGAATGCGACTTCGCGACGTTCAGGCTCCACGACGAGCCGGCCCCACGCCAGACGCACGTGTTCGACGTCGAGCTCTGCGTCGACTTGCCCGACGAGGGCTGCATCGAGGCCGTCTACCCCCGCATGGAGGTCGCCGGCCCCATTTACCAGCCTCAAAACGTCGCGTGCGCCCTGGCCCTGGCTACGGCCGTCATGCGTCGCCCCCTCAAGCTTGAGGCGGCCCGCGCGGCCATCCTGGCGTGCCCCATACCGGGCCGTTTCCAGACCCTGCGCGAAGATCCCCTGGTGATCGTGGACGCCTGCCACAACCCCCAGTCGGCCGAGGCCTTCTGCACGCAGGTGCTCTCGGCCTTCCCTGACAAGGTGAGCCGCCCCTGCCTTCTCATCGGAGCCCTTGCCGACAAGGACCATGCGGGCATCGTGAGCCGCATCGTGCCGCTCTTCGAGCGCGTTGCGGTAACGCAGAGCGACTCGCCCCGCGCCTATCCCGCGCCCGCCCTGGCGCGTGAGATCGAGGAGCGCTGCGGGGTCGTGCCGTGCGGGGTGTACGGCACGGCGGCCCAGGCGATCGACGCGTTGTGTGGAGAATCCTTTGTCGCGTGCGGCACGATTACCCTGATAGGCGAGATAGCCGCGCTCATGGGCTAGCTTTTGGTACAATCACGAATCAGTGTCTTTCGAAAGGAACGCTGATGTCTGAACTTATCAATATCCTGTTCACCCCGCAGGTTCAGATGGTCCTCACGCTCATCGGCGTGATCATCGTCTTCCTGTACCTGCTCTCCATCCTCTACGTCATCAAGGACGCGCGCGCACGCGGTTCGGCGGCCTGGTGGGCATGGGGCATCGTCTCCATCGTGCCGCTCGTGGGCCTCGTGGCCTACCTGGTGCTCCGCCCCGCCTCCTACGCGCTCGACCGTGACGAGCAGGAGCTGGAGATCGCCCTGCGCGAGCATGAGCTGCAGCATTACGGCACCTGCCCCACCTGCAACGCGCACATCGACCGCGACTTCATCGTGTGTCCCATCTGCGACACCCAGGTGCGCAACGTCTGCCCCAACTGCCACCGTCCCCTCGATGCCGACTGGCAGGTGTGCCCCTACTGCCGCACCCACGTGCGCTAAGGTTTGCTCACCACAAGAGAATAAAATCGCCTGAAGGCCCCGCAAGGGGCCTTCTTTCGTATCTGTGGGCAGCGCGTCCGTGCTTGCGCGCTTGTGGCCGCGTGCCTGGGGTCGCACGCCGCCCAATCTGCCGTCATCCTGCGCTGCCCAACGGCTGCGCACCCGCGGCGCGCACGCATTTCCCCAAAGCCGGCCGCGAACCCGATTGCGAGGACGGCACTGGTGTCACCCGGCAGCCCGCCGCCCCGCACGTCCGCCATCAAAAAGCGCGAGGGAGCCTTTCGACTCCCTCGCGCTTCGCGATTCGAGATGAGACCGTGCGGGGCGGGTTGCTGCCTAGACGCGGCGGGCGATCTCGTCGGCGGCCTTGGCGCAGAACTCGTCGAGCGTCATGGTCTGCGTCTTGTCCGTGGCGCGGTCGCGCACGGCCACCATGCCGGCCTCGACCTCCTTCTCGCCGATGACGAGCATGTACGGGGCGCGGTCCACCTGACGGGCCTCACGGATCTTATAGCCGATGGTCTCGGAGCGCAGGTCGAGCTCGGCGCGAATCCCCATACCCATGAGGCGCTCATAGACGCCGCGGGCGTAGTCGTGGGTCTTCTCGGAGATGGGGAGCACCTTCACCTGAAGCGGCGCCAGCCACATGGGGAAGCGGCCCTTGGTCTCCTCGATGAGGTAGGCCATGAAGCGGTCAAGCGAGCCCAGGATGGCGCGGTGCAGCACCACGGGGGTCTTCTCGGAGCCGTCCTTGTCCACGTACTTGAGGTCGAACTTCGCCGGCAGGCAGAAGTCGAGCTGGCAGGTGGACAGCGTGTACTCGTTGCCCACGGCGGGCTGCACGTTGACGTCGAGCTTGGGGCCGTAGAAGGCGGCCTCGCCGATCTCCTCGGTGAAGTGGATGCCCAGCTCGGTGAGCACCTCGCGAAGCGCGCCCTCGGCCTTCTCCCACATCTCGTCGTCCTGGTGGTACTTGTGCTTGTCAGCGGGGTCGCGCAGCGACAGCACGCAGCGGTAGTCGGTGATGCCGAAGTCCTTGTACACGTCGAAGATGAGGTTGCACACGCCGGCGACCTCGTCCTTGATCTGCTCGGGCGTCACGAAGATGTGCGAGTCGTTCTGGCAGAAGTGACGGCCGCGCTCGATGCCCTTGAGGGTGCCGCTGGCCTCGTAGCGGAAGTCGTGCGCGATCTCGGCCAGACGGATGGGCAGGTCCTTGTAGGAGTGCATCTGGTTGGCGTAGATCATCATGTGGTGCGGGCAGTTCATGGGACGCAGGACGAAGCTCTCGCCCTCCATCTCCATGGCCGGGAACATGTTCTCCTTGTAGTGGTCCCAGTGGCCCGAGGTGCGGTACAGGTCCACGGTGCCCACGCACGGCGTCATGACGTGCTTGTAGCCGAGCTTGCGCTCCTTGTCCTTGATGTAGTCCTCGAGCTGCTGCCACACGATGTAGCCGTTGGGCAGGAACATCGGCAGGCCCTTGCCCACCAGGTCGTCGGTCATGAAGAGGTGCATCTCGCGGCCGATCTTGCGGTGGTCGCGCTCGGCGGCCTCGGCGAGCTTCTTGAGGTGCTCGTCAAGCTCGGCCTGCGTGGCGAAGGCGGTGCCGTGGATGCGCGTGAGCATCTTGTTCTCGGCGTTGTTCTTCCAGTAGGCGCCGGAGATGGAGAGCAGCTTGAAGGCCTTGAGGGCCTTGGTGTAGCGAAGGTGCGGGCCCGTGCACATGTCCACGTACTCGCCCTGGGTGAAGAAGCTGATCTGGGCGTCCTCGGGCAGGTCGCCGATGTGCTCCACCTTGTACTTCTCGCCGCGCTCCTCCATGAGGGCGATGGCCTCGGCACGGGGCAGGATGGAGGGGCGGATGGGGAGGTTCTCCTTCACGATCTTGCGCATCTCGGCCTCGATGGCGGGCAAGTCCTCGTCGGAGAGCTTGGTGTCGCCCAGGTCGATGTCGTAGTAGAAGCCCTTCTCCGTGGCCGGGCCGTAGCCGAAGTCGGCCTGGGGGTACAGGCGCTTGACGGCCTGTGCCATGATGTGGGCGGCGGTGTGGCGGATGACCTGCAGCTCAGACTCTGCGGGGCACTCGGCCACCGAACCGTCGGCATAGACGATGTTCATTGACGTTTTACTCCCTTGTGCGCAATGGATTGGGACGTATGTGGGGGATTTTATTGCTTTTGAAGAAGCCTATAAGTCTTGATGTGTTTTACCTTGAAATTGTCGTATCTTTATCGACGCATGTGCATGGGGCACGTGCCTTGACGATTTTGGCCGGAAGGGCCGGAAGCCAAGCGGGCGGGCGAGGCCTTGCGCGCGGGTCTTCCAAGGCGGTTCCGGTCATGGTTTGGAAGGGATCCACCCTTGAGCGAGCTTAAGAATCCTTCGATCTTCTCCCTTGATGTGGTTGACGAGAACGAGATGAACAACCTCGTCGACAACACCATCATCGACTTCGACGAAGGCGATATGGTCAACGGCACCGTCGTGAAGATCGGTTATGACGAGGTCCTGCTGGACATCGGCTACAAGTCCGAGGGTGTCATCCCCGTGCGCGAGCTTTCCATCCGCAAGGACGCCGACCCCAGCACCATCGTCTCCATGGGCGACGAGATCGAGGCCCTGGTCCTCACTAAGGAGGACAAGGACGGCCGTCTGATCCTGTCCAAGAAGCGCGCCGAGTACGAGCGCTCCTGGAACCGCATCGAGGAGATGTTCAACGCCGGCCAGAACGTGGAGGGCGAGGTCATCGAGGTCGTCAAGGGCGGCCTTATCCTCGACATCGGCCTGCGCGGCTTCCTGCCTGCCTCCCTCGTTGACCTTCGCCGCGTGAAGGACCTCACCGCCTACATGGGCACCCGCATCGAGGCCCGCGTCATCGAGATGGACCGCAACCGCAACAACGTCGTCCTGTCCCGTCGCGTCGTGCTTGAGGAGGCCCGCAAGGAGGAGCGCTCCGAGATCCTCTCCAAGCTCAAGCCCGGCATGCGCCTCAAGGGCAACGTGTCCTCCATCGTGGACTTCGGCGCCTTCGTGGACCTGGGCGGCATCGACGGCCTGGTGCACATCTCCGAGCTGTCCTGGAACCACGTCAACCATCCCTCCGAGGTCGTCAAGGTCGGCCAGGAGGTCGAGGTCGAGGTGCTCGACGTCGATATGAACCGCGAGCGCATCTCCCTGGGCCTCAAGCAGACCACCGAGGATCCGTGGCGTTCCCTGGTCAAGAAGTACCCCGTGGGCGCCATCGTCGAGGGCAAGGTCACCAAGCTCGTGCCCTTCGGCGTGTTCGTTGAGCTGGGCGACGGCATCGAGGGCCTCGTGCACATCTCCGAGATGGCCAAGGCTCACGTGGACCAGCCCTCTCAGGTCACCAAGGCCGGCGAGACCGTGCACGTCAAGGTCATGGAGATCGACCTCGACCGTCGTCGCGTCTCCCTGTCCATGAAGTCCGCTGCCGAGACCCTCGGCATCGAGGTGGCCGTGACCCCGCTCGAGCCCAAGCCCGAGAAGGTCGAGGAGGCCGCCGCTGAGGAGCCTGCCGCTGAGGTCGAGGCTACCGAGGCTGAGTAAGACTCTGCGCAAGGCAGCGTCAGCCACATGATATGCTGGGCGGGTTGCATTCGTGCGACCCGCCCATTTTTGTTTCTGGAAGGGGTTTCCATGGCAGTGAGCGTCATCAACATCTCCAGCTTTGAGGACGGTCGGCTCGACGTGTACGCCCGCCTCACCGAGGCGCAGCTGCGCTGCCGCCTTGAGCCGGAAAAGGGCGTCTTCATCGCGGAGTCGTTCAAGGTCATCGACCGCGCCCTCGACGCCGCCATGGAGCCCGTGTCCTTCCTCGTGACCCCCAAGTGGCTCGACGAGGCGCTTGCACGTGCCCAGCGCTGCTTCGACGAGGGGCTTGTCGACCCGGCCTGCGACCTGCCCATCTTCGTCGCCCCGGTCGAGGTGCTCGAGCAGCTCACGGGCTTCAAGCTCACGCGCGGGGCCCTGTGCGCCATGCGCCGCTACGAGCTTCCCAGCGTGGAGGAGGTCGTGCGCGGGGCGTCGCGCGTCGCGGTGCTCGAGGGCATCGTCGACCACACCAACGTGGGCGCCATCTTCCGCAGCGCCGCAGCCCTCAACATTGACGCCGTGCTCGTCACGCCCACCTGCTGCGACCCGCTCTACCGCCGTGCGGCCCGCGTGAGCATGGGCACGGTGTTCCAGGTGCCTTGGACGCGCATCGGCTCCGACCACACGCAATGGCCGGTGCCGGGGCTTTCCACCCTGCACGAGCTGGGCTTCACTACGGCGGCCTTCGCCCTCACCGATGAGTCCATCAGCCTGGCCGACCCGAGCCTGCAGGAGGTGGAGCGGCTCGCCATCGTCCTGGGCACCGAGGGGGACGGCCTGTGCCACGACACCATCGCGGGCTGCGACCTCACGGTCCGCATCCCCATGGCGCACGGGGTGGACTCGCTCAACGTGGCGGCCGCCTCGGCCGTGGCGTTCTGGCACCTCTGCAAGCACTAGGCGCGCCCATGTACACGCTTTTCGTCACGGGGGGCATAGGCTCGGGCAAGTCCCTCTTCGTGGCGCGCCTTGCGCACCTGGGCGCCCACGTCATCGACCTCGACGCCATCTCGCACGAGGTGCTTGAGGACCCGGATGCCATCTCAGAGCTTGTCGATGTGTTCGGGCAGGGGATACTCGACGCCGACGGCGCTGTGTCGCGCCCTGAGCTGGCTCGCCGCGCCTTTGCGAGTCCCGAGGACACGGCAGCCCTCAACGCCATCACGCACCCGCGCATCTTCGCGCGCCTGCAGGCGGGCCTCGTGGGAGGATGCGCGTGCTGTGCGGGCGGTGCCCGGGGGGTCAACGTGGTGGAGGTGCAGCTCATCGACAAGATGAGCGACAGCCTTGCCCTGGCCGACGAGGTGCTCGGCATCGTGGCCCCGCGCGAGCTGCGCCGCGAGCGCGCCGTTGGCCGGGGGATGTCGCCCGAGGACTTCGACCGGCGCGACGCCGCCCAGATAGGCGACGAGGAACGCGCCCGGTACTGCACCCGTGTGATTGTCAACGACGCAAGCCTGGAGGCCCTCTTCGACCAGGCCGATGCCTGGTGGGCTGCCCATGCGGGCGCGACCGGCGCACAAGAGAAGGAGCATGCGATATGAAGAGCCCGGCAATCGCCTTTGTGGGCAGGCACAACTCCGGCAAGACCACCCTTGTCACCAAGGTCATCGCCGAGCTGGTGGGTCGCGGCCTCAATGTGGGCAGCGTGAAGCACCACGGCCACCGGGGGTTCGAGGTGGACGTGGAGGGCAAGGACTCCTGGCGACACCGCCAGGCCGGAGCCTGCGAGGTGGCTATCGCCTCGCCCGACCGCATGGCCCTTGTGCGCGAGCTGACCCATGAGGTCGAGGTCGCCGAACTCATCGACCTCATGGCCCCCCATGACGTGGTGATCGTCGAGGGCTACCGGTCGTGCGGCCTTCCCTGCATCGAGATCATGCGCTCCACAAACGAGCGCGACGCCTGCGCGGCGGCGGAGTTCGTCCGCGCCGCGCAGGCGGGGGAGGGGCTGGTCTTCGACGACGAGGCCCTCGGTCGCGACGCGGGCCGCATGCCCGACGCCACCACGGTGGGCATCGCCAGCGACATCCCCCAGGTGCGCGCGGCGGCCCTTGCCTTTGGGATGCTGCCCTTCGACCTTGACGACGCGGCTTCCATCGCTGATTACATAACCGAATCCATCGTTCGCAGCCAGAGCCGCTAGGGGATGCGCGATGCCGTGCGGGCCTTTCGGGCCGCGCGCTGCTCTATAATCCCCCGAGGCTTGTTGACGCCGGCGCGCGGCCATATGCCTGCGCGCCCGTGAGAGAAGAGGGCACATGATAGATCCTGACGTCCGAATCGGCATCGATGAGGCGCTTGCGCGCGTGTTGGAGCGCGTGGAGGCCCTTCCCGGCGAGACCGTCGAACTTTCCTGCGCCCTCGGGCGCGTCCTGGCGGCAGACGTCGTGAGCGACATCGACGTCACGCCGTTCGACAACTCCTCGATGGACGGCTATGCGGTTCGTTCCTGCGACCTTGAGGCCGCCAGCCCCGAGGCCCCCGTCACGCTCGACGTGGTGGGCTACATCGGCGCCGGTGCCGCCTTCGAAGCCGAGCTCCAGCCGGGCCAGGCGGTGCGGCTCATGACGGGCGCGCCCCTTCCCCAGGGCGCCGATGCCGTGCAGAAGTACGAGGTCGTCCAGGTGCTTGAGGGCGACGGCGCTGCGGGCTCGCGCATCAGCCTCGACGCGCCGGTGAAGCGCGGAAACTTCGTGCGCTACGCGGGGGAGGAGTTCAAGGCTGGCGAGGTGGCCTTGGCAAAGGGCACCGTGGTGAACGCCTACGCCCTGGGCATGCTCGCCAGTGCCGGCGCCTGCCAGGTGCAGGTGTACCGCCGCCCCAAGGTGGGCGTCTTCACCATCGGCTCGGAGCTCGTGGACATGTCCACGCCCGGCGCCGACCTGCCCCAGGGCAAGATCCGCGACAGCAACTCCTGGACGCTCTCGGCCCTGGTGCGCGAGGCGGGGGCGGAGCCGGTCATGCTCGGCATCGTCGCCGACGACCGCGACGCCATCAAGGCCAAGCTCGACGAGGCCCTTGCCTGCTGCGACATGGTGGTCTCGGCCGGCGGCGCCTCCCAGGGCGACTTTGACTTCATCAAAGAGGTCATCTCCACGCAGGGCCAGGCGGTCTTCTCGTACCTGTCGCTGCGCCCGGGCAAGCGCCAGACGTTCGGCATGGTGGGCGGCAAGCCGGTCTTCGGCCTGTCGGGCAACCCCGCCGCCGCCTCGGTGGGCTTCGAGCTGCTCATCCGTCCCGCCCTGCGACGCATGCAGGGCATCGCCGACCTGGCACGTCCCGAGGTTGTGGCCACGCTCACTGCCCCCATCAAGAAGAAGGAGGGTCGCGCCTTCTACAACCGCGGCCGGGTGGAGCGCGACGCCTCCGGACGCTGGGTGGCCTACGAGCACGGCACGCAGTCCTCGGCGCTTCTGGGCGACCTTGAGCGCTGCAACTGCCTCATCGTCGTGGAGGAGGACGTCATGGGTCTGGGCGTGGGCGACGAGGCCCGCTGCATCCGCATCGACCTGCCCGAGGGCACGCAGATTTAGCCTGTCGGACGCGCCCCCGTCTTTGGGGTGCGTCGCGGGCATCCTACAGAAGGGAACGTATCGATGAACATCAAGTTCGCCATCGTCACCGCCTCCGACACGCGCGACCTCGCGCTTGATACGGCGGGCGCCGCCCTCGCCTCGCTCATCTCCGAGCAGGGCTGGAGCGTCGTGGAGCACGTCGTCGTGAAGGACGAGCGCGCCGACCTTGCCCAGGCCATCATCTCCGCCTGCGACGAGGCGGGCGCCGACGTGGTGCTCACCTGCGGCGGCACCGGCCTGTCCATGCGCGACGTCACGCCCGAGGCCACCCAGGACGCGTGCGACCGCAACGTGCCCGGCATCGCCGAGGCCATCCGCGCCACGTCCATGCAGAAGACCCGCCGCGCCATGCTGTCGCGCGCCCTGTGCATGCAGCGCGGGCCCCATCTCGTCATCAACTTCCCCGGCAGCGAGAAGGCGGCGCGCGAATGCTGGGATGCCGTGTACGACCAGCTCGACCATGCCATGAAGATGACGGCGGGCGGCGGGCATTAAGGCGTTTTTCAGTATGCCGTTCAGCCCTAAAAAATCACACATAGAGTTTTTGGGCTTGAAATTGTGTGGAGAATGAATAACCTACAACCATATGTAGTGGCATAGGGCCGCTGCAAAGTCCCTTGGGAGGGGATTTATTTTATGGCTATGAATCGTCGCGCTTTTGTCCAGGGTGCCGCTGTCCTGGGTGCTGCCCTCGCTGTCGCCCCCACCGTCGGCGCTGCCTTCGCTGAGGAGAAGAAGGAGGAGGCTGCTGCCGAGACCACCGAGGCTGCTGCCGAGGGTGCTCTTCAGATCTTCGCCGCCAACTCCCTGGAGAAGGCCCTGCCTGAGGTTCAGAAGCTCTACACCGAGCAGCACCCCGAGGTGACCTTCGCCGACACGCAGTTCAAGGCTTCCGGCGACCTCGTGGAGCAGATCAAGGGCGGCGCCATCGTCGACCTGCTGATCACCGCCTCCAAGGGCACCATGGACACCGCCGAAGAGGGCAAGCTCATCGACGCTGACACCCGCATCACCATGTTCAACAACGACCTGGTTGTCGTTGCCGCCGAGGATTCCGACGTGACCATCGACTCCGTCGAGGCCGTCGCTGGCGACGACATCGCCACGATTGCCATCGGCGACCCGGCCACCGTTCCCGCCGGCAAGTACACCTGCCAGGCCCTCTACAACGCCGGCCTGTACTCCGACGAGTCCGGCGCTGACGGCGAGTTCGACGCCTCCATCGCCGACAAGGTGAACCTGGCCGACAAGGTGGGCACCTGCGCCTCCTACGTCTCCACCGGCGACTGCACCATCGGCTTCGTGTACAGCTCCGACGTGTATCGTTACGAGGGCATCAAGGCCATCTATACCGTGCCTGCCGACATGCACAAGGACATCGTGTACCCCGGCGCCGTCTGCACCGACGCTCCCAACGCCGAGGCCGCCCTTGCGTTCCTCGACTTCTGCATGACCGATCCCGACGCTCTGGACATCTGGAGCGAGTACGGCTTCGAGGTCGCCACGACCGAGGACGCCGCTGAGGGCGACGCTGCCGCTGCCGGCTCCTACAAGGACGGCGAGTACACCGCCGAGGGCAAGGGCATCGGCGGCAAGGTGCCCGTGACCGTCACCATCAAGGACGGCAAGATCTCCGACGTCACCGTGGGCGACAACTCCGAGACCCAGGGCATCGGCTCCAAGGCCATCGAGCAGCTGCCCGCCAAGATCGTCGAGGCCAACGGCACCGAGGGCGTCGACGCCGTGTCCGGCGCCTCCGTCACCTCCAAGGCCATCTTCACGGCCGTCGAGGACTGCCTGG
>CAVJGP010000083.1:0-13273 GCA_963648855.1 Alistipes onderdonkii | reverse complement strand
CGTAGTTGGCGAGCTCGTCGGCAGCGGGGCGCACGAGCATCTGGCGGGAGAAAAGCGCCTGGTGCGGCTTCTCGCACACCACGGCGAAGTTGCGGGAGTGGGCGCGGTCGGCGCCGGCCATGCCGCGCACCACGTAGGTGTCGCGCTGGGCCAGGTAGGCGCGGACGCCCTCGTAGATGCGGTCGAAGTTCTCGGGCGTCATGGGGGCGTTCACCTTGCCCCAGGCGATGGTGTCGTGCACGTTGGGCGTGTCCACGATGAAGCGGTTCTGCGGGGCGCGGCCGGTATACTCGCCGGTGGTCACCGCAAGCGAGCCCGTGGAGGTAAGCGTGCCCTCGTGGCGCTCCACGCTGGCCTCGACGAGGTTGGCCGGGGCCATGTCCACATGGACGCGA
Source organism: Alistipes onderdonkii (assembly GCA_963648855.1). GTDB lineage: Bacteria > Actinomycetota > Coriobacteriia > Coriobacteriales > UMGS124 > UMGS124. The sequence continues at coordinate 12,878 of CAVJGP010000083.1, read as the reverse complement.
GCGGGGTCGGCCGCCTCGAGGCCGAGCTGGGTCAGGAATGCCGTGTCGGCCGCCTCCGCCTTGGGGGTGGTCGCGTTGTCGGGCGTCGTCTGAGACATCGCTGGTATCGCCTTTCGTTTGCGCGCACGTAACTTGACGAATCGTAGCGTCCGCATGTTTCGGACGCAGGGAGACAGGGTAACGCAACTTCGCCCAAAGGTTACAGAAATGTTTCGTGCAGCCTACATGCGCTCCAAAGCATCACCAAACGGCCCCTCCGCGAGCGGTAAGCGGCATGTTTCGGCGTGCGTGCGGCCCAAACGGCGCAAACGGCACCGCCGCACGCCAAACGGCCCCGCGGGCCGCCTGTAGAGGCGACGCGCGGGGCCGCGGGGGCCGGCCGCCGGGATGGTCGGCCGGGCTATGGAGCCGCCGGGGGCAGATGCCCAGGGCAGCCTTACTGCTCGATGGTGACGTTGCCACCCTGCCAGGCCATACGGCGCAGGATGTACACGCCCTGGGGGCCGTTGCCGGAGTCATCCAGGTGATGGATGTCGTCGTCGGTGAACTCCTCCACGAAGTCGCGCAGGGTCTCGCCGCGTGCGCCCTTGAAGCCGTCGATGCCCTCGTCGAGGTCGCCGTACCAGCGGGCCATGCCGCCGCATTGCGTGACGCATTGGGGCAGGCCGCCCTCGGAGGTGATGGAGACGCACAGGTCGCACTTCTCGGCCACCGAGGTGTCGACGTCGACGTAGCGGCAGCCGTAGGGGCAGGCCGTGAGGCACAGGCCGCAGCCAATGCACTGCTCGCGCACGATCTGGACGGTGCCGTCCTCCTCGTTGATGTGCGAGGCGCCCGTGGGGCACACGGTGACGCACTCAGGGCTCGTGCAGTGCTGGCAGGAGACGGGCAGGAAGTACATGTCCACCTCAGGCCAGTTGCCGCCGTCCTCGCGGGGGAAGGGCCCCTGGCGCAGGATCTGGTTGCGGTAGTTGCCGATGCGGACGTCGTTCACCGTCTTGCAGGCCACGATGCAGCCCAGGCAGCCGACGCAGCGGTTCAGGTCGGTGACAATAGTCATATGGGACATCGCTTACGCCTCGTTTCGAATCTCGTAGTTGGGCAGCCACTCAAGCAGGCGCTCGTCCTTGGCGTCGCAGATGATGGGCGTGCCGTCCTGGCCGCAGGGGATGGGGTTGTTGAAGGGCGAGTTCTCCTCCGTGGCCTTGTACACCTTCACGTTGTAGGCGCGCAGGTTGGACGATCCGCAGATTGGGTCCTGGTTCTCGCCCGTCACCAGGCAGTTGACGTTGCACAGGTCGTAGCCGCGGCCGGCTTCCTCAAGCTCGGGGAACCACCACTGGTGCTCGCAGTTGATGACGCCCTTCTCGATGCCGTAGTACAGGTCGGCCTTCTGGCGGATTTTGCCGTCGGGAGACTCGATCCACACCCAGTCGCCGTGCTCGATGCCCAGCTCCTTGGCGTCCTCGGGGTTGATTTCCACCTTGGGGAAGGGCCACAGCTCGCGGCACCAGGGCAGCTGGCGGTGCTCCGAGTGGAAGTACACCGGGATGCGGCGGCCGGTGGTCATGAGGAACGGCCACTCCTTGGTGATGTCCGGGTCGGCCAGCTCGGTGCGCGGCGCCGGGTCCCAGCTCGGCAGGTTGAACTTGCCGGAGGGCTCGTAGGTCTCCATGACGGTGGACCAGATCTCCTGCTTGCGGGTGGGGGTGGAGAAGCCCTTCATGGGGTTGCCGGCGGGCGTGGTGCCCACGAGGCTCTCACCGCTCATGCGGCCCGTCTCGTAGCGGCGGTAGGTGCCCCACACCTCGGGGTTGATCTCGCGGCAGTCCCACCAGCCGTGCTTCTGGAAGGCCTCGCGGTACTCGGCCCACTTGATGCCGGTGGGGGCGATGGTCTTGTCGAAGAGCTGCTCGGCCGTGGGCCACTGCACGCCCTCGGGCAGGCCGAAGGACACGGGGTCATCGGCGAAGGGCACGCCCATGGCCTTGTAGACGCCCACCACGATGTCCACGTCGAAGCGGCAGTCAGCCGGGGGCTCGACGGCGCGGCACGTGGCGCCCTGGGCGCCGGTGGCACCCTGCGAGAGACGCGGGCAGTCGACCTCGAGCCAGTGCAGCACGGGCAGCAGGATGTCGGCGGCGCCGGCCGTGGGGGTCTTCCACAAGTCCTGGACCACGAAGAAGTCCAGGGAGTTCAGGGCCTTCCAGTACTTGAGGGAGTTGCCCTGGTTCAGGAAGCCCGAGGCCTCGCACAGGCCGCCGCGCACGGGGTAGGGCTCACCGGTGAGCATGGCGTCGTGGATGGTGTTGGCGTCAGCCCACTGCTGCCACCAGCCCAGCGTCGGGATCTTCTCCACGCCGACGATCTTGTCGGTCCACTTGGTGAAGTCGACGCCGTCGTAGTGGCCCGAGGTGATGGTGGGCTGAGCGTCGTCGAGGCCGTTGAGCAGGCCGGCCGTGGGGCCGCGCATGCCGCCGGGCGTGTCGAAGTTGCCGGTGATGCCGCACAGGGCGTCCATGATGCGGTTGTTCTGGATGGCGTTGCAGGCGTGCTCGAGGGCGAGCATGTACTGCAGGCCGCCGTTGCCGTAGCCCGTGGAGGGGTCGATCGGCGTGGCCCAGGTGAGGCAGGCCTCACGGATCTTGTCGGCGGGGATGCCGGTGATTTCGGCCGCGACCTCGGGGGTGTACTCGTGAGCGCGGGCGGCATAGTGCTCCCAGACGGGCTTCATCTGGTAGGTCTTGCCGTCCTTGAGCGTGACCTCGAACTCACCGTAGATGGCCGGGTCGATCTCCGGGTTGAAGGGCGACTGCACGGCGATGCGGCCGGGAACCGTGCCGCGGGGCAGGTTGGGCTGGGGGTTGTCGTAGAACTTGTCCCACACCTCGTCGGGCTCGTCCTCCCACAGGCCCGTCTTGGCGTCGAAGTAGGTGAGGTGGCCGGTGGGGTCGTTCTTGTGCAGGGGGTGGTCGTCATCGGTGCCGGCCAGCTCGTCCCACACCATGTAGCGCATGGAGCTGCCGCCCTCGACGAGGTCGCACTCCTTGAGCAGGGTGTTCGCCATGGGCTTGCCCTCGGCCCAGCCAATCTTGTGCCAGATGGGGTCGCCGCCGGAGGGCTCCATGCCGTCCACCACGAGGAAGGGCGCGTCGGTCCAACGCTTCACGTATAGGTCGTTGTACAGCTTGTTCTCGATGACAATGTCGGTCCAGGCCAGGCCCAGGGCGCCGTCGGTGCCGGGCTTCATGTACTGGTGGATGTCGGCCTCGTGGCCCAGGTTGGTGAGGCGCGGGTCGCAGTTGATGTAGGTATCGGCGCTGATGGCGATGTCAACCGTGGTACGGCAGCTCTCGTCGTAGTTGGAGATCTCCGACGAGCCGCCCCAGCTCACGAAGACGCGCGGACGGTCGGAGGTGGCCATCCAGGAGTAGGCAAACTCGGACACCATCTCGGTGGCCATGTGGCGCGGGCCCTTGCAGATCTGCCAGGCGGTGACGGCGTTGGGCGAGCCCACGAGCTGGGGCCAGGACGCGTAGGCGTGCTGGGTCCAAATGCGCGAGGTGCCGCCCATGAAGAACATGGACTCCCCGCCGTACTTGTCCTTGAGCTCCTGGAACTTCTCGGCGATGGTGGCGAAAGCCTCGTCCCAGGTGATGCGCACCCAGCCCGGGTCAACCGAGTCCTTGGGGTTCGTGCGCTTCATGGGGTGGTAGAGGCGGTTGGGATGATAGCAGGCCTGCAGCGACGACTGGCTCTTGGCGCAGCAGTTGCCCATGGAGTGGAACGCCGTCTCGGCGTCGCCCTCCACCTTGATGGCGCGGCCGTCCTTCACGGTGACGATGACGCCGCACTCGTTCTTGCCGCAGGCGCGGCAGCAGCTGCGGACGAGCTTGATGCCGCCGTCCTTCTCGCCCATCTCGGTCACGGCGAGGTCGTTGTCCGTCGGAAGCGCAGACTCCGCGAGCGCCTTCAGGGGTGCGCCCGCAAAGGCCGCCGCCGCGCACGCAATCGCCGATACCTTGGCGAACGTGCGGCGGGTGAGGCTCTTCTGCATGTCCATGTTCCTCCCTTTCCTTTGTGCGTGCTCATGGCGCCTTCGTGCTTGACTCAGCGCCGGTACAAGCACGATGATTGCCGCCAAGCCCTTCCGCTTGAACTCAAGGGCCTATGGTTTCGTGTATGATTCGCCTGCTCTCAGGCCCCATAAAACCCGTTCGCGTGTTTATGGGTTGACATGTGATATGTGCTTTGAGCAGGTAATTTGCTTTAAGGGGATGCATGGGGATGGACATGGGTCAAATGAGCGCCGACGCACAGGGCCAAGCGGGGGGCATGCAGGCGCAAGGCCCCCTGTCGCTTGTGCGTGCCGACCTTTTGGGCATGGCCTTCCAGCTGGCATGGCTGTGCCTATTCATGTACAACGTGATGCCCGGCTTTATTGCGGGGGATTCCGAGAGCTTCGACGTGCTCAACCCCATCTACCTCTTCTCGATGCTGAGCACGGTGGCGACGCTGCTCTTCGGCATCTTCCGCCCGAGGACGTTCATGCGCTTCGCGCGCAGCCGCGCGGGCGCGGTGTCGATGCCCCTTGTTTGCGCGGCGGGCACGCTGTGCTACACCCTCTGCTCGGCGGGGGCCGTGCCGCAGGGCGCGCAGATGGCCGTGCTCGTGGTGGGCGGGGTGCTCACGGGGTTCTCCTCGGCCGTCATGGCCTCGCACTGGGCAAGCGTGTTCGGCCGTGCGCGCACACAGGCTGTCATCGCCAACTTCACCGTCATCCTCGCGTGCGTCATCGTGGCGTGCCTGGCCATCTCCTACCTCTCCCCAACCTCGTCGCTGGCCGTGGCCACCTTGCTGCCGCTGGCCTCGGGGGCATGCCTTGTCTTCGCCGACACGCACGGCGCAAGCGGCCGCACCACCGCGCCCCACCCCGTCGCCGCGAAGGCCAAGTACCTGGCTCATGCGGCCCTCATCGTGGCCGTGGCCCTGCTGGGCGTCTCCACGGGCTGCCTGCCCAGGCTCAGCCTCGAGGGCCCGTCGTTCGACCAGGTGTTCTATTCCATCGGCACCTTCGTCATCCTCGCCATGATGGCCTGGCTGCTGGTACGCGAGGAGTCCTCGGCCTTCATGGCGCTTTTCGTGGTGCCCGTGGCCGCAGTGGTGGTCTTCGCCCTGCCCTACCTGCGCTTCACCGCGAACAGCGTCACCGACTTCTTCTATATAGTAGGGAACGCCTCCATCGAGCTCATGCTGCTGTTCGCCTCGGTGCTGTTCGCGCTGCTGCTCGACTTCTCCTGCGCGCGCACCTACATGGTGGCCCGCGTCACCATGGCGCTCTCCGACTTTGGGGGAGCCTTCCTGGCAGACCAGATCCTCTCCGTGGGCGGCGACCAGGCTGCCGTGCAGCTGGCAGGCACCGCCATACTCGTGGGGTCGGAGGTGGTAATCGGGGCGTTGCTGCTCGTGTGCCTGCTCCTGCGCCACAAGGCCCTCCCCACCCCCGAGCTCAACCGCCAGGCCGCGGGCATGGATGAGCAGGACGGTGCGGCCCGGTCATCTCAGGCCACCGCGCAAGAGGGGCCATCCGCAGACGCGGCGCAGGAGTCGGTCGACGCCACCGAGAAGGCCGTGTGCGCCTGCATCGAGCAGTTCGGCCTGTCGGCCCGCGAGGCCGACGTCGTGCGCCTGCTCGTGGCGGGCAAGTCCACGGCACAGATCCAGGACAAGCTCTGCATCGCGCCGGGCACCTTCAACTACCACATGCGCAACATCTACTCAAAGCTTGGGGTGCATTCGCGCCAGGAGCTGCTCGTTAGCGTGTATAACCAGGCAAAACAATAATCCAACCATATCCCCGTATGGGTGATTCGCGCCCGGAGCGCCCTTAGGATTTGTGCTCACGCAAATCACGAGGGAGCTGATGGGAATGAGCAACGACACGCAGGCGGCACAGGCGCGCGATGCGCAGATGCAGGAGGCACGGGCCGAGGCGCAGGCCGAGGCGCAGGCCGACGAAAACCGCGCCGACGGCGAGGCGCTGGCCAAGCTGATGGAAAAGATGGCCCAGCGCCGCGAGGTGCTCGTGGGCATCATGGAGTACTGCCAGGAGGCGCGCGAGGTGGCCGAGGTGGACGCCCATGTGGCGAGCCTGCAGGCCCACAACGCGAGCGTGTACGACGGGGCGGCGCTCTGCGCGATGCTGAGGGACGCCGGCGGGCTTGAGCAGGTCACCGCGCCTCAGGAGGGGCCGGACGGGCAGGTTGCGGCCTGCGACTCGCCCGAGCTGCATGAGCCCCTCGTGGAGGTGGAAGACGGCGTGGAGTACCTGCGCCCGGCGCCGCCCACGGCCACCCTCTGGAAGTCCACCGAGGCCGCGAAAGCATATCTCGAAAGCTGCGACCCCCGGGCCGACCTGGCGCGCCTGCTTGAGGACGACGCCCAGTACATGGACATCTACCTGCGCGTGCTTGACCTGTGCGCCGACGAGGACGGCGCCAGCACGCCCGACTTGGGAGACGCGGTGGACTCCGACCCGCTCGTGCAGTCGCCCCGACTCTTCGCCCAGCACTTCACCGAGCGCCTGGAGAAGGCCGGCGCCGTGGCATGGGGCGGCCGCCGCTGGAAGATCACCGACACGGGCCGCTCCTGGCTCGAAGGCGCCGCACGCTAACCGCACCCCCTCTCCCACACGATAAGGAAGCCCACCATGGCAAAGAACCAGCCCAAGACCCTCATCATGAACCACACCTTCCCCACCGACGCCAACCCCGCCGCCGTGGCGCAGCTCCAGGTGACCCCCGAGCTCATCGCGAGCATCTCCGAGACCACCAAGGTGGAGCACGCGCCCCATACCATCGGCGAGATTTCGCTTGCAGGCGCAGACGACGAGGAGCTCTCCTGCCTGGCACAGGGGTGCCGCCAGCGCGCGAGCATGTACGCGCTTCTGGCGCGCGTCTATCGCGTGGAGGTGAACGGCGAGTTCCTGCGTCAGCTCCAGGTGGCCCGCTACGCCGCCAACACGGGCAACGAGGACGTGGACGAGGGCTACCGCATGGTGGTGCAGTCGCTGTGCGGCACCTGGGAGCACAGCCTGCTTGAGCTGGCCAAGGACTACGTGCGCGCCTTCATCGGCTTCAACGGCGACCACGCCAGCGCCGCCTACCCCTACGAGAGCGTCTACCTCTCCGAGAAGCACCTGCTCATGCAGGACCAGCGCGACGAGGTGCTTTCCTGCTACCGCACGGCCGGACTGGACAAGGACGGCGAGTGGCACGAGTCCGAGGACCACGTCGCCCTGGAGTTCGAGTACATGCAGACGCTCGCCCAGCGCTACGCCACGCTCGACTTCTACCGCGGTTTCGCCCGAGTCACGCGCGGCTGGCTTGCCTGCGAGATGGAGCTCTTTTCCGAACTGGGCGGCGCCGCCCCGACCGGCTTGCAGGGCCAGACGACCTAGGAGACGCACCCCCGGAGGGGGAAGCAAGCGGGCATCCGACCCAACCAAAACACCTGCGGCAACATGCATTCGCGCGGGCTTGCGAGCTACCTTCAACAGCTCGCAAGCCCGCGCCCTTGTTGCGCCTTATACGCATATTTCCGCTACAGCGGATGAGCCTCTTTATAGTGTTTCAGAATTCGCGCAAGCTCAGGAATGTCGCGCTCGTGCCGCTTCATAGACCATCACCTGATCGGCGAGAAGACGGTTGCGAAAAGCGGGGCGCATCACGTCAAGTGAGCTCGTAACCACCTGCACGGGACAGCCGATAAGCGCCTCGAGTTCCTGGGAAATCTCATACAGGTCGCCGTACCCAATCGAGGGGCCGCATACGAAGCGCAGATCCACATCGCTCGATTCCGTTTGGTCGCCGCGGGCGCAGGAGCCGAAAAGCCAAGCCTGAGAGACATCGCGTCCCTCAGGGACTTTGCGCGTCGCGTTCGCAATCAATTCCAACTCGCTCATGCGCAGCGCTCCCCTAGCCCTCCAGCTCGTCGACGAGGGCGGCGAGGTGCTCGGTGAGCAGGGTGTTCTGGCCGTAGTCCACCGGGCAGTCGATGATGCAGGGCACCCCGGAGGCGAAAGCCTCCTCCAGCGTGGGCACAAGCTCGTCGGGACTCTCGATGCGATAGCCGCGCGCACCCATGCTCTGCGCGAAAAGCACGAAGTCGGGGTTGGTGAAGTCCACCATGCTGCTCGTGCCGTAGCGGTCGTTCTGCTTCCACTTGATGAGGCCGTAGCTCGCGTCGGTGAAGATGAGCGTGACGAAAGGCACGCCGCAGCGCACGGCCGTCTCGATCTCCTGGCAGTTCATCATGAAACCGCCGTCACCGCTCACCGCGAGCACGCGCTTGTCGGGGTTGGCCAGCTTGGCCGCCAGGGCTCCGGGCACCGCGATGCCCATGGTGGCGAAGCCGTTGGAAATGATGCAGGTGTTGGGCTCATAGCAGCCATAATGGCGCGCGATCCACATCTTGTGGGCGCCCACGTCGCTCACGAGGATGTCGTCGCGGCCCATGACGCGGCGCACGTCGGAGAGGATGCGCTGGGGCTTCATGGGCCAAGAGGGGTCGGCATCCGTGGAGTGGAACTCCGCCAGACGGCGGTCGTTCACCTTGAGGGCCTCGACGGGGGCCGTGTGGACGCTGCCGGCCTGCGCGATCCAGTCCAGGGCGCTCGACACGTCGCCCACCACCTGCACCTGCGGCTGGTAGTAGCTGTTGACATGCGCCGGACGCGCGTCGATGTGCACGATGCGGTGCGCAAGCGAGCGGTTCCACTTGCCGGGCGCGAACTCCACGAGGTCGTAGCCCACGCAGATTACCAGGTCAGCCAGGTCGAGGATGACGTTCTGGTAGTCCTTCTGCGGGATGCCCACCGTGCCCATGCACAGCGGGTCGTCGTCGGGGATGATGCCCTTGGCCATCATCGTGTTCACCACGGGGATGTTGAGCGCCCGGGCAAACGCGGTGAGCGAGGGTGCGGCATTTGCGCGCACGGCAGCGTGGCCCACGAGTACGACGGGGTGCTCGGCGGCGTCGATGAGGTCGCGGGCCGCCTCCACGTCGGGCAGGGCCGGAAACTCGACCTTCTCGGGCACGGGCCTCAGCGGCATGCGCCCCACCCCCTGCGGCACCGGCATGGCCGCGATGTTGCAAGGCAGGTCGATGTGGGCCGCGCCGGGCTTCTCGTCCTGGGCGTACTTGAAGCAGATGCGCACAATTTCGGGGATGGAGTCGGGCCGCAGCACCTGCTTGGTGCGCTTGGTCACGGGCGAGAAGAGGCCCTCGAGGTCGAGGTACTGGTGCGAGGTGAGGTGCATGCGCTCCGTGCCCACCTGGCCCGTGATCGCCACGAGCGGGGCGCCGTCGGAGTTGGCGTCGGCCACGCCCGTGATGAGGTTGGTGGCACCCGGCCCCAGCGTGGCCAGGCACACGCCGGCACGGCCCGTGAGACGGCCGTAGACGTCGGCCATGAAGGCCGCGCCCTGCTCGTGGCGCGTGGTGATGAAGCGGATGGACGAGCCCTTGAGCGCCTCGATGACCTCGAGGTTCTCCTCGCCGGGGATGCCGAAGATGTACTCCACCCCCTCGGCCTCGAGGCAGCGCACGAGGATGTCGGCGGCGGTGGGGTTTTCTTCGGGGCAAGCCTCTTCGTTCATGGCGGCATAGACTCCTTTTGTACGGCGCAAGCGTAGACAGGCGCGATATGGGCAGGGCGAAAGTGCAAGACGGACGAATGTGGCGGGCATACGGGCAAAACAGATACGCGGCGCGACCGGGTTCTCGCCAGGCTGCGGCCGCGCACACATGGGCATGCATGGCTGGAAACTATCGTGGCAGTGCCATGTTTCGAACCTGTTGTGCATTGGAAACAAAACGACTGCTTCATGATGGCAGGCCGCCAGAAAACTCCGGGAAGTACAGGCATCTATGCCCTGTGGCGTGCAATAATCCACAACCGTAGAAAAGACCAGCTCCCAAAAGGAGGAACGAGATGTCCAAGGTTGCACGCTACGCGCTCGTCGGAGGTCATGTGCTCGACGGCACGGCCGAGATGCAGGCTCAGTCCGGCCTGGCTGTCATCGTAAGCGACGGAAAGTTCGAGGCCGTGGTGCCGGACGGCTCCCCCGCCCTTGAGGGCTGCAAGCTCATCGACCTGCACGGCGCCTACCTGGCCCCCGGCCTCATCAACATGCACGTGCACCTGGCGGCGGCGGGCCGTGCGCCCAAGCCAAAGGCGGACAACAAGCCGGTCGATTACAAGGGCCTCATGGACAAGCTCGGCAAGCACGCCCTCGTGCGCCGTGTGTGCTACCTCATGGCCCGCGACTTCGCAAAGACCGAGCTCATGAGCGGCGTCACCACCCTGCGCGCCGTGGGCGGCCTCTTCGACATCGACGGCCGCGTGCGCGACGCGATAAACGCGGGACGCACCCAGGGCCCCCGCATCATCGCGGCAAACACCGGCATCTCGGTGCCCGGTGGCCACTTCGCCGGCTCGCTTGCCACCGAGGCGCACTCCCCCGAGGAGGCAGCCGAGCACGTGCGGCGGGCCATCGACTCGGGAGCCGACATCGTCAAGCTCATGATTACCGGAGGCGTGATGGACGCTTCCGAAGAAGGCGAGCCCGGCGCTCTTCGTATGCCGCCCGAGCTGGTCAAGGCCGCCTGCGACGAGGCACACCGCCAGGGGCGCATCGTGGCCGCACACGTCGAGAGCACCGAGGGCGTGCGCGTCGCGCTTGAGAACGGCGTGGACACCATCGAGCACGGCGCCAAGCCCACGCCCGAGGTGCTGCGCCTCTTCCACGAGCGCAACGCCGCGCTCATCTGCACCCTCTCGCCGGCACTGCCCTACGCCCTCTTCCCGCTTGAAGTGAGCAACTGCGGCGAGGTGGGCAAGCGCAACGGCCAGATCGTGTTCCAGGGCATCCAGGACTGTGCCAACGCGTGCCTGGCCGAGGGCATTCCCGTGGGCCTGGGCACCGACACGGGCTGCCCCTTCATCACGCACTACAGCATGTGGCGTGAGGTGCGCTACTTCGCGCACTACTGCCATGTGTCCAACGCCTTTGCCCTGCACACGGCCACGCTCGGCAACGCGCGCATCGCAGGCATTGCCCACGAGACGGGCTCCATCGAGGCAGGCAAGCGCGCCGACTTCCTCGTGTGCGAGGCAAACCCCCTCGAAGACCTCTCGGCCCTGCGCCACCTCAAGATGGTCGCCCACGACGGCGCCATCGCGAACGACCCGCGCCCCAGGATTGTCCCCGGCGTGGACGAGCCGCTCGACAAGGCAGAGAAGGAGATTTTCGGGGCGTAGGACCTGGACTGGGCTCGCTCGCCAACGGCTCCACACAGGTACCCGCACAACCGGCCCACTCAAACGCCAAACAAAACGAAAGACGCCCCCGACCTGCACAGCAAGTCGGGGGCGTCTGTGTCTACCTTATAGGCACTCTACCAGGAGAGCAGCTCGTAGCCCGTCTCGGTCACCACAAGCTGCACCTCCCACTGGGCCGAGTCGCTGCCGTCGGCCGTGCGGACGATCCAGCCGTTGTCCTCATCGGTCTTGATGGTGGGCGCGCCCGCGTTCACCATAGGCTCGATGGTGAAGCACATGCCCGGCGCGAGGATAGGGCCCGTGCCCGCCTCTTCCACAAAGCTCACGAAGGGGTCCTCGTGGAACTCCTTGCCGATGCCGTGGCCGCCGTACTCGGCCACCACCGAGTAACCGGCGTCGGTGGCCACCTTGTTCACGGCGGCGCTCACGTCGCCCAGGTGCGCCCAGGGCTTCACCGCCGCCAGGCCCGCCTCGACGCTGGCCTTGCACGTCTCGACAAGACGGCGGCGCTCGTCAGACACCTCGCCGATGCAGTACATGCGCGACGAGTCCGAGAAGTACCCGCCCTTGATGGTGGACATGTCCACGTTGATGATGTCGCCGTCCTTGAGCACCACGGACTCATCGGGGAAGCCGTGGCAGATGACGTCGTTCACCGAGGTGCAGACGCTGTACGGGTAGCCCTCGTAGTTGAGGTCGGCGCTCACCGCGTCGTGCGCCGCCAGGTACTCCTCCACCCAGCGGTTGATGTCGGCCGTGGAGACGCCGGCCTTGATGTGCTCCCCCACGTAGTCGAGAACGCCCACGTTGACCTCGGCGGACACCTTGATGGCTGCGATGTCGGCCTCGGTCTTGAGAAGCGCGCGGCTCGGCACCTCCTCGCCCTGCTCGTAGAGTGCCTGCAAGCGAGCGTCGATGTCGGCGTGGCACTTCTTGTACTTCTTGCCGCTGCCGCACCAGCAGGCGTCGTTGCGGCCGGGCTCAGGCATGTCGTCGTACATGAGGAATCCCCCTAAAGCGTCTGGTTGCATAGGCTTTCGACAATAGCGCAAGACAGATGCGCGGCGCGCGATAAAGGCGAGTTTGCCGAATATCACACGTACCGAGGAAGCGCGCAGATGAGGCGCGGCGGGTCCGGGCGAGTCAAAGCAAGGCAAGACCGAGCGGGCGGAATTGGCCAGGCACGGCACGCCGCGTGAGCCGAAAGAAAACCCGCCATGCCAGGCCGAACTGCCCGTAAACGAAGACCCGCCTGCAACTCACGGGAGCTGCAGGCGGGTCTTAAGTAGCTAGAGCCTCATCCCAAGCCGGGTTGGCTCAGGCGCTTGCGAAGCCTAATCGCGCTTGCGCGAACGCAGGGCAAGGACTGCGCCCATGCCGAGCATCACCGCGCCGCCGGCGGCTGCGACGGCCATGCCCTCGACGGGAGTCTCGTCGCCCGTCTTGGGAACAGCGGACGGCGTCGTGGGCGTCGTGGGCTGCTCCGGCGTGGTGGGCGTGTCGGGGGTCGTGGGCGTGTCGGGGGTCGTGGGCG
>CAVJGP010000082.1:0-13563 GCA_963648855.1 Alistipes onderdonkii | reverse complement strand
CTGACTTGTCGCGATTTCAGATTCTAGGACGGGGCCGCGCCTTCCACGGGCCGGCTCTCAGGGCCTTTCGGCCTTTACACCAACATTTTCGACGCGATCCTCGGGGGCTGTGTGCCTACGAGTTCACGTTGTCGTAGGTGGTGCCGCCGTCGGAGCTGCCGGAGTCGTCCGAGCTGCTGTCGCTCGAACCGCCGTTGTAGTCGCCGTAGACGAAGAGTGTGATGGTGGAGCCGGCTGACACGGACGTGCTGGCAGGCGAGGACGAGGAGACCGTGCCGGCAAGGTCGGCGGAGGGGGCTGCGCCGCCGGGCTGGACATCCGCAGTCAGGCCCAGGCTTTGAATCTCGCTTATGGCCGCGCTCTGACTGTAGCCGCTATAGGAGCCGACGTACACCGAGGTGTCCACGTACTGCTCGTAGTAGTACAGGTTCACCGTGCTGCCCTTGGTGACCGTGGTGTTGTGCGGGTCTGTGCCGGCGCACAGGCCGCTCTGGTCAGCCGAGGTGGCCGTCTGCGGAATGAGGTTGACGGTGAGCCCCAGGCCCTCAAGATAGCTCTGGACGGAGGTGTAGCTCTGGCCCACGTAGCTGTCGAGTGAGATGCTGTTGGGGTCCTTGCCCTGGCTCACGGCGATGGTGACGGTGTCGCCGCGCTTGGCGGTGTTGCCCGAGGAGGGGTTGGTGTAGAGCACGTAGCCCTCGGAGAGGTCGTCACTGTACTCGTAGGACGTGGTGTAGTTGAGGCCCAGAGCGCTCAGCGCGTTCTGGACGTCGGAGAGGGCCTGCCCGTAGTAGCTGGGAATCGTGATGGTCTCGGCGCCCTTGCTCAGGCCATACGTGATGGTGGAGCCCTTGGTGACCTGCTGGTTTGCGGGGGAGTAGGTGACGATGGTGCCCTCGGCGTAGTCGGAGCTGTAGGCGTCGAGCGTGGCATCGTGGCTCAGCTTGAGGCCTGCGGCAGTGACGACGGTGTTGGCCTCGTCGAGGGTCTTGCCGCGGATGTCGGAGAGCGTCACAAGGTCGGCCCCGGAGCTCACCACGATGTTGACCACGCTGTTGGCCTGGACGACCGTGCCCGACACAGGGCTCTGGGAGATGATCTTGCCCTTCTCGACATTGGAGGACACCTGCGTGGTGACGGTGCCCACGTTGAGCCCGAGGCTGCGCAGGGTGGTGGTGGCATCGGCCTGCGTGAGGTTTGTCAGGCTGGGGACGGTGACCGTGCCCGAGGTGGCGGAAGACGCGGCGGTGCCGCTCGTCGCGGTGTTGCCGGCGCTGTCGGAGCCGCTCTGGTTGTTGGAGCACGAACCCAGGGCGAAGAAGGCGACGACGGCAATGATGGCCACGAGCACGATGATGGCGAAGACGATGCCCAGGCCGGTGGACTTGCCCGTGTCCTTCGCGCGGTTGACGCGGTTCTCCTCGCGCTGGTCGGCGCGGCGCTGCTCGGGCGTCACGGCGCGGTTCATGCGCGCGGTCTGCCCCACGCCCTGCTGACGCGCGGTGGCGCCCGCGCCGCCCATCACCTGGGTGGCGGTGCCGTTTGCGGGCAGCGTGGTGGTCCTCATGGGGCCGTAGTTGGGGATTTTGACGCTGTTGCCCTGGATGTAGGAGTTGAGCGCATGGCGCAGCTCGTCGGCCGTCTGGAAGCGCATGGCCGGGTCCTTCTGCAGCAGGCACATGATGATGGCCTCGAGCGTGGGGTCGAGGTTGGGGTTGATGGTGCGGGGCGGCACCGGCTGCTCGTTGACCTGCTTGAGCGCCACGCTCACGGCGTCCTCGCCCTCGAAGGGCAGGCGTCCCGTTGAGGCCTCGTACATCACGACGCCCAGGGAGTACAGGTCGCTCGTGGGGCCCAGGTCCTTGCCCTGGGCCTGCTCGGGCGACACGTAGTGCGCCGTGCCAAGCACGGAGTTGGTCTGGGTGAGGTGGGAGTTCTTGGCGCGGGCGATGCCGAAGTCCATGACCTTGGCGTCGCCGTTGGGCAAGATCATGATGTTCTGCGGCTTGATGTCGCGGTGAATGATCTCGTGGTTGTGGGCCACGGCCAGGGCCGAGCACACCTGGGCGCCGATCTGGGCCACCTTCTTGGGGGCAAGCGCCCCGTGGGAGCGGATGCCGCTCTTGAGGTCGGTGCCGCGCAGGTACTCCATCACGATGTAGTACGTGCCCGTGGCCTCGTCCTTGCCCCAGTCGTAGACCTGCACGATGTAGGGGTTCTGCAGGGCGGCGGCGGCGCGGGCCTCCTGGCGGAAGCGCTGTGCGAACGCCGGGTCGCTGGCGTACTGGGGCAGCATGACCTTGATGGCCACCTGGCGGTCGAGCGTGGAGTCGACCCCACGGTAGACCGTTGCCATGCCGCCGGTGCCCACCTGCGACTGAACTATATAGCGATTACCAAAGACCGTTCCGTTGGCGATGCCGGACATTCTCAGCGCTCCCATCCCTCAAAGTGTTCGACATACATCATATCTGGTTTCCCCCCAGTGTCTCGATTGCCACTTGAAGCACATCCCCCGCAAGTGCCGTCGCGGTGTGCTCCGCGTCGTTCTCGATGACGATGGCGATGGCCGCCACGGGGTTCTCGTAAGGCGCGTAGCCGATGAACCAGGCGTTGGGGTTGGCCCCGCTCGTCTCGGCCGTGCCCGTCTTGCCGGCCACGTTGACGCCCGCGATGGAGGCGGCGGTGCCGGTGCCCTCCTCGACGGTGGAGAGCATGGCGGAGCCCACGAGCTCGGCCACGCTCGACGAGCAGGCCTGGCCGAGCGTGCGCGCCCGCGCGGAGCTGAGCACGGCGCCTGTGGAGTCGGTGGTGGCTTTCACGACGTGCGGCTCCATGAGCACGCCGGAGTTCGCGATGGCGCACGCCACCAGGGCGTTCTGCACGATGGTGGTCTGGGGGCCTGCGGGGCTCGTGTGCTCGCCCACGGGCTGGCCCGCGCCCGCCCAGCCCGTCTCCCACTCCGTCATCTCGGAGGGGTCGGGCATGAGGGAGGCCGTGCAGGAGAAGTCGCCGCCCAGGTCGGCCCCGTAGCCGAACGACTTGGCCTCGCTTACCAGGGCGCTGGCGCCCAGCAGGGTGGCGACCTGCGCAAACGCGGTGTTGGAGGAGTAGGCGAACGCCTCCTTGAGCGTGATGTCGCCCAGCTCCTCGTCGTTGTGGTTCGTGATGACGCCGCCGCCCAGGTCGAGCGACGCCGGGGCACTCACCACGGTGTCGAGCGTCATGGTGCCCGTCTCCAGGGCGCCGGCCAGCGTGATGGTCTTGAATGTGGAGCCGGGCGTGTAGAGCGCCTGGGTGGTGCGGTCGTACAGGGGCGCGTCCTGGACGTCGGAGGTGCCGGCGAGCAGGTCGGCCAGCTGGTCGTTGGAGTAGGTGGGTGCGGAGGCCTTGGCGAGGATGGCGCCCGAGGAGGGGTCCATCACCACGACGCCGCCGACCCTGCCCTGCAGCACCTCCTCGGCCGCCTGCTGGATGCGCGAGTTGATGGTGAGGACCACGTCGCCGCCGGCCTTGGTGGTGCCCAGGAAGGAGTCGAGCAAGTCCGACCAGGTGGTGTAGCTGCTCGTGCCGGCCAGCACGTCGTCGTAGGTGCTCTCGATGCCCGTGGTGCCGTAGACGGCGCTCATGTAGCCCACGGTGTGCGAGGCGAGCGTGCCCTGCGGGTAGACGCGCGTGTAGGTGCCGTTCTCGTCGGGCACGCTCTCGGCCAGGGTCACGCCGTCGCTTGTGAGGATGGAGCCGCGCTGCACCGTGGAGGCCTTCGAGCTCGTGTGGTTGTTCGAGGGCAGGGCGCGGATCTCGTCGGCCTTGAACACCTGCAGGTAGGCCAGGCGTGCGATGAGGGCGGCGTCGATGACCGAGAAGAAGCCGGTGAGGACCGTGAGGCGGCGCGACAGGGCGATGCGCCCCAGCACGCCCGACTCGGGGGTCTCGAGGTGCGAGCCGAAGACCTTGCCCGACACGCCGGCGCCCTCGACCTCGGTTTGGTCACCCGTGCCTTCGTGGCCGCAGCGCAGCAGGAACCCCACAGCGATGAAGCTCGCGAGAAGCGACGACCCGCCCTGGCTCATGAAGGGCAGCGTGACGCCCGTGAGGGGGATGAGGCCCGTGACGCCGCCGATGATGAGGAAGGCCTGGATGGCGATGGAGGCCGTGAGGCCCACGGCCATGAAGGCGGCCAGGTCAGAGCGGGCGCGGGCGGCGGTGAGAAGGCCGCGCACGGCGAGCAGCACGAAGAGCAGGATGACGGCCGCCCCGCCCAGAAGGCCGATCTCCTCAGCGATGGCCGAGAAGATGAAGTCGCTCTCCACGACGGGGATCATGGTGGCCATGCCCTGGCCGATGCCCGTGCCCATGAGGTTGCCGTCGGCGATGGAGTAGAGCGACTGGGCGATTTGCCAGCTGGAACCGGTGGGGTCGCCGAAGGGGTCGAGCCAGATCTGCACGCGCGTGCGGACGTGCGCGAAGAACTTGTACGACAGCGCCGCGCCCACGCCCAGCAGGCCCACGCTGACGATGGGGTAGAACCAACGGCCCGTGGCCGTGTAGAGCATCACGACGAAGACGCCGAAGAACAGCACGGCGCTTCCCAGGTCGCGCTCCCACACGACGATGGCCAGGCTCACGAGCCACACGGCAAGCAGCGGCAGAAGCATGCGCAGGCGCGGGATGGAGAGCTGGCCTATCCGGTGGACGGCCACGCTCATGAGCTCGCGGTTCTCCGACAGGAAGCTTGCCAGGAAGATGACGATGAGGACCTTGGCTATCTCGCCGGGCTGGAAGCTTGCCACGCCGGGAATCTCGATCCAGAGCTTGGAGCCGTAGTGCTCGGTGCCGATGAAGATGGGCAGCACGAGCAGCACCAGGCCGATGGCGCCCAGGGAGTACTTGTAGCGGGCGAGCGACTCCAAGTTGCGCACGCCGACGAGCACCCCCACCATGGCGGCGATGGAGATGAAGAGCCAAAGCACCTGCTTGAGGGCGAGGTCGGGCGCAAGGCGCGTGACGAAGGTGATGCCGATGCCTGCCAGCACGAACACGATGGGCAGGATGGCGGAGTCGGCGTTGGGCGCGGTGAGGCGCACGGCGATGTGCGCGGCCACGAAGGCCACGGCAAGGCCGATGGGCACGAGCAGCGTGGTGGCGCTGAGCGCCTCGCCGGACTGCACGACATAGAGGGCGTAGAGTATGAAGACGGGAATGGCCCCCGCGATGAGCAGGAGCAGCTCTGTGGTGCGTCGTTGGCTCATGGCGTCACGACCCCTGCTTGGCCTCGTAGGCCAGCTCGGTCTGCTCGCGGTAGTCCTCGATGACCTGGCGGGCCTCGTCTTCGCTGGAGAACGTGATGCCGGCCTCGAGGCGGCGGCCCACCGAGTCGCTGAGCATGGAGGTCTCAACGGTGGTGACCTCCACCGTCTCGTCCATGCCGAGGGCCTCGGGCATGCCCGCGATGCCGCGGTGCAGCGCCACGTAGCCGTTGTAGTCGGTGAGGTACCAGCTGTGGTTGGACACCACGAGCAGCACGGCGAGCACGAGGATGGCGATGGCGGCCACGACGGCCGCGCCCACGCCCAGGTTGCGCATGCGCGAATGGAAGGCCTTCTCGGCCACGCCGTCGTTCTTGACGTCGATG
Source organism: Alistipes onderdonkii (assembly GCA_963648855.1). GTDB lineage: Bacteria > Actinomycetota > Coriobacteriia > Coriobacteriales > UMGS124 > UMGS124. The sequence goes on along the minus strand of CAVJGP010000082.1, from coordinate 7,928 downwards.
ACGATGCAGGTGACGTTGTCGCTTCCGCCCTCGGCGAGCGCGGCGTCTACCAGGGCGTCGGCGCAGCTCTGCGGCGCGGTGCACGACATGAGGGTCTCCTCGATGACGCCGTCGGTCACCATGGAGGAGAGGCCGTCGCTGCACAAAAGGATGCGGTCGCCGCGCGACACGTCCACGGTGAAGTGGTCGGCCTGCATCTTGGGGTCGTTGCCCAGGGCGCGCGTGATGACGGAGCGGTTGGGGTGGACGCGCGCCTCCTCGGCCGTGATCTGGCCGGCCGCCACGAGCTCCTCGACATAGGAATGGTCGTGGGTGACGCGCATGAGCTGGCCCTTGTGCAGCAGGTAGCAGCGGGAGTCGCCCACGTGGGCGACGGCCATGGTGGTGCCCTCGATGATGACGGAGGTGCAGGTGGTGCCCATGCCGGGCCTGCCGGTGCCCTTGGCGGGCGCCTCGATGACGGACATGTTGGCCGACTCGACGGCACGCGCCAACTCGGCGTCGTCGGCCCCGGCGGGGGCGAGCTCGGCCAGGCGCGTCACGGCGATGGAGCTGGCCACCTCGCCGGCCTCATGGCCTCCCATGCCGTCTGCTACAGCGAAGAGGGGGAAGCGCACGACGAAGGAGTCCTCGTTGTGCTCGCGCACGAGGCCCACGTCGGAGCGCGACCCCCAGGCGAGCACGCCCACGACGCCCTTGGCGGCGCCGGAGATGCGGTCGCTCTCCTGCTTGGGGCGCGGGGGCTGGGTGGCCTGGACGGCGGCGAAGGGCATGGTCTGCCCGGCGTCGCCGGAGTTCATGAGGGCCGCGAGCTCGATGCCGTCGATCTCGGCGGTGGCCTGCGGGTCTTCCTCGGGCGCGGGCTGGGCGTCCGTACTGCTGGCGGGGGAGGGCGCCGGGGCCGTGACGGGCGCGGCCTGCGCAGCCTGCGGGCCGGCTGCCGCCGGGGCGTCCACCTGGTCTGCGGGCTGCGCAGGGGCTGCGTCGGGCGTGCCGGTCGGCTGCTCGGCCTTGAAGTGCGAGCCGGCATCGTCGGAGCCGGCGACGGCCTTTGCAGCCGCGGCCCGAGCTGCCCTCGCCGCCCTCGCCGCAGCCGCGGCGGCTGCGTCTGCGGCGGCGTATTCCGCCTCGCGCTCGTCGTCGAGGTCGAGCGGGCCGGCATTGGGGTCGATGCGGGGGTCTTCCACGCTCCTGGCACCCTCGTCGCTGGTGAGGGCGGCCATGGCGGCGTTCGCGTCGGCCTCGTGGTCTATATCGTGGGAAGGCTCGGGGGGGTCGAGCCGTGTGTTCTCGTCTGTCATTGGCGCGTCACCCTCATGGAAACGTCGCCTATCTGCACCAGGTCGCCGTCATGCAGGATGACGCCGCCGGCAATAGGACGGTTGTTGACGCTCGTGCCGTTCATGGAGCCGAGGTCCTCCACCATGAGCGCCGGGCCTTGGATATAGAAGCGCGCGTGCTTGCCGCTCACGTAGATGCCGGGCAACACGATGTCGGCGCCGGGGGAGCGGCCCACGATGACCGGCCCCAGGATGTCCACGTGGGTGCCCCTGATGCCGATGGGCGCCTCGACCACGTCGACCGACCATACGGCGGCGTCGCTCTTTTGGCCTCTGACCAGGCCGACTCCCGTCTTCATGATGCAGAACAGGAACACGAAGAGCGAGACGACGAGCAGCACGCGCCCTATGAACAGCACGACGGCGGGCATCGGCTAGGCTTCCTCGAACGACAGCGTCACGAGGCCCATGGTGAGCGCGTCGCCGCTTGCCAGGGTCTGCTCGGTGACGCGCATGCCGTTGACGCGCGTGCCGTTGGTGCTGCCCAGGTCGCAGATCTGCCAGCCGGCGGGCGTGCGCTTGAGCTCGGCGTGGCGGCGGCTCACGTTGGAGTCCTCGAGGATGAGGTCGGCCTGCGACTCGTCGCGGCCGATGACGGTGCTGTCGCAGGCGATGCGCCAGGTCTTGCCGGTGCTTGTCTCACGCAGCTGGCAGGTGCCGGGGGCCTTGCGCGGCTGCGGGGCGGCGGGCATGGCCTGCTGCTGGGGCATCTGCTGCGGCTGGGGTGCAGGCTGGGCAGGCTGGCGGAAGCCGGCCTGCTGGCCCTGGTAGGCGGGCTCGTAGCTGGGCACCTCGGGCACGGGCAGAGGCATGGCGGCGGCCTGAGCCGACTGCGGGGCGGGGGTAGTCTGCGGGCGGCGCTGGGGCATCATCTGGCCCAGCGGGGCGTTCGTGGACCTGCCGCGCAGGTAGTCGCTCTCCTCGGCGCGCACCTGCTCGAGCACGTCGGGCGAGACGATCTCGGCGATGACCTCCATCTTGCCGCGCTTGACGTCGTCGACGGGGATGAAGCGCACCGTGGGGTTGGAGGTGAGCGTGAGGCCCTCGTTCTGGGCCTCGTGGGCGAGGAAGTCCACCAGCTCGTCGGTGACCTGCTGGTAGAGGGCCCCGATGACGGCGTCGTCCTCGGGGCTCACGAGGATGGTGTAGAGCGTGGGGGCCACGACGCGACCGTCGAGCTTGGCCGAGCAGCTCTTCATCTCGCGCACGGCGGACTTGGCGAGCTTCTTGAAGGGGAAGGGAGCCATGGCGTTGCCGCGCTCAAAGATTTCCTGCATGCGATCTTCGAAGATGTCAAAAAGGCCCATGAGCCACCGTTCCTTTTCCAGTCCTTAAGCGTCCGAAGCCTTGACGGCGGGGTCGTCATGCGCGCCGAGAAGCTGCGCGGAGGCGCCGAAGGCAAAGATGAGCAATGCCACAAGTATAGTAGACCCGAGGCTTACGGCGAGCGCCTCGGGGGAAAGGGCGGTCCATACCCCCTCATTTTCCATACGGGCGCAACCGAGTTGAACTGCAACGATGATGAAAACGCCCAGCAGGGCGCCCAGGTAGCAGCGGCCCTTGCCCGCCGCGTGCGACACGGCCGCCTGGGCGGCGCTCGCCCCGACCCAGAAGACCCCCGTGAGCACGAGGGCCGTCGTGGGGGCGTGCCCCTGCAGGGCGAGCATGCCCGCCAGTGTGAGGAAGGACTGCGCCGTGGTGGCCGCGGCCTGTCCGGCGGGCAGCAGGTAGCCGCAGACGAGCGGGGTGAGCGGGATGGCCGAGGCGGGCGCCAGGCACGACAGGTACGCGCCCGCGCTGCGCTGCGGCCAGAGACGCCCGACGCCGACCCACCAGGCCACGCCCGCCAGCAGCACGGCCGCCCCCAGGGGCGCGCGGCCCACCGCGATGCAGGCGACGCCCACCACGCAGGGCACGGCGAAGCTTGCAATCTGCGGCACGAGCAGGCCCAGGGCCGCCGTCACGAGGAAGGCCGCTATGCAGGTCTGCGTGGCTGCCTGGGCGGCGCCGCCGGCCAGCAGGGCCCAGAGCGCCTGCGTCACCACGGTCGCGCTGACAAGCGCCCCGCAGGCGCGCAGCAGGACGCCCGCCGCGCGCGGCCCCGCAGACCCCGTCACGCCCTCGTCGGGGTTGTACGGGGAGGCGGCCTCGACGCCGCAGGCGGGCTCGCCGTCTGTCGCCTCGGCCTGGCGCGAGTCGTCGAGCACGTCTTTCACGAGGTCGGCGAGGCTGCGGCGTCCCTGCCGGGGCCTGCCCAGCGCGGGCATGATCTGCGCGGAGAAGGCGGCGGCGCTTTGGGTGCGCGCGTCAGGGTCGGCCTCGAGGGCGTCGAGCAGGGCGTCGGCGGCGCGCACGTCGATGGTCTGGCTCAGGGCGCACGGGTCGGGGGCGCCGGCCTGCACGAGCTCCATGCTGCGGGCGGGCGTGTCGGCCGCGAAGGGGCGCAGGCCGCAGAGGGCCTCGTACATCACGCACGCGAAGGCGAACACGTCGGTGCGCACGTCCACCGCGCCGCCGCTTGCCTGCTCGGGCGGCATGTAGCCCACGGTGCCGCCCCGCACGCCCGAGTAGCCCGTCATGCTCGAGAGGGTGGCCATGCCGAAGTCGGCGAGCTTCACCCGGCCCGACATGTCCACCATGATGTTGTCGGGCTTGATGTCGAGGTGGAGCACGCCGTTGTCGTGGGCGAACTCCAGGGCGTCGCAGACGCCCTCCACCACGCAGGCGGCCTCGTCGGCGGTGAGCAGGCCGTCGTCGGTGGCGTCGAGCAGCTCGGCCAGGCTCGCGCCCTCAACGTATTCCATGATGATATAGGCGCAGGCGTCGTCGTACTCGAAGTCGATCATCTGCACGATGTTGGGGTGGGGCAGCATGCTCGCGGTGCGCGTCTCATCGAGGGCGGCCTTGAGCAGGGCGTTTCTGCGGCCGTTGTTGAGGTAGTCGGGCGCGCCTTCCATGAGCGTGTCCTCGGCGTGGGGCTTGAGGGCGATGGACTTGATGGCCACGCGGCGCATGAGCCGGGGGTCCCAGCACACGTACACGGTGCCGAAGCCGCCCTCGCCGCGCGTCTCGAGCACGCGGTAGCGACCCAGCAGGAGCTGGTCGGCAAGGGCTTGGGCGTCCTGCGTGGGCAAGGTCGGTCTCCTTCGCGGCGGGTCTGCCAGGGTGTGCGTCGCCCGGCTCCCGCGCCGGGAGGTGGCATTGTACCCGCACGGCGTGTGCTCCCGGTGGTGCGCGCGGCGGGGCTTGTCGGGTCGGGATGGGCTTGGGTAGGATGGGCACCGCCCAACTACATTGCAAGGAGAACGCCATGGTGTATCGCATCCTTTCTATCGCCACCCATATTGCTTTCGGCATCATGACGCTCGTGGGCGTGGTGTGCCTCGCGTACACGCTGGCGACCCCCGTGGTGCAGGCGGGCGTGCAGCAGGCGCGCGACTCCATCGACCAGATGGGCGCCACGGCGGCCGAGTCGATGCAGGCGGCCCTCGAGAGCCAGACTAACGCAAACGCCGAGCAGCTGCAGGCGCTTCTCGCGCAGGCCCAGGAGTATGTCTCGGGCGTCATGGCGAACTTCACCGCGCCGCAGGGGGCCGACGGCTCCGCGACGGAGGGCAGCACGGCGGCGTCCGGCGGCACGGCGGCCGGTGGCTCTGCGGCTGCGGGTGCCTCCTCGGCAACCGCCGGCGCGGCGACGACGAGCGCGGGCGCGTAGGGCGCGGGCGGGCTGTGTGCTCAGTTGCGCGCGCAATTGTGTGTGAAATGTGAAGCACGCTCCTGTGCCTTCACATAGAGGGGCAAATGCCCTATAGTTCTTTCTCGCGCGGGCGTGGCGGAATTGGCAGACGCGTATGGTTCAGGTCCATATGGCCGCAAGGTCGTGGGGGTTCAAGTCCCTTCGCCCGCACCACTTGAGATTAAAGCCCTGGTCGAAAGGCCGGGGCTTTTTTCTTGTCTTTCGCGCCTCGGGGACGGGGCGTGCGGTCGCATGCTATGATGTGCGCCCACGGAGGGATGGCAGAGCTGGTTTATTGCAGCGGTCTTGAAAACCGCCGAGCGGCAACCCCGTTCCGAGGGTTCGAATCCCTCTCCCTCCGCCAGACGTTTCACCAAACGGCCCCCTGCGGGTCGTTTTTTGTATCCAGAACACGCACCGTGACTCGAGAGGACCGCCGCGCCATGAAGCAGTGCCGCACCTTCCCCCAGGCAGTGATCACCAAGAAAGGCGCCCGCTTCCTGGGCGAGGGCAACGTCTGGGTGTTCGACGCCGAGGTCCTGCGCGTCGAGCCCGCCCCTTCCGACGGCCGCGAGGTGGCCAACGGCGACATCGTGGACGTGGTGGACGAGAAGGGCACCTACCTGGGCACCGGACCCATCTCGCTTGAGTCCAAGATTCGCGTGCGCATCGTGTCGCGCAACGCAAACGACCGCTTCGACGAGGCCTTTTGGGCGCGCAAGGTGCGCTGGGCCTGGGAGTACCGCAAGACGGTCATGGGCGCCACGGCGCTTCCCGGCTGCGAGCCCGACACCAACTGCTGCCGCCTCATCTTCTCCGAGGCCGACGGCTTCCCGGGCCTGGTGGTGGACCGCTACGAGGACGTGCTCGTGGCCGAGGTGCTCACCGTGGGCATGGAGCGCCTGAAGCACGTCATCTTCCCCGAGCTCGTGGAGGCGCTGCGCGAGGACGGCCAGCAGGTGGCGGGCGTCTACGAGCGCAACGACTCCAAGGTGCGCGAGAAGGAGGGCCTGGCGCTCTATAAGGGCTGGTACGAGCTGCCCGGCGAGCAAGCGCCCGCGTTGACCACGCGCATCGTGTGCGAGAACGGCATCAAGTACGACATCGACTTCGAGAACAGCCAGAAGACGGGCTTCTTCCTCGACCAGAAGTTCAACCGCCGCGCCGTGGCGAGGCTGGCCAAGGGCCGCCGCGTGCTCGACTGCTTCACGCACGTGGGCACCTTCGCGCTCAACGCCGCCGCCGCGGGCGCCGAGTTCGTCCACGGCGTTGACGTGAGCGCCACGGCGGTGGACCTGTGCCGCGGCAACGCCCGCCTCAACGGGCTCGACGCCACCACGCGCTTTACCTGCGCGAACGTCTTCGACTTCCTGCCTGGCCTGGAGAGCCACGAGGGCATGCGCGAGGCGGGCGGCCCCTTCGACCTCATCGTGCTCGATCCTCCGGCCTTCACCAAGAGCCGCGCGAAGATCCGCGAGGCGGCCGGCGGCTACAAGCAGATCAACGCCCGCGCCATGAAGCTGCTGCCCCGCGGCGGCTACCTGGCCACCTGCTCGTGCTCGCACTTCATGGCCGAGGACATGCTCAAGAAGGTGGTGGCTGAGGCCGCGCACGACGCCAACGTGCAGCTGCGCCAGATCGAAATCCGCCAGCAAGCCCCCGACCACCCCATCGTCTGGGGCATCCCCGAGACCAACTACCTGAAGTTCTTCATCTTCCAGGTGGTCTAGCGCCCCACGGCCATCCCGCCGCACAAACACACGAACGTCCCCAAGCGCCCCGACAGGCTCCCACGAGCTTGCCGGGGCGTTCTTTGTTTGCCGGGTATGCCGACAGTCGGGTATGCACGATGCTTGCGGGTGGTCTTTTCGTGTCATACAATTGTCATACAAAAAAGAAGGAAAGGGGCTTGCGTATGGACGGTGCGGCAGTGGCGGGCAGGGGCGAGGCTCGGACGCTCGTGTCCCTGCGCGTGCCTTGTCGGCTTGCTGAGCAGGTCGAGGCGTATGCGCAGGACAACGGCCTTCGCAAAACCGATGCATACCTGCACTTCTTAGTGAACGGCCTCTATGGCGAACAGGCTGACAAGACCGACGACCGGCTCGCGAGCATTCAGGTCCAGCTGGAACGGGTGCTGGGGCTTTTGCAGGCGTCGGGCGATGACCCGGATGCCGAGAGGGGCGATTTGCGCCAAGCCGAATATGAGTCGGTCTGCCGAGTTGTCGCCCGTTGCGCGAAGGAGTATCCCGCAATCCGTCGGGCTTATCTGTTCGGCTCCTTCGCCCGCAAGGAGTTCGGCCCCCAAAGTGATGTGGACGTCCGCATCGAGGTCGACCGAGCGCGCGGCTTCAACCTTCATGACCTGACGCACTTCATGAAGCGCCTGGAGCAGCAAACGGGGCGCGAGGTGGACGTGGTTTCTGCCGATGTCATCAAGAACGTCAACCTGGCGGCGGCGATTGAGAGGGAGAAGGTGCTGGTCTATGAGCGCGAAGGCGACTGACCTGGCCCGTGTTCAGGAGATTTACGACGTGGTGTGTCAGACGCAGGAGCAGATGCGCAGCCTGGCGTTTACGAAGGACAGGTTCCTCAACCCCGCCAACGACGCGGACGACCTTATCGCCGAGGGCCTCATGAACCGCGCTTTCCGCATTACGGAGGAAGCAGGAAAGATCACTGCCGATGTCGCTGCACGGTACGGGTTCGACACGCGGGGCGCCTCGGGGGTTCGCAATCGATTGGCGCATGCATATATGGAGGTTGACCGCGAGATTGTCTGGCAGGTTCTCCATGAGGATTGCGCCGAGCTGCTCCGCGCGTGCCGGGCGTACTGCGATGACCTGGGGGTTGAT
>CAVJGP010000081.1:0-13838 GCA_963648855.1 Alistipes onderdonkii | reverse complement strand
TGCTTGACCCATCCTTTGCAATCCAGTGACCTTTCTCTTGAACGCGGGGCCCATCATCTCAATCGTCCCGCAGCCACACCGGCCTGTGCGGACGCGCCCAACAACGGGCTTGACTTTCAAGAGAAAGGTCACACCATGCTCAGCAACTCCCTCACCGTCTCCCGCCGCCAGTTCTTCGGCATCGCCGCCGCAATGGGCCTGGCTTGCGCCTTCGGTGCAAACGTCGCCCTGGCTGACGACGCGGCCAAGATGGAGGGCGAGATCAGCGTCTACTCCCGCGAGGACGGCTCGGGCACCCGCGGCGCCTTCATCGAGCTCTTCGGCATCGAGCAGAAGGACGCCGACGGCAACAAGGTTGACATGACCACCGAGGACGCCATGATCACCAACTCCACGGCCGTCATGATGACCACCGTGGCCGGCGACGAGCAGGGCATCGGCTACATCTCCCTGGGCTCGCTCAACGACACCGTGAAGGCCCTCAAGATCGACGACGTCGAGGCCAGCGTGGAGAACGTCAAGGCCGACACGTACAAGGTGGTGCGTCCCTTCAACATCGTCACCAACGGCGAGCTCGACACCCTCGACGAGGTCAGCTCCGACTTCGTGACCTACATCCTGTCGGCCGAGGGCCAGAAGGTCGTCGAGGACAACGGCTACATCGCCGTCATCGAGGACGCCCCCGCCTACGAGTCCGCCGGCGTATCCGGCAAGGTGGTCGTGGCCGGCTCCTCCTCGGTGACCCCCGTCATGGAGAAGCTCGCCGAGGCCTACAAGGCCCTCAACGCCGACGTGACCGTCGAGGTGCAGCAGTCCGACTCCTCCACGGGCGTGTCCATGGCCATCGAGGGCACCTGCAACATCGGCATGGCCTCCCGCGAGATCAAGGATTCCGAGGTCGAGAAGGGCGCCGTGGCCACCGTCATCGCCCGCGACGGCATCGCCGTCATCGTTGCCCCCGACGCTGCCATCGAGGGCCTGACCACCGCTCAGGTGCGCGCCATCTACACCGGCGAGGTCACCACCTGGGAGGACGCTCTGGCCTATGTGGACCCCGAGGCCGACAAGGCTGAGGACGCCAAGGCCGCCGACGCCAAGGCCGACGACAAGACCGCCGATAAGGCCAGCAAGTAAGGAACCCCCACATGACACGCGCCCAAGCCAAAGAAGGCCTGGCACGCGCAGGGTTTGCGGCCGCCGCAGGGATTTGCATCCTTGCGGTGGCCCTTATCTGCGTGTTCCTCTTCGCCAACGGTGTGCCCGCAATCTCGCAGATCGGCGTGGCCGACTTCCTGCTCGGCAGCAAGTGGAAGCCCGGCAACGACATCTACGGCATCTTCCCCATGATCGTCGGCTCCATCTACGCCACGGCCGGAGCCGTCATCGTGGGCGTGCCGGCGGGGTTCCTCTGCGCGGTGTTCCTCTCGCGCTTCGCCCACAAGGGGGTGTGCAGGTTCCTCTCCCACGGCGTCGAGCTGCTTGCGGGCATTCCGTCGGTGGTCTACGGCTTCTTCGGCCTGATGGTGTTCGTGCCTTTCATCCGCGAGAACCTTCCCGGCAAGGGCCTGTCGCTTCTGGCCGCCTCGCTCATCTTGGGCATCATGATTCTGCCTACCGTGGTCACCGTGGCCAAGAACGCCCTCGACGCGGTGCCCGCCCGCTACTACGACGGCGCCCTGGCCCTGGGCGGCGACCACGAGCGCGCGGTGTTCGGCGTCGTGGTGCCCGCGGCTGCCTCGGGCATCCTGGCCGGCGTTGTGCTGGGCATAGGACGCGCCATCGGCGAGACGATGGCCGTGGTGATGGTGGCCGGCAACTCGGTGAAGATCCCCGGCTCCATCTTCGACTCGGTGCGCACCATGACCGCAAACATCGTGCTTGAGATGGGCTATGCGGCCGACCTGCACCGCGGCGCCCTCATCGGCACGGGCGTGGTGCTGTTCGTGTTCATCCTGCTCATCACCCTGCTGCTTCAGGCCATCAAGAAGAGGAGCGTGGTCGCATGACGGCCCAGGAGGTTCAGCCGCAGGCGAAGGCACCCCGCAGACCCGCCGCCGTGGTGCAGCGCGGCCTGGTGTATCTGGGGGCGCTCTTCTGCGTGGTGGTGCTCGCCGGCATCGTGGGCTACATCTGCGTGATGGGCATCCCGCAGCTCAAGCCCTCGCTTTTTGAGTGGGAGTACAACTCCGACAACGTCTCGCTCATGCCGGCCCTGGTGAACACTGTGCTCATGGCGCTGCTCGCCTTGCTCATCGCCGTGCCCATCGGCGTGGGAAGCGCCATCTACCTGGTGGAATACGCCCCGCGCGCCAGCCGCTTCGTCAAGCTTGTGCGCATCACGGCCGAGACGCTGCAGGGCATCCCCTCCATCATCTACGGCCTCTTCGGGGCCCTGTTCTTCGTGAGCGTGTGCGGTTGGGGCCTGTCGCTGCTCTCCGGCGCGTGCACGCTGGCCATCATGGTGCTGCCCGTGGTGATGCGCACCACCGAGGAGGCCCTCATCGCGGTGCCCGACTCCTACCGCCAGGGCGGCTACGGCCTGGGCGCGGGACGCCTGCGCACGGTCTTCCGCTGCGTGCTTCCCAGCGCCATGCCGGGCATCCTGGGCGGCGTGATCTTGGCGCTGGGGCGCTGCGTGGGCGAGGTGGCGGCGCTCATCTTCACCGCCGGCTCCATCGCGGCCATCCCCAACTTCGCCGCCGAGGGCCTGGGCGCCGTGTTCGACTCGGCCCGCACCCTGGCCGTGCACATGTACGTGCTCTCCAGCGAGGGCCTGCACATCGGCGAGACCTACGCCACCGCCGTGGTGCTGCTCGTGCTCGTCTTGCTTATCAACCTGGCGACCTCGGCCACGGCCCGTCGCATGAACAAAGGGGTCCAAAGTGACTAGCTCCGCTGCCTCCACCATCGCCGGCGTCATGGGCAAGCTCGGGGTGGAGGTGCCTGCCAGCTCCGCCGTGGCGATGGCCGCCGTGCCCCCCAAGATGGGCGTGAAGTCGCTCAACCTGTACTACCGCGACTTCCACGCGCTCAAAGACGTGAACATCGACTTCCCGGCCAACAAGGTGACGGCGCTCATCGGCCCCTCGGGCTGCGGCAAGTCTACCCTGCTCAAGACCTTGAACCGCATGAACGACCTCGTGGAGGGCTGCCGTGTGGAGGGCCAGGTGAAGCTCGACAACGACGACGCCTACCACGGCATGGCCGCCACCGAGCTGCGCCGCCGCGTGGGCATGGTGTTCCAGCAGCCCAACCCCTTCCCCATGAGCATCTACGACAACATCGCCTTCGGCCCGCGCACCCACGGCATCAAGGACCGCGCCACGCTCGACCAGATCGTGGAGAAGTCCTTGCGCTCCGCGGCCATCTGGGACGAGCTCAAGGACCGCCTCAAGAAGAACGCCCTGGGTCTTTCGGGCGGCCAGCAGCAGCGCCTCTGCATCGCCCGCGCCCTGGCCGTCGAGCCCGAGGTGCTGCTCATGGACGAGTCCACAAGCGCCCTCGACCCCATCTCCACGGCCAAGATCGAGGAGCTCGTGGGCCAGCTCAAGCGCGACTACACCGTCATCATGGTGACGCACAACATGCAGCAGGCCCAGCGCGTGGCCGACCGCACCGCCTTCTTCTACCTGGGCGAGATGGTGGAGTGCGCCTCCACGCAGGACCTGTTCGAGCGTCCGCGCGACAAGCGCACGGCCGACTACGTGGGCGGTCACTTCGGATAGAGTGTGCGTCCGCTCGGCCCCGAAATGCCCCCGTCGGGCGCGTGCCGACGCCGCATGCGCCCGATTTCCCGTTTTTCTTTTGTCCCTGCCGCCTCTGAAGCCCGCCGCCGACTTTACAATAGCTTGACAAAGGCTTTGCTATTGCTTGGCCGGTTTCTGACATCCTTGGTGTTGTCTTATAACTTCGTGAGGAGGTAGGGCATGGCCGTCGACTTGCCCTCAGTTATCTCGGCGATTGTCGCCAACCCTGTGCTCGGCATCATCATCCTTCTGTGTGTGGGCGCCACCATGGTGAACGGCGCCACCGACGCGCCCAACGCCATCGCCACGGTGGTGGGCACGCGGGCGATGCCTGCGGGCCCGGCCATCATCATGGCCGCCATCTGCAACTTCGTGGGCCTGGTGGGCATCACCGCCATCTCCACGGCCGTTGCGGGCACCATCTTCGGCATGGTGGACTTCGGGGGCGACAACCACGCGGCGCTCGTCGCCCTGGCCGCCGCCATGGTGGCCATCATCGTGTGGGGCGTGGCGGCCTGGGCCCTGGGCATCCCCACGAGCCAGAGCCACTCGCTCATCGCGGGCATCACCGGCGCGGCCATCGCCCTGCAGGGCGGCCTGGACGGCGTCAACCTCGCCCAGTGGATGAAGGTCATCTACGGCCTGGTCATCTCCACGTTTCTGGGCTTTGGCAGCGGTTGGCTCTTCGTGCGCCTCATCAAGCTCGTGTGCCAGTACATGAGCCGTGCGGCCACCTCGCCGTTCTTCAAGTGGGCGCAGATCGTGGCCGGCGCGGGCGTGGCGGTGCTCCACGGCGCCCAGGACGGCCAGAAGTTCCTCTCGCTTGCGATGCTCGCCATCATGCTGGGCGTGTACGGCACCTCCGACATGGGCGACTTCCCCCTGTGGCTCGTGATCTTCGTGAGCCTGGCCATGTCTCTGGGCACGGCCATCGGCGGGCGCAAGATCATCAAGTCCGTTGGCATGGACATGGTGAAGATGGAGCAGTACCAGGGCTTCGCCGCCTGCCTGTCGGCCTGCTTTTGCATTGCCCTGGCCACCTTCACGGGCATGCCCGTCTCCACCACCCACACCAAGACCACGGCCATCATGGGCGTGGGCGCGGAGAAGTCCCTGCGGTCCGTCAAGTGGAACCTGGCCGGGCGCATGGTACTCACATGGGTTCTCACCTTCCCAGGTTGCGGCTTCTTGGCCTGGGCGTTCACGTATCTGTTCCTCCTCATCATGTAGGGGAGGGACTCAGGTCTCGCCCCGGCGACGTGCCGGGCAGAAAGGTTGCGCGCATGTCGCCAAAGAACGCGTCGGGCTACTATGAGGCGTACAAGCGCCAGGCCCAGTTCTGCGAGGAGATGGCCCAGGGCCTGCGGGCGGGCATGGAGGCGGGCAAGCTTGGCACCAAGGAGCTGGTCGACTCCCTGCACGCCCTCGAGAACGACGCCGACCGAGTGAACCATGACATCCAGCGCCGCCTGCTGCACGACTTCGTGGTGCCGCTCGACCGCGACGGCATGTCGAGCCTGGCCCACACCCTCGACGACGTGGTGGATGCCGTGGAGCAGATCGCCATCCAAGCCTATATCTTCGGCATCACCGAGCTGCCCCACGAGGCCAACGTCATGGCCTCGATGCTCGTGTACGCCTGCGCCGACCTCAAGGCCGTGGTGTTCGAGCTGCCGCGCTACGCCAAGCACGCCTCCGACATCCAGAAGCGCCTCGTGAAGGTGCAGACCTACGAGAGCGACTGCGACCGCATCTACATCGAGGCCGCCCACGACCTGTACGCGGCCAAGGACGCCGACCCCACCGCCATACGCCTGGCCCACGCGATGCTCGACACCGTGGAGGACGCCATGGACAGCGTGGAGAACGCCGCCGAGCGCGTGCAGACCCTCATCGTGCAGAGCGTGTAAGCGGAGCTGATGGCCGTGCCCACACAGATACTTGGAGGCTGACGTCGCATGATCTACTACGTCGAGGACGAGGTAAACATCCGCGAGCTTGCCCTGTACGCGCTCAAGCAGGCGGGCCTTGAGGCCCAAGGCTACCCCGACGCCGAGTCGTTCCGCGCGGCCCTGGCCCAGCAGGTGCCCGACCTGGTGCTGCTCGACATCATGCTGCCCGGCACCGACGGCCTGACCATCCTCTCGGAGCTGCGCCGCGACGCGCGTTACGCCCACATCCCCGTGATGATGCTCACCGCGAAGGGCACCGAGTTCGACAAGGTGGTGGGCCTGGACGCCGGCGCCGACGACTACCTTGCCAAGCCCTTCGGCATGATGGAGCTTGTGAGTCGCTGCAACGCGCTCCTGCGCCGTGCCGTGCGCCAGCCCGCCCCGCAGGCCAAGCGCCTCCTTGCGTGCGGGCCCATCGAGGTGGACCTCGACGCGCGCGAGGTGCATGCGGGCGGCGTGGCGGTGGAGCTCACGCTCAAGGAGTTCGACCTGCTCAGCGAGCTTATCGAGAACCAGGGACGCGTGCTCAGCCGTGCCCAGCTGCTCGAGCGCGTGTGGGAGATCACCTACGTGGGCGAGACGCGCACGGTGGACGCGCACGTGCAGACCCTGCGCCACAAGCTGAGCGTGGCCTGCCCGGGCGCCGAGGAGTGCATCCAGACGGTGCGCGGCGTGGGCTACCGTGCCAAGGGGACGTCCGAGAATGGCTGAGAGGGCGCGCGGCGCTCGGGGCGCGAGCGGGGCGGGGGAGCTTGGCGAGGGGGAGCGCGCCAAGGAGGAGCGCGCCGAGGGCGGGCGGGCTGAGGGTGGGCGCGAGCACGCTGAGGACGCGCTCGACGAGGGTGTGCCTGACGAGGGCGGGCTCGACGAGGACGAGCGCGAGCGCGCCCACCCGCTGCTGCGCCGCAGGATCTTCGCCGCCGTGTTCGGCGTGTCCATCTCGGTGATGCTCGCCGTCACCTTCGTGGTGGCCGCCGCGTGCTTCTGGGTGTACGAGGACGACGCACAGGCGTCGCTGCTCTCCCAGGCGCGCACGGTGGCCGACATGGCCCAGGGGCAGGCAACCGACGAGGACATGGCCCAGGTGCTCGCGAGCATTCCCTTCATCGACGTGCGCTGCACGCTCATCTCGGCCACGGGCGAGGTGCTTTTCGACAACTGGGAGGACGCCTCCCAGCTCGGCAGCCACGCCGACCGCGAGGAGGTGGTGTCGGCTCGCGCGAACAACCAGGCGAGCGTCGTGCGCCGCTCCGACACCCTGGGCACCGACACCCTCTACGCTGCCGTGCTGCTCGACGACGGCGCGGTGCTGCGCCTGGCCGAGGTGCGCACGTCGCTGCCGTCCTTCCTGGGCAGCGTGGCCTGGCCCATAGCGCTCGCGCTCGTGGTGGTTGTGGCGCTGTCGACCATCGTGTCGCGCCTGCTCACCAACCGCATCGTGGCGCCGCTCCAGCAGATAGAGCTGTCGTGCCCCACCAAGAACGAGGCCTACCGCGAGCTCCAGCCCCTGCTTGAGCGCATCGACGCGCAGTACCGCGAGCTCGCGGCCCAGAACGTGGCGCTCGAGCATGCCAACAACATGCGCCGCGAGTTCACGGGCAACGTGAGTCACGAGATGAAGACGCCCCTGCAGGTGATCGGCGGCTACGCCGAGCTCATGGAGGCGGGCATGGTGATGCAGTCCGACGTGCCGCGCTTCGCCGGGCTCATCCGTACCGAGGCCACCACCATGCGCTCCCTCATCGACGACGTGCTCACGCTCTCGCGTCTCGACGAGCAGGTGGACTGCGCCCACGACCCAGTGGATTTGGGCGAGGTGTGCCAGCGCGTGGCGGAGCGCCTGCAGCCCCGCGCCCTGGAGCGCCAGGAGTCCATCCAGCTTGCCTGCCGGGGCACGCACATCGTGGCCGGCTCTGCCTCTCTGGCCGAGCAGATGGTATACAACCTGGTAGACAACGCCGTGCGCTACAACCGCGACGGCGGACTCGTGCTCGTGACGCTCGCCAGCGACGAGCGCACCGTGGAGCTGGAGGTGTCCGACGAGGGCCCGGGCATCCCGCCCGAGCTGCGCGAGCGCGTGTTCGAGCGGTTCTTCCGTGTGGACGCGAGCCGCTCACGCGCCACAGGCGGCACGGGCCTGGGCCTGGCCATCGTGAAGCACGCGGTGGAGACCCTGGGCGGCACCGTGCGCATCGACTCCTCGGCCTGCGGCGGCGCCCGCTTCGTGGTTGAGATGCCCACGTACAAGCCGCCGACGGCGCAGGAGTAGGGGCGCAGACGAGGGGACGCGCGAAGGGCGAGCGGGACGAGGAGATGCGCGAAGGGCGCGGGAGCGCGGACGAGGGGACGCGCGCCGGGCGCGAGTCCGAGGGTGCAGGAGTGCGCGTGGGCGAGGCGCGAGGAACATGGCCGATGGGTTGCGCGGGCGCGAGGGGCACGGGCGACCGGATGCCCGCGGGTGAGCGGTGGCGGTCGAGGAGTGCCGCCGATTGGACTCGCGGGTGCAGACGCTGTCGATTGAGCGAGCGCCCCACGCTCGGTTTTTCCCCCGGCAGTTCCCCCTGCTGGTATATGATGCCCTGGATTGCGTGGCTGTTTGGGCCGCGCGGGTGTCGTTGCGAGAGGGGAGTCCCCGTTGAAAGCTGCTGCCCAGGCCGCAAGGCCTTCCCGTGCCGATTGGTGGCATGCGCTTGTCTTGGTTTTCGCCCTGCTTGAAGCCCTGGCTCTGACCTGTGCACCCCGGCATGCCCACGCCGCGGCTTATACCGACGTGCCGGACGACGCGTGGTACGCCTCCTGGGTCGAACAGGCATCCGACGCAGGCCTCATGACGGGTTACACCGGTGCGGCGGGAGTCTCCACCGGCCTCTTCGGCCCGGGCGACGCGCTCACGCGTGCCCAGGTGGCAACGGTGCTGTGGCGTATGGCCGACATGCCCGACGCCGAGGACGCGCCGTGCCTTTCAGACGTGCCTGCGGGAAAGTACTACACCCGCGCCGTCAACTGGTGCGTGTCGCAGGGCATCGTGACCGGCTACACGTCGGGCGCCGACGAGGGCGCCTTCAGGCCGGACAGGTTCGTCTCGCGCCAGGAGCTCGCGACGATGGCCTATCGCTACGCGGCATGGGCGGGCGTGGACGTCTCCGACCCCGACCCTGCCGCCTTTGCGTCCACCACCGATTGGCAAACGGCCTGCTCATGGGCCACGGCCGCCCTCACCTGGACGGCAGCCGCAGGTGTGCTTGAGGGCGTGGAGAACCCCGACGGCTCGCGCAGCATCCTTCCGTTCGACGCCGTGACGCGCGCCCAGGCGGCGAAGGTGTTCGTCGTGCTCGCCCAGGGCGGCAAGCCCTGCAAGGCTCCCTATGCGGTGCTCTATGAGGACGGCCTGCTTTGTCTGCAGCGCGGCTCTGACACCGACTCCGCCCACGGCGCCGTCGTGGGCTCGTGGGCGTGGGACGGCGCGTCGCGCCCCTGGTATGGCAGCCGCTCAAAGGTGAAGTCGGTGGTCGTGCGCGACAGCATCCCCTTCACGGGCGAAGGCGGCCTCTTCAAGGGCCTTTCCGGCTGCACGAGCATGGACGTCGCCAAGCTCGACGTCTCGGGGGCCGCGAGCCTTGCCTCAATGTTCCGAGGGTGCCTCAAGCTCCCCAGCCTCGACCTCTCCACCTGGGACGTCTCGGGCGTCAGCGACTTCTCCTACCTGTTGTGCGATTGCTGGTTCCTGACCGACCTCAACCTTTCGGGCTGGGACGTGTCGAGCGCCACGACGCTTGAGTACATGTTCGGCGGGTGCAGGTCGCTCAAGGGCCTCAACCTCACGGGGTGGAACGTCTCGCACGTGACGAGCTTGGCCAACATGTTCGACGACTGCTGGTCGCTCGCAGGCCTCAAGCTCGCCGGCTGGGACGTGCGCAACGTCACGAGCGCGTCCTTTATGTTTGCGGGCTGCACCTCGCTTGCAAGCCTGGACCTCACTGGCTGGAGCCCGGCGGCCCTGCTCGACTGTTCCTACATGTTCAACTCCTGCGGCTCGCTTGCGTCTCTCGACCTTTTTGCCTGGGACGTCGCGGCTGCCCAGAACCTCACGTCCATGTTCAACGGTTGCAAGTCGCTGAGCAGGGTGACGCTTGGTATGGGCTGCGCCGCACTCGTGGGCCTGCTTCCGGAAGGTCCCTGGTACGACGCGACGGGCGCCGAGTACGACACCATCCCCGCAGGCGTGCCGGGCACCTACGCCCGCACGCAGGCCCTGGCGCTGGCGGGCGACATGACGTTCGAGGACGTGCCCGAGCAGGCGCAGGAGGCCGTCACGTTCGACGAGGTGGCGGATGAGATTGTCGGCGAGTCCTCGGAAGAAAGCGCCGATGAGGTTGCGGCTGACTCCTCGGGCGAACCCGTGGGTGAAAACGTCGGTGAGGCAACAGGTGAACTTGCGACTGAACCCGCCGATGAAACTGCCGACGAGGTGACCGACAGGGTACCTGGCGAGCTTGCGGATGAAGCTTCTGCCGAAGATACCGGTGGGATCGCCGGCGAGCTTACGAATGGGGCCGCCGAAGAGGCCGCCGACGTAACATTCGATGCCGTCGATGGGTCACTCCTGGATTTTGCCGCCTAGCGCACTCTGCACGTCGGCTCGCTCCCAAGAGAACCCCTGCCGCACGGGCGGGGGTTCTCTTTTTTGTCCAGCCAGCCGGCAACCTTGGCCTTGGAGCCCCGCGTTTTCTGCTGCCGTCCAATGGGCTGTCCAGCAGTTTTGAGAACGAGACCATTGTCGCCTGCAAGGCGCGGAGTCCGGCTGATTTCCTGGGGTAGTTGCTAACGTATATGTTGGTAACGTACGTGTTAGCAGATTGAACGACCTTCGAGCGCATCAGAAAACACGAGTGCGGTTGGTTGCCCCGGTTCTTCATCTGTCCCGCCTTGTCGCAATTTGTTTCAGAGCTTACGCGGCTGACCTAAAGAAATCCTGCTAGAATTTGTCTAGCCGTTTTCTCAAGGAGGTCGTATATGCCTGCAATCGTGTCGAGCACCAGGCTGCGCAACGAGTACAACGAGATATCCCAGATGTGCCACGAGCAGATGGAACCCGTATATGTCACGCGTAATGGCAACGGCGACCTCGCCGTCATGAGCATCGAGGCCTACGAGGTTCTGGCCAGGCGCGGCCAGCTCGTGCGCGAGCTTGAGCGCGGGCATGCCGACGTTGAGGCCGGTCGCACGATGCCGGCCGCAGAGGCGCTGCGCAAGCTGCGGGAAGAGTTCTCGTGAGCGCGGATGCATGGGAGGTGCGCGTTACCGAGACGGCCTTCCAGGACCTTCGCGAGGCGGCCGCCTACATGCGGGACGTGCTCTGCACGCCGAAATCCGCCGGCTCGTTCATCGATACGTTCGAGGCGGCCGTCGAGAGGCTTGCTGCCTATCCCGAGGCGCGCCCGCCGGTGAGCGACTATGCGCTTGCAAGGCAGGGGTACAGGTGGACTCCCGTCGGCAACTTCATGCTCTTCTACACCATCGACCGCGCTACTCGCACGGTGATGGTCGAGCGTCTGCTCTATGGCTCCCGCGACTGGAAGTCGCTGCTCTGAGCGTCCCTCACCCCTCCACCTTCCGCACGTGTACCACGTTTTCCTGCGTGAGGGCGCAGCCTGTCACGGGGTCGCGGTGCAGGGGGGTGTGGTCGAAGGGGCCTACGCCGAGGCGTCCGGGCACGGCGGTGTGGCGGGCGGCGTGCTTGCCGGAGCGGCCGCCGGGGCTGGCGTTGGTGAAGAGCGCCTCGGGGTGCAGGTCGTCGGTCAGGCGCAGCAGGGCGTGGTCGCTTCCCAGCTCGGAGTACACCTCCACCACCTCGCCGTCGGCCAGGCCCAGCTCGCGGGCGCGGTCGGTGTTCATCCACACGGCCGCGTAGGCGTCGGCGGCCTGGCTGCCGTGGGCATGTCCCCGCTCGTGCGCATCCACCGAGGTGTGGTTGCCAAACGAGCTGTTGCCGCTGATGAGGCGGAAGCCGTCATGGTCGGGCTCCACCATGGGCGCCTGCCAGAAGGGGCAGCGGCCCAGCCCCGCCTGCTCCCACAGGTCGCTTGCGAACTCGATCTTGCCGGCGGGCACGTCTATCTGCGGCTCTCCCGTGCGCGGCGGCACGGGGATGCCCGTGTCCACCCAGCCCCGGTCGTAAAGCTCGTCGAGGTCCACGCCGTAGGGGGCCAGCTGCGCCTGTGCCAAATCGCGCAGGGTGAAGGTGAAGTAGCGCCCCACGCCCAGGCGTTCGGCCAGGTCGTAGGCCATGGCGCGGGCCGGGCGCAGGCCGGCGGGCGGGGTGAGCACGCGCTTGCGCGAGTAGAACGACGACCCCTCCACGCCGATGCCGCGGTCGCACTCCAGCGCCGTGAGGTCGGGCAGCACCACGTCGGCCAGGCGGGCCGTCTCGCTCATGCGCACGTCGATGGCCACGAGCAGGTCGAGCTTGCCCACCAGCTCGGTCCAGGCGCGCGCGTTGCCGTAGCCCATCACCGGGTTGGACGCGTAGGCGATGAGGCCGTGGATCTGGCCCAGCTCGATGGACTCGCCGATGGTGGTGCACAGGCCCTCCTCGGCGTTCACGAGCGGGTAGCGCTCCGAGCCTGCCTTGGGTACCTCGGGCACAGGCGGCGCGGGGAAGCGTTCGGGGTCGAGGGTGCCCAGCGGCAGCTCGAAGGGCGGGTTGAGGTTGCCGCCCTCCTTGCCATAATTGCCGAGCAGGGCGTTGACCAGGGCGATCATGCGAGCCGTCTGCGTGGAGTTCACGTAGGCGATGCCCAGGCCGCCGTGCAGCCCGCAGTCCACTACCGCGCGGGGCCGTGCGGCGCCCAGGCCGCGAGCCACCTCCGCGACCGCCTCGGGGTCGATGCCGCAAGTCTGCCCGCACCACTCAGGCGTGTAGGGGCGCATCGCGGCCGCGAACTCATCGAAGCCCGTGGTGTAACGTGTGATGAACTCCTGGTCGCAGAGATTCTCTTCCACAAGCACGTGGGCGAGCCCCAGCAAGAAGGCCAGGTCGGTGCCGGGGCGCAGTCCTACCCAGCGGGTGGCCTTGGCACCCGTGCTGGAGCGGCGCGGGTCCACCGCAACCACCTTGCCGCCGCGGGCCACCATCTGCTTGAAGACGTTCACCGTGCGCGCGTCTCCCGCATCCAAAGGAGAACGCCCCAGGTAGACGATGTAGTCGGTATGCGCGAGGTCAGATTGGGGCGAGTAGCCCAGCGTGTGGTACCAGCCGGTGAGGCGCGAGTCCTCGCAGGCGCCCACCTCGGAGTACACGTTGGGCGAGCCCAACGCGGCGAAGAGGCGATGGAAGTACATGCTCGCCCGCGAGGCGATGCCCGTGGTGCAGGCCAGGGCCGGCGCCCCGTGGCGCTCGATGACGCGCTCCACGCCGGCTGCGATGCGCGCGTAGGCCTCCTCGTAGCTCGCAGGTTCCAGCTCGCCCGTGGCGGTGTTGCGCACGAGCGGGCTCAGGAGCCTGTCGGGGTCGAGATGCGCGTTGAGGCGGCGGCGTCCCCGGCGGCAGAGACTGCCTGACTGGTGGGGGTGCCCCTCCACGGGCATGCGCGTGCTCACCGAGCCGTCCTCGTTGACATGCGCGCAAAAGGCGCAGTCCGAGTAGCACCCCGTGCAGACCGTCACTATGTCGTTGTCACGCGCCTGATCGGCGCCGTCGTGGCTGACGAGCAAACGCATCTCCTGCGAGGCTTCTTCGCGGTTTGTTTCCAGGCGGTAATCTAAGCCAAGCCGTGCGTGCAGTCATCAAGAAAAGGTGTGAGTGGCGCAAATGCACCCGCTTCGGGCCGTCGGGCAGCCCTCGGCCATGGGGCATGACTGCCTGTGCTGACCACTTGGCAACCCTGACCACAACTGACCCCTAATGGGTGCATCGGGCATGTTGCTGCTGTGCTGCCCCAACAAAAGGCCAGCTCATAGCTATATTGTATGTTCTGGCCGAGGAGGGCGGCTTCACCATGGTGCTCGTGACGCACGAGATTCGCTTCGCCCGCCAGGTGGCGAGCTGCGTCGTCTTCATGGACGGCGGCCACATCGCCGCCGACGGCACCCCCGCCGAACTCATCGACAGCCCCCAGAACCCCCGCCTCCAACAGTTCCT
>CAVJGP010000080.1:0-13897 GCA_963648855.1 Alistipes onderdonkii | reverse complement strand
GCTGAAGGAGGGGCAGTTCACCTTTACGCTCACGCCCGAGGGCGGCGCGGCCATCACCGCCAGGAACGCCGCTGACGGCACGGTCACCTTCCCTGAGCTCACCTTCACTCAGGCCGGGACCTATACCTACACGGTGGCCGAGGTGAACGATGGTCAGAAGAACGTGACCTACGACGCCGACTCCGAGCGCACGGTTGTGATCGAGGTTACCGACGACGGCCAGGGCCAGCTGCACGCGAGCGTCTCCGGCGACAGCCTGACCTTCAAGAACTCCTACAAGGAGCCTACGCCCGAGCCGACCCCGACTCCGACCCCCACGCCCACGCCGACTCCGAGCAACACCACGCCCAAGACCGACACCACGACCCAGCAGATCGTCAAGACGGCCGATGAGTCGCCTGACGCAGGGCTGCTCGCCGGTGTGGCGCTCACGGGCGCCGGTCTTACGGCAGCAGGCGCCTACGCGCTGCGTCGCAGGATGCACGACTAGGGGCTCAACCCCGAGCGCCCCGGCTCCTTGTGAGTCGGGGCGCTTTTTTGTTGCATGTGTCACAGACCGGATGAATCTCGCATTGTGCCGAGACCGCGGGGCAACGCGGCCAACTTGCTGGTAAAGTTGGGGCTACATGTGGAAGGCTAAGAAAAGGGCAGGCCTAGCTGAGCCTGCAAAGCTCGTCGATGGGAGCCCGTATGACTGATCAGATTCGCCAGAAGTCGCTGGGAGGGGAGCGGGCGCTGTTCGACGCACGCGACCTGACCATCGTGGATACGGTCTTCACCGACGGCGAATCCCCGCTCAAGCAGTCCCAAGACATCGAGCTCGACGGGTGTTCCTTCTGCTGGAAGTATCCGCTGTGGTACAGCGCGCACGTGCGGGCGCGGCGGTGCACGTGGTTCGAGATGGCGCGCTCGGGCGTGTGGTACACCGAGGACATTCTCGTGGAAGACAGCGTCATTCAGGCACCGAAGAACTTTCGGCGCTGCACGGGCGTCACGCTTCGCGACGTGACCCTCACGAATGCGGCCGAGACGCTCTGGACGTGCCGGGACGTCAAGCTCGAGCACGTCAGCGCCAAGGGCGATTATTTCGGCATGAACTGCGAGGACGTGGAGGTTGACGGCCTTGTGCTCGACGGCAACTACTGCTTCGACGGGGCACGCCGCGTCCACATCAAGAACTCCCGGCTGCTTTCCAAGGACGCCTTCTGGAACACCGAGGACGTGCTGATCGAGGACTCCTTCATCGCCGGCGAGTACCTCGGCTGGAACTCCAAGAGCCTGCGTCTGGAGCGTTGCTGTGTGCAGAGCTCGCAGGGCATGTGCTACATCGACGGCCTGGTGATGCAGGATTGCAAGCTCGTGGACACCACGCTCGCCTTCGAGTACTCCCACGTCCAGGCCAACCTGTCGGGCCGCGTCGACAGCGTGTTCAACCCGGCGGGCGGCAGCATCGAGGCGGACTCCCTGGGTCAGCTCATTCTCGACGCCGACCGCATCGACCCCGCCCAGACGAGCATCCGAGCCCGACACGGTGACGTTCCCGAACCCGTCAGCTCGCTGGAGGCGGGAGCCCAGGGACCCTGCGACGTGGGGCACGTTTTGGCGTAAGGGTAAGACGGCCTAGATGTAGTCGGAGATGTAGGGGCACTCGTGCAGGATGGCCCCGTCGAGAGCCTCGACCACAGCCTCGTCGCCTTGGATGCGCTCGCGCTCGAAGAGCTGCCAGGCGCTCTTGTAGCCCATAAGCAGGCAGGTAAGCGTGCCGATGGACATCGAGAGCCGGCCGATTCCCTTGAGGTGCGCCTGGATGAGGGCGTCGTCGCAGGCCCCCTGGCAAGCCGGGGCCGCCGCCGGGTCCGGGGCGCCGTCGCCCGCAGGTGCTTTGCGGTACGTCTCCGCCACCACGGTGCGCCCCTCGCAGAACTCCACCACGTAGGTGGCGTTGTTCTCCTGCAGGAAGGGGTCGCTCACCTCAAGGGCGATGCGCAGGTTGGCGTCGGCGGCGCAGGGGTACTGCTCCAGGAACTGCTCCACATCGACGATGCGGCCCATGATGTAAGGCTGGATGGTTTCCTCGATGTGCGAGTCGTCCATGTCGAAGGCGATGGGCTCGTTGAAGTAGGTGTTGCCGCGCACCTCGTCGATCATGGAGTCGTGCGCGTGGATGTACTCCCACAGGCCCTTCTGCGCCTCGCGGTTGAGGTAGATCATCTCCTTGATGTGCATGATGTCGTCTTTGATGAGGTACACCATGTAGCCCATGGGGCGGTCGTCGACGCTGTAGTAGACGGCCACCATGGTGTCGTCCTCGTCCCAGCGCCAGTACTCGTCCCATGCCAGCTGGTTGCGGAAGAGGCAGCCGTGCGTCTGCTGGGCGAAGGCGGCGTGCAGGTTCATGAAGTCGAGGCTGTCGTCGGGCACGCGGCGCACGTAGCCCGGCGCGCTCATCTTGCGCGGCACCTGGTTGTCGCGCACCTTGTAGGAGATGCGGTTCGAGATGATCTCCCAGCCGCGATGGCGGTAGAGCGGGATGGAATAGGGGAAGAGGATGGCGAGGGACTGGCGTTTCTCGCGCATGCGCTCAAGGCTGCGCCGCATGAGCCTGCCCATGATGCCCTGGCCCGTGTATTCGGGGTACGTGCAGACGCTCGTGATGAATCCCACCTGGTAGACGGCCTGGTAGATGTTCATCTTGAGCGGGTAGACCGCGAACTGGGAGATGAGCTCGTCGCCGTCGTAGCAGCCCAGGATGTCGGCGCGCTTGATGACGGGGAACTTGGACTGCTCGATGGAGTCGTTGCTCCAGCCGTCGGCCATAAGCTCCTGCTCCGTCACCTGGAAGGCGTAGCGCAAAAGGGCGTTGTACTGGTCGAGGTCGTCCACCGTGAGGTCGCGGATGGTGTAGGGGAAAGGCCTCGCGGCCGGCTTCTTCTCCATGCTCGGTGCCGTGTCTGCGCACATGGGTGTCAAATCCCTTCTGGATGTTCGGGCACGAGCGGTGCACGGACGGCGTACGCTAAAGGCCCGTCCCCGCCGCTGAAAGGCATGGTACCCCAAGGGATGGCGAGAAACCTGTATGGCGCACATCGGCACAAAAAGGCTGGTCTTGTAATGGGTCGGCACCGGGCTTGTGCCCGGCTTGCTCGGTGGGCGAGGGGACGGTTACACGAAGAGGCCGAGCGAGAACTTGTTACGCTGCACGGAGAAGGCGTGGGTGTCGAGCAGGTAGCACCGCACGTCGCCGCGCGAGCGACACAGGCGCGCCATGTCGATGAGAGCGGCTGAAACGCCCGGCAGAAGCGCCGCCACGGCAACCCAGGGGGCCAAGCCGAGCCCGAACACCTCGATGCCCAAGGCAAGGGACGCTAAGGGAGACAGGCTGCATGCCGAGAAGACCCCGACCATGCCGAGCGCGGCGAAGGCAGCCGGATCGGCGCCGCATGCCGAGGCAATCGAGCATCCCAGGCAGGCCCCGATGCACAGGGCCGGCATCACCTCACCGCCCTTGAGGCCCCAGCCCAGGCAGCACAGGGTGAGCAGGGCTTTGAGGGCGAAGGCCCACGTGTCGAGGCCTTCGCCGGTGGCAAGCGCCTGCATGATCTGCGTCGAGCCCGTGCCGCAGTAGGAGCGCCCTATGAGCGAAGCGAGCCCCGTCGCGAGCAGGGCCCCGATGAGCATGCGCAGCCAGGTGTGCCTGATATGGCGGCTTGTGCATGCCCGAAGGGACTTGAGGAACCAAACGAAGCATGCGCCTACGACGACGCAGGCAGCGCAGAGCAGCAGGAGGGGCGCCATGTCGACGGTTGCGGGGGTGCCTGCGGTGCGGCTGTCCCACCAGGCATCCCAAAGGCACCCGATGCCGAAAACCTTGGCCAGCGCCCAGGCCACAGCAGCCGCGATGGGGATGCACAGGGTGCGCCATCTCAGCAGCCTGGCGCGCGTGGGCCGCGCGACCTCGAGGACGAGCAGCGTGGCGGCCACAGGCGTGAAGAGCAGCGCCGAGAAGGCGGCAGCCATGCCGGCGAGCGTGAAGGTGCCGCGAGCTGCGGCGATGTCGTTGAGGACGTGCGAAAGTCTGGCATGGCGGGCAATGCGAGTGCGGGCGGGTTGCGAGCCGAGATGCCCGACCTGGGCGGCAAGCGAGCCTCCGAGCTGCAGGGCAGCCGCCTCCTTGCCCACCGAGCCCGCCCCCAGCAGCGTGAGCGCAGTCCCCAGAAGGATGGCCGGGGCGAGCTTTGCCGAGACTGGCTCACTGGAGCGGGCGCAGGAGAAAACAGCCGCTGACGTAAGGCCGTGGTCGACGCCGAGAACTTGGTAGAGGGCATAGGACGCAAGCGCGCAGACGGGCAGGGTGTACGCCAGGGCCGGGAAAGCCGCACTCGCGTCCTGCGCAAGCTCGCACACCTCGGAGAGAAGGACGGCGCCCCCGCCGCACAGAAGGCCCACGCACGCGCTCGCAAGGCCCCACGTCAGAGCCGCAAGCAGGCGAGATGTCGGCGAAGCATTGGGCTTGTCAGGGCGGGTGTCGGTGCGGGTCGAGGGCATGGCGTTGCGTCGAGGGTGAGCCTCGATTCCTCCTTACGGGGCGCGTGCGGGAAGTGGCAGAGACGGGCGACGCGGGCGGGCACGGAAAGTGGCGGTGAAGGGTGGCGCGGGCGGGGGCGTGCGGGAGGTGGCGCGGGCGGGCGCTTGCGGGAAGTGGCGATGGTGGTCGGCACAGGCGCGTGCGGGAAGTAGCGATGATGGGCGACGCGGGTGGGTGCGGACAGTGCCGGTGCACAGGCGACGGGCACGGTGCATAAAGGCCGTCGGGCCGCGGGTGCGAAGGTGGAGTCTACTCCATCGAAAAGCATCCTGGCCAGGTCGATTGCAACGCCCCAGAGCTGCGCATAAAAGAAGGACGCGCCGCAGGGGGGCGACGCGTCCTTGAAGGGGGATGGGGCAAAACTGGTGTTTGGAACAGGCTCGCCTTCCGGGAAAGGCTGACGACCTTAGTCCTGCACGGCCTCGGAGGAGATGATGCGCTTCTCGGGGTCGTTGTAGGTGTCGCGGTCCAGGCCGCCGAGGATGTTCGACGAGGTGAGGCCGGCGGTCATTGCATCGCTCACGTTGAGGGCGGTACGGCCCATGTCGATGAGAGGCTCGACGGAGGCCATGAGGCCGACGATCTCGATGGGCAGGCCCATGGTGCCCAGGACGATGAGGCTCGCGAAGGTCGCGCCGCCGCCCACGCCTGCAACGCCGAAGGAGCTGATGACGATGATGGCGATGAGGCCGATGACCCAGGTGGGGTCGAAGACGTTGATGCCGACGGTGGGGGCGATCAGGGTGGCCATCATGGCCGGGTAGATGCCTGCGCAGCCGTTCTGGCCGATGGACATGCCGAAGCTGGCGGCAAAGTTCGCGGTGGCCTCATCAACGCCGAGGGCCTTGCTCTGGGTCTCGATGTTCATGGGCAGGGCGCCGGCGCTGGTGCGCGACACGAAGGCGAAGGACAGGACCGGGAAGGCCTTCTTGAGGTAGGTGACGGGAGACAGGCCCTGAGCTGCGATGATGATCAGGTGGACGATGAACATCGCGATGATGGCGATGTAGGAGAAGATGATGAACTTGCCCAGGTCGAGAATGGCCTGGAAGTCGCTCGTGGCGAGGACCTTGGTGATGAGCGCGAGCACGCCGTAGGGGGTGAGGCCCACGACCATCTTGACGATGCACATCACGATACCGTACAGGGAGTCGATGATGTCGTGGAAGAGCATGGCCTGCTTCTCATCGCGCTTGCGCAGCTTGAGGTAGGCAACGCCCACGATGGCCGAGAAGATGACCACCGCGATGGTGGAGGTGGAGCGGGAGCCCGCCAGGTCAGAGAAGACGTTGGTGGGGATGAACGACAGGATCGTGGCGGGGATGGTCTGGTCGGCGACGGTTGCCTGACGCGTCTCCAGGCTCTCCAGCTTGGCGGCGTCTACGGTGCCCTGCGTGAAGTCGGCGCCGGCAAGGCCGGACAGGGCGATGGTGGCCCAGCCGAAGAGGGCCGCGATGGCGACGGTGCCGAGCAGCACGGCGAGCACGCTGCCGCCCATCTTGCCCAGGTTCTCAGTGGCCTTGGTGCGCGTGAAGGCACCCACAATGGCGACGAACACGAGCGGCATCACGAGCATCTTGAGCAGGTCGATGTAGCCGGTGCCCACGAGCGACATCCAGTCGAGCGCCGTGGTGGCGGCGTCGGAGCCGCGACCGAGCGTGAGCTGCATGGCCACGCCGAGCACCACGCCCAGGCCCAGAGCCGTGAAGACACGGAAGGTGAAGCTCTTACCTTTGTTCTTGAGTAGCTTGAGAACTACCAACAAGACGATGAACACGGCCAACGTCGCAAGGACTGGCCCCAATACCGCGAAATCCATGAGGACTCTCCCTCTCCTGTGAGGCGCTTCCGCAGCGGATTCAAGGCTTGGGAAGCGCTCCTCAACTGACAATGGCGGCATAGTAGGCCTGCATACCCATCATTGCAATAGGTTTATTGAAATTAATGCCTATAAAGTAGGTGGGTTTACGGGGTTTGTTGAAGGAAACGTCGAGGAGCGCGTCTGCGGGGGACGATTCGCGTCCGCAAACCGATGGCTGCGACGCTCATCTGCCCGCCGTTGCGGCGGGGGAGTAGCATGGGCGTCGTTTGTTCGTGCGACGAGGACGAGGGAGAGGGACGCATGGCAATGGATTGGAAGGATGTCTGCGCGGCCGCAAGGCCGCTTGTCGGTCAGGAATGCAAGGCATGCGTTGTGTGCGACGGTCGTGCCTGCAAGAACGCAATTCCCGGCCCGGGCGCCAAGGGCACGGGCGACGTGGCCCAGCGCAACTACGACGCCTGGCGCAGGATTCGCGTGAACATGGACACCGTCTATGAAGCTGGTGGGACGGCCGACACCTCCTGCGAGATCTTCGGGCGCACCTGGTCCATGCCGCTCTTCATCGCGCCCGTGGGTGACGTGAACCGCCACTACGGCCCCAGCATCGACACGCTTGCATACAACACCATGTCGATAGCCGCCGCCCGCGCCGAGGGCGTCGCCGCCTTCACGGGTGACGGTGTGGCCCTGGAGCTCTTCAAGGAATCCTGCGAGGCCATCCGCCAAGCCCAGGGTGCGGGCGTCCCCACGGTGAAGCCCTGGAGCGGCGAGGCGCTTGAGGCGCGACTGGAGCTGGCGCGCGCTTGCGGGTCGTTCGCGATAGCGATGGACGTGGACGCCGCAGGACTGCCGTTCCTCAAGGGTCTCGAGCCGCCTGCCGGCCCCAAGTCCGCCGCGCAGCTGCGCGCCATCGTCGAGAGCCTCGACGTCCCCTTCATCGTGAAGGGCATCATGACTTCCCGTGCAGCCTTGAAGGCCGTCGAAGCGGGCGCGTCGGCCATCGTGGTGAGCAACCACGGCGGGCGTGTCCTCGACGGGTGCCCCGCAACCGCCGAGGTGCTTCCGGGCATCGTGCGCGCTGTGGAGGGGCGGGCCAAGGTTCTCGTGGACGGCGGAATCCGCAGCGGCCTGGACGTGTTCCGGGCGCTCGCCCTCGGGGCCGACGGCGTCCTCGTCTGCCGACCCTTCGTAGTCGCCGCCTTCGGGGCGGGCGAGGACGGCATCCGCCTGCTTCTCGCGCGCTTCCGGGCTGAGCTGGCCGACACCATGGAGATGTGCGGGTCCGCGAAACTTGCCGACATCAGGGCGGAGATGCTTTGGTCGTAAGGCAGGCGGATCGGCCGGCTGCACGTCTAAGTCATCCTTGCTGGCAAGCCTGCGGTGCGCAATGCGCAAAGCCTGGCGTGCGGGCTCGCGAGGCATTCCGCCCCGCATGCCCGCACGCCAGTGAAGTACGAACCGGTCTTTCGCATGTTCCGGGCTCAAACCACCGGGTTCAAACCACCCAGAGGGCAAGGGTGCGCCAAGGCTGGAACGCCAGGTCGCTTGAGCAGGTAACGAGCGTGATGCAGCGGCTTGCCTGCGCCAGCAGCTCGGCTGCCTGGGCCGACAGTGCACTTGCTTGCGATGCGATGCCCCCAAGCCAATCTCGGAATGCGTCGTCTTCTCCTCCTTCCCGCCAATCGAAGCGCTGTATGTCGGCCCAAGAGCTGTCCACCCGTAGCGCGCAGAGCGGGTGGGCCGACACGCAGCCCTGTGGGGTCTCCCAGATAAGGTCGCCCAGCCGCTCGAAGGATTCCTGCTCAAACACCTTTTGGAGCTCGGAGAACATAGCGTCGGTGCTTGTCATGTGGTGCGCGTACACTGCCACATGAGCGGCGTCGGGGCCTGCGCAACGCCAATCCATGAAGGGCGTCCCGCTCTGGGACGAGGCGCCCCACAGGTCGTGCGTGAGGTACCAGGCCTGCTCGGTTTCACTCAGCGTCTGGACTACGGGCAAGTCGATGGAGGTTCCCGCGACCTGGACCCATGCGCAGCATGCGGGGTTCGCCTGACGCAACGCATCCCAGTCGTGCGGGGCTGCCCCACCGCTTGCGGCGTCCTTGGCTTCGAGTTCAGCGGCGGTACCTGCGGCGGGGGCGACGCTGACCCGCTTTGCGAGCCCCCGGTACGCATCGGCGGTCAGCGCCTCGTGCACCACGCTGGCAAACCCGCACCCCATGCACGCGGCTCCGCAGGCAAGCGCCGCCGCGCCAATCGCGCGGCGGCGACTTATGACAGGTCCGCGCCTGCACGGCCTAGTGCCCATTGCGGGGGCGCCAGCCAGGAATCGGCTTAGTCCTGCTGGGTCTGATGTGCCCGCTTGCGCTCCGGCGCGTCGCGGCGTCGCCATCGCCGCTGACCTCGCAAGCCCTCGCCGAAGGCCCCTCGATGGCCGTTGCGGAACCCTTCTTGCGAACGACCAGGGCAAACCCAGCTGCTGCGCAGGCCCCGCCTCCGCCGATCATCGCCGCCCAGGCCATGCCCTGGCCGGTCTGCGGTATGTCGTTTGGCGGCGTGGACGCGGGAGTGGGAGGCTCCACGATGCTTACCGTCTGGTTCGCATCGTTGTAATCGCGGTGCTCGGCCAGGGTCTTGCCGTCACGTTGCAGGGTTTCCAGGAAGACGATCTTCTTGCCCGCAAGCTTGCTCGCGTCCAAGGTGGCCGTCACGTCGAGCGTCGTGTCGGCCTTTGTGGGGATGAAGCGCGTGCTCGAGGAGAGCAGGGCCTCATGGGTGTCGGCCAGAACGAGCTCCGTCACGAGCGAGTACGCCTGGCCCGGGATGAGGCCGCGCATTTCGACGCGGTCGACAAGCTTCGCGTCTTTGGCGGCCGCGACCTCGTGGTCGCCGTCAGCGGGGTCGGTGGCGGTGGTGCGGATGTCGACGAACGTCACGGTCTGCGCCGTGTCTTTGAGGTTTGCATGGACTGCCACCTCGCGCTTCTCATACGTCAGGCTCTCGAAGGCCACGACCTCTTTGCCGGCCAGCTGTGTGGCGTCAAAGGTAAAGCGCACATTGACGCTGCCCTTGCTGCCCGTCGCCTTGAAGGTGCCGGAGGCCGTAACGGCCTTCCCGCTCGCGTCGAGGATGGCCTTGCCTGTCTCCTTGTCCACGAGCTTGCCACTCACACCGTACGTCTTGCCCACCTCGACGCCATCGTAGGTGACGAGGTCAATGAGGGTCACCTTCGCGGATGCCGCGCACTCGTGCAGCCCCGTTGTCTCCTCGGTAAGGGTCGTGCGCAGGTTGGGCGTTTTGAAGCTCACCGTCTGGTCGGCGTCGGCCAGGTCGTGATGGGAGGCCACAAGCTGCCAGCCGCCCGCCTGCTCGCCGGAGCCCTGTGTGGCGATGAACAGGTCCTCGAAGGCCACCACAGCCCCTTCGCGCACACCGCTCACGCCTTTGAACGTTACCTGCGCTCTGCCCTGTGCCGCAGCGGCCTCGAAGATGGCCGAGGCGCTCAGCTCTTTGCCCGCGGCGTCCTTGAGGGTCTCGCCGGTCTTGGCGTCATAGAGGCCGCCGACCAGCTTGTAGGTCGCCCCGGGGAGCACATTGGAATAGTTCACGGTGTCCACCAGGTCGATGGGGCTATCGCCCATGATGGAATGCGAGCCCTGGGCCGTGGCAAGCACGGTGGCAACCTGGGGCACGATTACCGTCTGGGCCTCGTCGTCGATGTCGGCGTGCGCGGCAAGCTCGCGTCCCTCGCTCTCAAGCTTCTCGAAGGCGACAATGGACTTGCCGGCAAGGGCGGAGGCGTCGAACGCGAAACGCACGATTGCGGTGCCTGAGGCGCCTGCGGCCGTGAACTGCGCCTGCGCCGTGATGGGCTTGCCGTCGCTGCCCAGAAGCTCCGAGGAGCTTGCCTTGTCCATAAGGGTGCCCGTCAGGGTGTAGGTCTTGCCGAGCTTGAGGTTGGAGTAGGTCACCGTGTCACGCAGCACAAGCGTTTGGGCGGCGCTCGCCACGTGCAGGCCTGTCTGGTCGGAGGTGAGCGTCGTCCCTATCTGGGGAGGCTCGCCTACCTTGACGCTTTGGCTGGCGCTGGCCAGGTCTTCGTGCGAGGCATACACCTGATTCTCCTCGTCATACACGACGTGCCGGGCCACAATCGTCGCGCCTGCCAGCTTGGAGAGGTCGCAGGGCAACTCGATCGAGTATGTCCCGCTTCCCGAGAGCTCGAGCGTCTTCTTGGCTTGGAGCTCTTGTCCCTGCGCGTCGCTCAGGACGGTGCCGTTCGTATCGCACAGCTGTACGACGGCAGTGTACGTGCCGGCCTCGAAATGGGCGTACGTCGCCGTTTCGGTGAGCGTCTCGTCGGCAAGGGCATACGCATCGTGCGTGCCGTCGCGGCTCAGCAGCTCGGTGGCAATTGCGGGAATCCACGTGTCCACCACGCGGCCCAGGTCTATGCTCTGCGCGGTCTGCGTGATGCTGGCTTTGAGCGTCACGAGGCGCGTTCCCGCGCTCGCACTGCTTTCAAGCTCGGTGAGCGTGTAGGTGTCGTAGGGGAGGGCCCCCAGCTCGTCGCTCACGCCGCCCGACTGGTCTTGCGTGCCGAAGAACCATACGCCGGCGTCTGCGACAAGCTTGGACTCGGCAAGATGGCCTGTTGCGGAATCATACGCGGCGTCGTTTGCGTTGGTGTTGCTCAGATGGGAGCGCGTGGCGGCAGAGGTATCGAGCTTGCCCTCGGCATCGGTGAGCACCACGTGAGCCTCGCCGGTGGTGTCGCTCGTCATAAGGAAGGCCACGCCGGTCATGGGCTCTCCGCTTTCGCCATCGGCTTTCACAAGCGCCAGGTCACCGCGAACAACCTGGTTGGCAAAGGGCAGCTTGCACCAGGCGACCTCGTTGGCCTTGCGTACCACGACCGTCTGTATGGCGGAGTCTTTGAGGTATCCCGTGCCCGAGTCGATCTCGCAGACAAGATAGGTACCGAAGGGAAGACTCGAGTCCACGCCATCGCCGTCAGCGTCCGTCGTGGCCACGCCTGCCTTGACCTCGATGGTCTCAATCGGCTTCGCAGTGCCCTGTTGTATGGAATCGGCGGTCTCGGGAGCATAGGTCACGCCATCTACCTGGACGTTGTTTTGGCTTGCGTTGTAGATGGCGAACGTCGCACCGTCAAGCGCCGCAGACCCGCGCGACACCGCCTGGCCCGTCTCGGCGTCCACCTTGCGCAGTGCTACACCGCCCATAAGAGGCTGCTCGGGAATGGTTGCCGTGCCCGAGAACTCGACACGCCCCTCCTTCGTCACATCGGCGTCGAAGTTGCCCACATAGGTATTTGAGTCGAGCGCGTAGCCCGCAGGTGCCTTCGTCTCCTGAATCATCACTGTGCCGAGCGGAAGGAAAGCCTTTCCATCCATGATATAGAGGTCGTCGCCCGACACCTTGTAATCCTCCTTCAGCAAGGCGACGCCATCCTTGTCGGTCTTGAAGACCCAGGTGCGCTCCGCCTGAGGGGCGTCTTCGGCGGTGAGTTGCTCCTTGGTATAAGAACCCTTGTAATAGCGCATGGTGACCTCGGCCCCTTCAAGGCTCATGTCGCCCTGGGGGACGTTCTTGCCGGTTGTGGCGTCGAGCTTGCGCACCACCACCGCCTGGGGGTCGCCCATTGGCTCTTCGGGCACGACGCCCCCTTCGCTCTCATTGACCAGAACCGTCTTTCCAGCCTTGACGTTGACCTCGTAGGTGTTCGTGTCGAGCTCATAGCCCTTGCTTGGCTCGATCTCCTGCACCCAATAGGCGCCCTCCTCCAAGACAGCCTCGCTTACGGCGTGCCCCTTCACGTCGGTGGTAAGGGTCGTGGCCAACTTCGAGCAATCTTTGTCGAAGTAGACCCCGTAGACGGCACCCTCAAGCGTGTAGCAGCTGTTGTTTTCCGTCATCTCGGGACGTGCCGACGTCTTGACGAGCTCGACCGCGCCGAGCAGAAGGGCGTCCTGCACATAGAGGACGCTGGGGGTTTGGGCGTTTGAGAGACCGGTATAGATCGGCGTCGTGCCCTGCATGAGCTTCCATGTGGAATCGTCCCAGCAGTTTGACTCGGCGTTCCAGACATTCCAAGTGCCGTCTGCGTTGCAGAAAAGTCCGATGATGCCGCGAGTGCCATAGCCGCTCGGCGCGCTTACCTCATAGAGGCGGTACTGCGCTTGACGGGGGATGTCGGTGAACGTGACGACGTTGGAATCGACTGGCGTTGTCTTCGTCTGGTTATATGTCAGGCCCTCGCCCGCATCGCTCACGCTTACAAGTCTCCAAGTCACGTTTCCGGTGAGCGCCTCCCACTGCTTGCCCTGCTCGTCGTAGGATTTTGCCTTGCTCACCGACAGCGGCGAGGTGGGCTTCCAGTTGGTGAGAACCACGAACTGCAGCCACGTGTCGAAGTAGGCGTCGCCAGTGGCCGGAACCCACACCTCGCACGTGCCCTGATAGGTGGCGGCCCCAGAATCGGCATACGCCTGGGCGGCGTCCACAAGGTTGCAGATCTGGTCGGAATAGGCCGCATACGAGCCGTATGTCACCCGGTCGGGGTTCGTGAACGTCCAGATTGCCTGTTGCGCGACGTAGATGCCCTCATCGCTTGTTGTATCCGCGTTTGCCATGATGTACTCGAGCTGGGCGAGCACCCCGCCGAGATTCACCCCGGACACGGTGGTGACGTCCCCGGCCGCCGTTTGGGAGTACGCCGCGGAGGGCCAGACTCCCGTGTCGGTGCTCGTGCCGGGGGCCGCGCGGCGCGAGTCGGCGCACCATGCCACCTGGCCCGTCTCGGTGTTTTTGATTTTTGGGCAGTTGCCGTCCACGATATGCGCGTTGCCGGCATCGAACGTGGCCGTGCCGATGTTGTTTGCCTGCGCCGCGATGCTGCCCGGGCCCTCGATGCGGCAGACCTCGTTGTCCTGCTCGTCGCAGAACCATACCTCAAGCACGAGGCTGCTCATCACGCCGGGGAAGTCGTAGGCTTCCTCGCCCGTGGTATCGATGCAGACTTCGACCACTCCTTCGCTCTCGTCCGCAATTATCGCCTGGGGGAAAGTCTCGCTCAGAAGGTCGCACCAGAGGGCGTCCGCGCGGCCGAGGATACGCGCGTGGAGCGTCCCCTGGCCTTCGATGCCCTGCATGCTCACGTGAAGCCAGGGATCCTCGCCGGATGCGAGAGTCAGACCGTCCGCCTGTTGGGCGACGGCTTCCTCGTCGGGGGCGGCTTGGCTCTCTTGCGCCGTACTCGAATCGGAAGTATCGCTCTGAGCGGAGGCACCGGCGCTATCGGCCGCAGCCGTGGCGTCAGGTGCGGACTGTGCCTCCTCGTTCGGGGCAGCTTGCGTCGCCTCATGTGCCGGGGCATCAGCCGAACTCAAAGTCGTAGCCCCTTGCGTTTCCTTGCCATTGACGGTGGTCATGCTCTGATCTGCCGGCGGGTCGAGCGAGCCCGTGTCGTC
>CAVJGP010000079.1:0-14186 GCA_963648855.1 Alistipes onderdonkii | reverse complement strand
GCTCAAGGGCACGAAGTACTGCTGGCTGAAGCGCCCCGAGAACCTCACCGAGCGCCAGGCCGAGAGGAAGGCGTCGCTGATGGGCGAGCACCTGCTGACCGCCCGGGCCTGCGCGATGACCGAGGCGATGAGGGCCGTGTACGCCTGCCCGGGCAGGGAGGAGGCCTCGGCGGAGCTGGACCGGGTGCTGAGCTGGATAATGCACTCCAACGTCGGGGAGATGAAGCGGGTGGCCAGGACCGTGCGCAAGGAGCGCGAGGGCGTGCTCAACTGGTTCTCGAGCAGGTCCACCAACGCCTTCCTGGAGGGCGTCAACTCCGTGGTGCAGTCCATCAAGAGGGCCGCGCGGGGCTTCAGGAACCTGGGCTACTTCGAGACGATGGTGTTCCTGAGGCTCGGGGGCCTGGACTTCTCGTCCCAGACATCGCAGCTCTGTGCTACCCACTAAAAGTCACGAAGAGCCGTTTTTTCGGCTCCGTCTACCCCAGCGGATCGCTTGGCAGCTGATGGGCATATCCGCAGGCCCAGTCCCAGAACTGCCGCTCGGCCTGCCCCAGGGCGTGGGCGTCGAGGCGCTCCAGGCCGAAGGTCCAGCTCGTGCCCTCCACGGGCAGTGCCACCACGGAGGCGTCGCGCACGAAGACGGGCAGGTCGATGAGGTGGCGTACGGTGAAACCCAGCCCCTCGCCTGCGGCGGCGAACTCGTAGAGCTGGAAGATCTCGCTCATCTGGAACACGTGCCCCAGCTCGACGCCCGCCTCGCCCGTTGCCTGCAGCAGCAGGTCGTAGCAGTGAAAGCCCGCCCCGGGGATGGCCACGTTGCGCCCGGCGAAGTCGTGCACGTTCAGCGATGTCTTCTGCGCGAGCGGGTCGTCGGCGCGCACCCAGAAGTAGATGGGGCAGCGGTAGAGCGTGCGTGACGTGGTTCCCGCCTGGTAGGGCCCTACGACGAGCGCCAGGTCGCACGTGCCGCTGCGCAGGTCGGCCTCGATCTGCGCGTCGTTGGCCTCCCAGTAGCGAATGTCGACGTCGGGGTGCATGGCGCTGAAGGCCTGCAGGAAGCGCGGCCCCAGCGCTCCCATTACCCCTAGCGAGCATCCCAGGCGCACGAGCGCGCGCTCAGAGCCGCGGATGCGGTCGAACGACTCCTTGAGCAGGCGCACGTTTGAGCTGTACACGGCCGCGAACTCGGCCAGCTCGTGGGCGTAGGCGGTGGGTGCGGGCAGGCCCAACGCCTCGTTCACCTCGAAGAGCGGCACGCCCAGCTCCTTCTCCAGAGCGTGTATCGCCTTGGCCAGGCCCTGCGGGGAGACGGGCACGCGCCGCGCCGCCGCGGAGAAATTCCGCTCCTCATAGGCCAGCTCGAAATATCGCAGCTGCTCGCCGTTCATATGCGCCCCCGTTGCCTCGCCACATCCCCTTGCGCCGCCCCCAGGCAGGCTCCCGATATTCTTACAGGTCGACGATGCGCCTTGCAATCTTTGCGGCCCATGCGCAACCTCGTGGCAATGGACCCGTCGCGTTATGTCGCGTATCGGTGCGGCCCGCATCAGCACGTCTTCTGCCACCCGCACATCCGACCGCCCGCACGTCCGACCGCCTACCTGCGCTCCCGCTCGTCCGATCACGCACTGGCGCTTGTGACTCCGCCGGCCCGTCCGCCCGTACGCATACGCTCCCGCGCGCCCGTGATCCCGCCGGCCCGTCCGCCCGTACGCCTGCGCCCCCGCGCGCCCGTGATCCCGCCGGTCGCCTGCCCGCATGCGCCCCCGTTCGCCCGCCCGCACGTCCGCCTGGGCGCCCCCGCCCCGCCCCGCCGCACCCTGCCTTCCCCCTCGACGCCACGCAGCATAGCGCCTCGCCCTTCGCGCGTCCTTCTTGCCAGCTGAAACAACGCGTTGAGGCATGGGAGCAGAGGTTACAGCGCAAACGCTTGAAGTCGCCCCGCCCAGGTGCGAATATGCGTGTCGTCGAGGCGCAAGGGAGCGCCGAGGCAAGGGGAAAACACCAGCTCAAACGCAATAAGGGATTTGAAAGGGGCCTACTATGTCCATGTCCAACGTCTCTCGCCGCAGCTTTATCGCCGGTGCCGCCGCAACCGCCGCCGGTGCGTGCGCCGTTGCCGGCCTGAGCGCCGCCAAGCCTGCCCAGGCCAAGGTCATCGCCGAGTCCAGCAGCGTCTGGGACCTCGATGAGGTCGGCGACCCCACCGAGGAGCTTACCTGCGACATTGCCATCATCGGCGCCGGCGGCACCGGCATGGCCTGCGCCTGCCAGGCCAAGCAGCTCGGCCTTGAGCCCATCGTGCTCGAGAAGCGTGAGGTCACGGGCGGCTCGTTCATCGGCACCGAGGGCCTCTTCGCCCTGGGCACCAAGTACACCGAGGAGTCCGGCTGCACCCTCACCGTGGAGGAAGCCATCACCAACACGATGGTCTACCACCACTTCATCCCCAACCACAAGCTCTACCAGCGTTTCTTCAACCAGACCGCCGAGACGGTGCAGTGGCTTGAGGACCTGGGCGTTGGCTTCCAGGGCGCCATCGCGATCGGCGACGGCGAGAAGTGCTGGCACGTGTACCAGCGCGATCTGGAGAAGGGCCCGGGCGCCACGTTCCAGGAGAGCATGAAGAAGGCCGCCGACGGCCTCGGCGTGCAGATCGAGCTCTCGACCCCCGTCAAGAAGATCCTCGTCGAGGACGGCAAGGTTGTGGGCGTGCTCGCCCAGCGCGAGGACGGCACCGTCGTCAAGGTGAGCGCCCCCTGCGTGGCCGTGGCCACCGGCGGCTACCCCCAGAACAAGGACTTCCTCTACGCCGTCTCCGAGACCCGCAACGAGCTCATCCTGCCCCAGGGCGTGCCCGGCAACGACGCCGACGGCATCAAGATGGCCCTCGACGCGGGCGCCTACATGGCCGAGGGCCTGGGCACCGTCATGTGGTGCGGCCCCTGCTTCGACGGCGCCGTGTGGACCCACATGGACTACTGCGCCTCCGTCCAGCCCACGCTGTGGATCAACGGCAACTGCGAGCGCTGGATCAACGAGGACCGCTGGATCTCCGACTTCGCCGGCGTGGGCCTGGCGCAGCGCAACCAGGACAAGACCTTCAACATCTTCACCGAGAACGACCTGACCGCCTGGGAGGAGACGGGCCCTTACGGCATGGTGTTCTCCTTCGTGTCGCCCGGCACCCCCATGGAGGGCGTGCGCGAGCAGATCGAGGACCTCGTGGCCGGTGGCACCGTGTTCAAGTGCGACACCGTCGAGGAGATGGCCGAGGCCGAGGGCCTCGACGCCGAGGCGCTCCAGGCCACCATCGACGCCTACAACGGCTACTGCGATGAGGGCCACGACCCCGACTTCGGCAAGGCCGCCGAGCACCTGCGCAAGCTTGAGGGCCCCTGGTACATCGGCCAGATCGGAGACGGCTACTACACCACCTGCGGCGGCATCATGATCAACGAGAACTGCGAGGTTGAGAACGCCGAGCACGAGGTCATCCCCGGCCTGTACGCAGGCGGCTCCGACGCAGGCTGCCTCTACGGCGACTCCTACGACGTGTCCCTTGCCCCCGGCTCTCAGGCCTCCTGGGCCAACAACTCCGGCCGCATCATCGCCATGCAGGCCGCCGACTACCTGGGCAAGTAAGGGCGAGAAAGACCTCCGGGCTCCGCAGGCGACCCTGTGCCCCCGCCCGCCCGACCGCGTGGTGCCTGACGGCTGGCGGCAGACACAAGGCGAGCCGGCGTTTCGCGCCTGATGACACACAGCCCCGCCCCCTGAGCGGAGCTTCCCGCGCCCCCGCAGCGAGCAAGCGAGCAATCGCCCTCCTCGTTGCGGGGGTCTACTTGTTTGAGGCGCCTGCAAGGCCTGCGAAGTTCGTCAGCCTTGTTCCCCGCCTTCCGTTCCCGCCCTCATCCGCGTTCTTCAAGGACGCGCCTGTTGCGCGTCGTCTGCGTGCTTGTTCGTGGCCTATCCTGTCACGCGTCAACCAAGCAGCGGGCCAGCCCCGCATGTCCGAGAGGGGCCGTCCCATGGCAAATTACAAGTCCAAGCAAGTCATCGTCATGAGGCGCGACCTCAAGATGCGCAAGGGCAAGATCGCCGCGCAGGCGGGCCATGCCTGCGTGGAGGCCACGCTCATGGCGCTCGCCCGCGAGGGCAGGCTCGGCCAGGTGCGCGTGACGCCCGATGGCGGCTGGGTCTACCTCGACGAGGGCGACTCCCAGCCCACGCCCCTGTCCGACTGGTTCGACGCCGGCGTGGCCAAGATCTGCGTCTACGTGGACTCCGAGGAGGAGCTGCTCGACCTGGCCGCTCGCGCCCGTGAGGCGGGTTTTGCTTGCGCGCTCATCCGCGACGCCGGGCACACGGAGTTCCACGGCGAGCCCACCTACACCTGCCTGGCTCTGGAGCCCCTCGCCGCCGAGCAGGTTGACCCCCTCACCGGCGACCTGCCGCTGTACTAGCCGGCTTGGGTTTGTCCCGCAAGCTTAGCCCGACGAAGCCCCCGCACACGTCACAATGGAAGCCGCCCGCAGGGCCGGCACAACGTCTCAGGCGCAGTTTTTCGGCGGGGGAAGGCCTCTGGCCATCCCCCGCCGAAACTGTTTGAGCACTGAGACGTTGTGCCGGCCCCTCGTGTGACTTGCATGTTCAAAAAAGGCGAGAACCCACGCCCGCACTTCTCTCCCAAGTCCCCTCTCGCCCTTCTCCCCAGCTCACCCTCGTCATCATGAAGACTGGGTGAGGTCACCTGGTGAGCCTCCTACCAGGCGTTTTCGTGAAGTCTTGGTGAGGTGCCCTCGCCGCCAGCCGCGCTATGGTTCGGCTCGTCAGGCGGTTCCGTGCCCCGCAACGCAGCGCTAGAGCGCGCTGCGAGGAGCGCCCGGCTGCCCATCACTCCATCGAGAAGGGAACCAAGCATGAACGTCACCTCTGCAAGCGTCTCCCGCCGCAGCTTCGTCGCGGCCGCCTCTGCCGCTACCGCCGCCGGCGCACTGGCCTGCGCCCCGGCCCTCGCCGAGGAGGCCGCCGCCGCAGCCTCTCCCGACGCCGCTGAGACCCCTGCCTGGCTCGGCAGCGCCCCCGAGGTCGCCGAGTCCGACATCGCCGAGACCCTCGAGTGCGACGTGCTCGTGGTGGGCGCGGGCACCTCGGGCCTGTTCGCCGCCTGCTCGGCCGCCGAGAACGGCGCCAAGGTCGTCGTCATCGAGAAGAACGAGGTCGGCCCCGGCGTCCGCGGCACCCTGGGCGCCATCGGTACCAAGTACCAGCTTGCTGACAACACCGACATCAAGGCCACCGACATCTGCCGCGAGATGACGATGTACGCCGCCTCCAACGTGAACACCAAGCTGCTGCGCCTGTGGGCCGACGAGTCTGCCGAGGCCATCGAGTGGTACGGCGACCTGTGCGAGAAGGCCGGCTGCGAGTTCGTGTACGACTCCGACCACGACCTCGACGAGTACGCCGACACCATGAACTACCGCCACTGGGCCACAGGCCACGCCTGTGTCAAGGACGGCCGCACCACCGAGGACGGCACGATTCTGGAGAACTACGCCACCGAGAACGGCGCGGAGTTCCGCTACAGCTGCTCCATGGTCAAGCTCGAGCAGGACGAGTCGGGCCGCGTGACGGGCGTCATCGCCCAGGATGGCGAGGGCAGCTACCTGCGCATCAACGCCGCCAAGGGCGTGTGCGTGTGCACCGGCGGCTATGCGCTCAACGACGAGATGATGACCGCCCTGCAGGCCGAGACCAAGCTCATCTTCTCCTACAACTCCGGCATCGCGGGCGCCGAGGGCGACGGCATCAAGGCCTGCATGTGGGCCGGCGCGGCCTTCGACGAGGTCCACACCTCCATGCTCTTCGACCGCTGCCCGCTGCCGCCCGACGGCATCGCCGGTGAGACCGAGTCCAACGGCATGGTGTGGATGGCCTCCCAGCCCTGGCTCAAGGTGAACCTGAAGGGCGAGCGCTTCTGCAACGAGAGCGCCCCGTACGACTTCGTGCTGCATGCCTCCATCGACCAGCCCGACCACACCTACGTCACCATCTGGGACGCCAACTTCCAGGACTACATCTACCAGTTCAAGACGCAGGGCTGCTCGCGCATGTTCCCGTTCGAGAACGGCGCGCCCGTCTCGGCCATCGACCTGGACACCTGCATGGGCATGCTTGAGGGCATGAAGGAGGCCGGCTTCATCCAGCAGGCCGACACCATCGAGGAGCTGGCCGAGAAGCTCGGCTTGCCCGCCGACACGCTGGCTGCCACCGTGGAGCGCAACAACGCCAACGCCGCCGCCGGCGAGGACCCCGACTTCGGCAAGGAGGCCTTCCGCCTGAGCCCCGTGGACACCGCGCCCTTCTACGGCGTGCGCAACACCGGCTACATGCTCTGCACCATGGACGGCATCAAGATCGACGAGAACATCAACGCCCTGGACACCGACGGCAACCCCATTGAGGGTCTCTATGTCTGCGGCAACGACTCGGGCAGCTTCTTCGCCTACACCTACCCCGACCAGATGGCGGGCCTGGCAGCCGGCCGCTCGGCCACCTTCGCGCGCCGCGCCGGCCGCATCGCCGCGACGGGCGAGTAAGAGCTTCGGGCGTGCCGACTGTGCCTGAGCAGGTGACCTTGGGCGATGCCAGGCAAGAAATCGCGGAGGTCGGCTCCCATTGTGTCTGAGCGGGCGGCCCTGAGCGTCGCGGGCGTGCTCGCCGCACCTGGGCGGACGGCCTCCCGCGCCGGCTGAGCGTAGAGAACGCCAAGCGGCC
Organism: Alistipes onderdonkii; assembly: GCA_963648855.1. GTDB lineage: Bacteria > Actinomycetota > Coriobacteriia > Coriobacteriales > UMGS124 > UMGS124. Next base: position 7,400 of record CAVJGP010000079.1, on the reverse strand, counting down.
GGCCTCGACCACACGTCGGGGCCGGCCGCTTGCCTTTGCATCCCGGCGCCTGCCGTATTAGCCGTCTGCCCCTGCGCATCATTGATATAGAATGGCTGCATTTTATCCCTGTCTGGCGCGGCTATGTCGCAGCCGGGCTCTCGCGGGAGGTGCTGAGGGAGGTTGTCGAACGTGGGCGCTCGTTCTTTGCCACACAGCTGTCTCGTTGCGCTGCTCGCGCTGGCCTTGGCCGCCGCACCACTGCCCGCCCCCGCCGCCACCAGTGACGCCGCCGACGCTGCCGTCCCAGCCAGCGACAGCCCCGACTCCGCCGCCCTCGCCGACACCACTACCGACGCCTCCGCCACTCCCTCCCTCTCCGACGAGGAGCTTTCCTGGATCGAGGCCCACGGTTCCATCCGCGTCGGCTTCATCGTGGGCGACGTCAACATCGGCGAGGTGGACGAGGCCACAGGCGAGGTGTCGGGCGTCATCGTCGACTACATCGATTTCGCGCGCGACTGCCTGGGCACGTCGACGCTGGAGTTCGAGCCCCACGGCTACGCCAACATGGAGGCCGAGCTGGACGCCCTGGCTTCGGGCGAGGTCGACATGATCTTCAAGGTGCCGTTCAACGAGCGCTATGTGGACGAGTACGGCCTGGCGCTGTCGGGCACCGCCATGCGCATCCCCTACAGCGCGGTGGGCAAGCCGGGCCGTTTCGACCAGCAGGAACCTCACACTGTCGCCATCATCGCCGACAACTGGGTGAAGAAGTGGTACATCTCCGCGTGCTATCCCTCCTGGCAGATCGTGGACTGCGATTCGTTCGACCAGTGCGTGCAGCTGGTGCGCGCGGGGCAGGCCGACTGCTTCCTCGTGCGCACCGGCACCTCCCGCACGTACATCAAAAACAGATCCTACCAGGTCAACATGCTCTCGTGCGACATCACCACGTCGTTTGGCGTGCGTGCCGACAACCCCACCTTGCTCTCCATCCTCAACAAGACCCTCGAGGTCATGCCCGAGGGCCTGCTCGACAACGCCCTCACGACCTACGACAACGAGACGGACAGCATCTCGCTGGCCGAGTTCGTGAGAGACAACCTGGGCGAGGTCGCGGCGGGCGCCCTCCTGCTGGCGCTGGCGTTTGCGGCCACCTTCGCGGCCCTGCGTCGCTCGCGGCGCGCCGAGGCCAGCCTGGCCGAGCAGGTGGCGGTGTCCGACACCCTCTCGCGCAACTTCAAGAACATCTACCTCGTCAATCTCGACGAGGGCACGGCGCGAATCTTGAAGTTCCAGGACGAGTCGCACGATGATTTCATCGTCGGCTGCCTGGGCCGCAACTTCCCCTACGAGGGGTTCCTCCACCGCTGGATAGAGCAGGACGTGCACCCGGACGACCGCGCCTCCCTCATGCAGGAGCTCAGCGTCGCCCGCCTGCGCGAGGTGTTCGCCGTGCAAGACGAGTACGAGGGCTATTACCGCGTGCTTGTGGACGGCAAGGTGCTGCACTACCAGTACGACATGAGCAAGACGGGCAACGGCGGCTTCGTGGTGGCGGGCTTCCAGAACGTCGAGGCCATCATCCAGGAGCAGCTCGCCGCCGAGAAGAGGCAGCGCGAGAAGGACGAGGCCTACCACCGCGAGCTCATCGCCGCCAAGCAGGACGCCGAGAAGGCCAACGCCTCCAAGACCGACTTCCTGCGGCGCATGAGCCACGACATCCGCACCCCCATCAACGGCATCCGCGGCATGGTGCAGATCGCCAACTGCAACATGGACGACCCGGCGCGGCTCCGGGAGTGCAGCGACAAGATCTGGAAGGCCACCGAGCAGTTGTTGTCGCTGGTAAACGACGTGCTCGACATGAACAAGCTGGAGTCGGGCAGCTTCACCGTGCGGCACGACCCGTTCGACCTCGACCAGGTCCTCGACGAGGTGCGCACCGTCACCGAGGCCCAGGCGATGGAGATCGGCGTGCGCTTCGAGGTGTGGGACATGGACGCCATCGAGCACCGCCGCCTCGTGGGCAGCCCGGTCTACGTCACACGCATCTTCATGAACTTCATCAGCAACGCCATCAAGTACAACCGCCCTGGCGGCGCCGTGCGCGTCTGGGGCCGTGAGACATCCTTTGACGGCGCCACGGCCTGGTATGAGTTCACCTGCGAGGACGACGGCATCGGCATGAGCGAGGAGTTCCGTGCGCACGCCTTCGAGCCGTTTTCGCAGGAGGCCCAGTCGCAGGCCCGTACGAAGTATGCCGGCAGCGGTCTGGGCCTGGCCATCTCCAAGAGCCTCATCGAGCTTCTGGGCGGCACCGTGGAGCTTGAGTCGGCCCTGGACAAGGGCACACGCATCATGTTCCGCCTGCCGTTCGAGGTAGACTCCGCGCCCGCAAAGGCCCAGGAGGAGGTCGACTACAGCGGCGTCATGTTCGACGGCGTGCGGGTGCTGCTCGCAGAGGACAACGACCTCAACGCCGAGATCGCCACCTTCCTGCTGGAACGGCACGGCATGCAGGTCACGTGGGTGGAGAATGGCCAGCTGGCGGTGGGGGAGCTCGCCACCCATCCCGATGCTTTCGACGTGGTGTTCATGGACGTCATGATGCCCGTGATGGACGGCCTCGAGGCCACGCGCAAGATTCGCCGCGAGCTGCGCTGCGACGTGCCCATCTTTGCGATGACGGCCAACGCCTTCATCGACGACGCCCAGCGCAGCCTCGACGCGGGCATGAACGAGCACCTCACCAAGCCGCTGCGCGAGGAGGACATCGTGCGCGCCCTGCTGAGCCACGTGCGCAGGTAGGGGGCGAGGCCGGCTGGCGCGCGCCTGCGTCCGGGCCGCGCCGCCCCCGCAAGCGCGTCCGCCCCCGCAAGCGCCCGCTGCCCTCGCGTGCCCGCCCTCGCGTGCCCGCCCTCGCAAGCGCGCCGCCCGCAAGCGCGCTCGCCCTCGCCGCGCCTGCCCCTCTCCTCGCGCCGCCCGCTTGCTCTGGCCTGCTCCCGGCGCAGGTGTTGCGCCCCCGTCCCGCGCGTCCTACAATCCGGCCCATGTGTGTTTTTCGCGCCGCGCGTTTAAGCGGCGCCCTCGCCCCGCACAACCCGTTTTCTCTTACCCCGCACGTCGATCACCAGTTTGGAAGTGACGCAATGAAGAAGCTCCTGCTCGCCCTGGCTGCCGCCAGCGTGTGCGCGCTGCTCGCCCTCACGGGATGCGGCGAGTCCCAGTCGCAGCAAAGCGAGGTGAAGCTCGACCCCAGCAACCCGGTCACCCTCACCGTCTGGCACTACTACAACGGCGCCCAGCAGGCCGCCTTCGACAGCCTCGTCTCCGAGTTCAACTCCACCGAGGGCCAGGAGAAGGGCATCTACGTGGAGGCCTACTCCCAGGGCTCGGTGAGCGACCTCGAGCAGGCCGTCAACGACTCGGCCGAGGGCGTCGTGGGCTCTCAGCCCCTGCCCGACCTCTTCTCGTCCTACGCCGACACCGCCTACGAGATGGAGAAGAAGGACAAGCTCGCCGACATCTCCGGCTACTTCACCGACGAGGAGCTCTCCGAGTACGTGTCCGACTACGTCAACGAGGGCTACTTCGAGAAGGACGGCAAGCTCTACCTCTTCCCCGTGGCAAAGTCCACGGAGATCACGATGGTCAACCTCACCGACTGGGAGCCCTTCGCCCAGGCCACCGGCGCCAGCCTTGACGACCTGAGCACCTTCGAGGGCATCACCGCCGTGGCCAAGCAGTACTACGAGTGGACCGACGCCCAGACCCCCGACGTCGAGGGCGACGGCAAGGCGCTCTACGGCCGCGACTCCCTGAGCAACTACTTCATCATCGGCATGAAGCAGCTCGGCATCGACCTCTTCGAGGTCAGCGACGGCCAGGTCACCATCAACGCCGACAAGGAGGCGATCCGCCGCCTGTGGGACAACTACTACGTGCCCTACGTGAGCGGCTGGTTCGACGCCTTCGGCAAGTTCCGCTCCGACGACGTGAAGACCGGCGACATCCTCGCCTACACAGGCTCGTCCTCCTCGGCCGCCTACTTCCCCGACCAGGTGATCACCGACGACGAGACCTACGACATCTCCTACGCGGTGCTTTCCGCCCCCGTCTTTGAGGGAGGCTCCCAGGTCTACGTGCAGCAGGGCGCGGGCATGTGCGTCACCAAGTCCGACGAGCTGCACGAGTACGCGGCGTGCGAGTTCCTCAAGTGGTTCACGCAGACGGACAACAGCCTGGCCTTCTGCTGCGCCAGCTCCTACCTGCCCGTCCGCACCGACGCCAACACCGTCGCCGCCCTGGACAACGCCGTCGAGCAGGACGGCCTCACCATCAGCTCCAAGACCTACGACGCCCTCAAGGAGGTCATGGAGAACTTCTCCTCCACGCAGTTCTACACGCCGTCGTGCTTTGAGAGGGGCTACCAGACCCGCAATATGCTCAACACGGCCATGTCCGACAAGGCCCAGGCCGACTGCGAGGCCGTGGACGCCGAGGTGGCTAAGGGCGCGAGCAGGGACAAGGCCCTGGCCGACTACCTCACCGACGAGAACTTTGACGCCTGGTACGACGACCTCGTGGCCCAGCTCGAGGCCACCGCGCATCCTGATGCGACTGAGTAGCCTGCGCGCCGGCCTGGCCGCCGCACTCGACATATAGCGGGAACGTGAAGGCGCGCCCGGCGGGAAGGTCTTGAAGGCCAACCCGTCGGGCGCGGCGTTTTTTCGATATACTTCGCCATCGAGAAGGGAGGAGTGGTCCATGAAGAAGCGCCAGAGGTCGTTGCTCCAGCTGCTGCTGGCGCCGATGCTGTTCGTCGTCTTGCTTCAGGGGCTCCTCCTGCTCTACACGCTCGCATCGAGCGGCACCAAGCAGGAGCTTGAGGCCAACTCGGCCGACATCGACCAGAGCATCGCGGAGAACCGCACGGTGGTTTTGGAGAGCTCCATGGTGAACCGCTGGAGCATGGTGCGCACCGAGTCGGAGTACATCAGCTCCGAGCTCGCGCAGCTCCTGGACGAGAACGACGCCGACGCCCAGGCGTTCCTGGACTCCAAGGACCTGCAGGACCAGCTCGTCCACCTGGTGTTCCCCGAGCTCCTCGACTACCTGCAGCGCTCGGGCGTCTCGGGCATCTACACGGTGATGGGCAACCAGGCCGACACGGGGCAGGCCGGGTCCTATGTGGGTTTCTTCCTGCGCGACTCCGACCCCGACACCAAGGTCACGAGCAACTCCGACCTCATGCTCGAGCGCGGCGACAAGAGCCTGGCCCGTCAGGCGAACATCTCCCTGGACTCCTCATGGAGCACGGGCTTCTCCTTCGCGGGCAGCTCCATGCGCGCCAGCGACGACTTCTTCTACACGCCGTACCTGCTGGCCCAGGAGAACCCCACCGTTGACCCCGCCAACCTCGGCTACTGGTCGACCCCTTTCATCCTTGAAGACAACCCGCTCGACAACCACAAGATGATCGCCTACTCCGTGCCGCTCGTCTATGACGGCACGGTCTACGGCGTTCTGGGCGTCGAGGTGGGCACCTCCTACCTCATGGGCTCCTACTTCTCCGTGCGCGACCTCGACTCCGACCAGCGTGCGGGCTACGCCCTCGCCGTGCGCCAGGACGACGGCACGTACCGCTGCCTGGCCGGCACGGGCACCCTGTACGACTCGGTGAGCCGCCCGGGTGCCTCCTTCACGCTCAGCGACACCTCGACCGGCTCGCTGAAGCTGGTCGAGGGCGCCAAGATCGGCGACCAGGGCATCTACTGCGTCATCGAGCCGCTCGACCTGTACAGCAACAACGTGCCCTTCGAGGACCAGAATTGGGTGGTGTGCGGCTTCGTCACGCAGCAGTCCGTCTTCGGCCTGGGCGCTGAGCTCTACCAGCGCCTTTACATCATCCTCGCCGTCTGCGTGGCCGTGAGCATCATCGTCACGCTGCTCGTGCTGCACTATGTTACCCGGCCCGTCCACCGCCTCATGGACTCCATCCGCGCGGGCATGGACGGCCTGAACTCCTTCCACCCCTCCGGCATCCGCGAGGTCGACGAGCTTCACCAGGTCGTGAAGAACCTCACGGAGGGCGAGCTGCGCACCGAGGCCCACCTTCGTGAGGAGAAGGAGCGCTACCGCATGGCGGTGGAGAGTTCCAACGACATCTTCTTCAGCTACCGTGAGGAAGAGGGCGAGGTGGAGATGGTGAACAGCCGCCAGCACAGCGGCACCTGGAGCCTGGCCGACTTCCAGGAGAAGGTGTGCCGTCCCGCGCTTTCTCGCATCGACATGAAGAAGGTCCTCGACATGTTCGCCATGGGGCAGGGCTCCATCAGCGACGAGATCCTCTTCAAGCGCGAGGGCAATCCTGCCACCTGGTACGCGGTCAGCGCAAGGGTCATCCTCGACGAGAAGAGCGGGATGCGCCAGATTGTCGGCTACCTGCGCGACGTCACCGAGCAGAAGGCCGCCGAGCTTGAGCGCAAACGCCGCCAGGCCATCGACCCCGTCACCGGCCTGTACAGCCTGGAGCCGGGCGTGGATGCGCTCAAGCGCGTGCGTGCCCGCAAGGGCGAGGGCAGGCTGCTGCTCATCGACCTCAGCCGCTTCGGCATCCTCGTGCAGACCTACGGCCTCACGTTCGGCGACGTCATCCTGTCGGAGTTCGCCAAGCTCCTCGCCGAGCTTTTCGGCGCCGACGAGTCGCAGGGCACCCTGCTCATCCGCGCGGGGTCCGACGAGTTCCTCGTCTGGCTCGACCACGACTCGCCCGTCGATGCGGCCCTGGCGCTGGGGCAGCTGCGCGAGCGCTACACCGCCCTCGTGCGCGAGGACGTGCTCCAGCTCGACTTCAGCGTGGGCTGCGTGCGCGCCGACGGCGAGACCTCGTGCGCGGACCTTTTGCGTCGCGTGTCCTGCGCCCTGGAGTCTGCCCGCGGCCATGGCCTGCATATGATGCTGTGGAACCCGCGCATGTCGCAGATCGAGCCTGAGCCGTTCGGCGAGGTGGTGTCGCGCGGCAACGTCGACGACATGAACGTGGCCTCCCTGGCGCTGAGCATGTACGACCACAGCACGAGCTTCAAGGCGGCCAGCGACCTGGTGGCCCTGAAGCTCTCCGAGCAGTATGGCCTGTCCAACCTCGTCATCGTGCATTTCCAGGAGGACAACCTCTCCGGCTGCGTCGAGTACAGCTGGCACGACCTCCCCACCGACCAGGCGGTGTTCCACTTCAGCGAGGAGGAGTACCGCAAGCTGGCAGACTCCGCCCAGACCACCGCGCTGCGCCCGTCCAGCGAGTTCGCCGCCTGCCTGCAGGCCCTGTCGGGCGACGCGCGCTGCCTGTGCGTCTCGATGACCGACAACGGCCGCTTCGCCAGCGCCATCTTCTTCGTGGGCGCAGACGACGCCCG
>CAVJGP010000078.1:0-14224 GCA_963648855.1 Alistipes onderdonkii | reverse complement strand
GAGGTGCCCGGGAGGCTCGCTTGGCCGAGTCCCCCGGGCACCCCCACGCGCTCATGTACGCCGATTGCCACCAGTGTCCCAAGCCCCCATCGCTCAGGCGGGCCAGACAGCCAGCCCGCTCCGCCCGGGCGACAACGCGTGCAGGGTGGGCACCTGCGGCGCCGCCCGCCGGGGCCGACTTGCGCGCACCGCAGCAAGGCCCGGCCTTCTCCTTGAGCCGACGCGGGCGTGACTACGCCTGCCCCGCCTTACCCTGCCACGCCTTGCCTTCCCCGGCCCATTTTGCCCGCAGGGCACAGGCGACGGGCGAGCAGAAAATGAGGGCGAAGCCGGCGAGCATCTTGAGGGTCAGAGACTCCCGGCAGAACTGGACGCTGACAGCGGTCCGCCGCCTTTGCCTTGACCCGGCAAGCCCGGACCGCTCGACGTCCCAATACAGAGGGCGCCCGGGAGACTCGCTTAGTCGAGCCTCCCGGGCGCCCTCACGCGCTCCTTATATGTTGGGCCGCCGGGGCCCACATGCCCCCGGCCTCCCGGCGCCTAGCGGGCCAGGCCGCCGCCGTGGTCGCCGGGGCGGCGGCGCGGCTTGGGCGCAGCGTCGCCCGCGGAACCCGCACGCCTGCCGGCCGCCGCACGGCCCTCGCCCGATGGGCGGGCGTTGCGACCGGCGCGATCAGCCTGGACGCCGCGTGCGCCTCGGGAACCTCCGGTGCCGTTCGCCCCGGCCGCCCCGCGAGCACCGCCACGACCGCCGGCCTGCTCACCCGAGCGACGCGAACGCGAGGGACGTGAGCCCTCGGCGTCGCGACGGGCATCGACCCCGGCCGAGACAGCCGTCTGCGAGGCATTGCGCCCGCGCCCGCCGCGGCGCCCCTGCCCCGCATCGGCCGATGCGCCCTCCTCGCGGCGGGCTTGCGAGCTACCCTCTGCACGCTGCGTCCCGCGTCCCTCACCTGCGGCTTGGCGAGAGCCCGCACGGCGAGACCCGGACGTACGCGCCTCGCCCGACGCGCTCGCCTCACGGCGGGCCTGGTTGCCGTTGCCCTCCTGCGCCGCCGCACGCTGCTCGGCCAGCTTCTTGCGGGCCTTCTTGCTCGGCAGCTTGTCGGTGGGCTTGCGGGAGGGGTCAAGCTCGAAGCAGTCCTGCCCGCAATCGATGCCGCTTGCGCGGGGGAAATCGGGCACGAGCTTGCCCATGAGCGCCTCGATGTCGCGCAGGTCGAGGTATTCGGCCTCGGAGACGAACGTCAGGGCCCAGCCGAACTGACCCGCGCGGCCGGTGCGGCCGATGCGGTGGATGTAGTCCTCGGCATCGGAGGGGACGTCGAGGTTCACGACGTAGGACACCTCAGCGATGTCGATGCCGCGCGCGAGGACGTCGGTCGCCACGAGCACGTCGGCCTCGCCGGTCGCGAAGCGCCGCAGCGCAGCCTCGCGCTGGTTTTGCGAACGGTTGCCGTGGATGGGGGCCGCGCTGATGCCCGCCTTGGTGAGCTTGCGGCACACCATATCGGCGCGGTGCTTGCCGCGACAGAAGACGATGACGCGCTTGGAGCCCTCCTGCTTGAGCACGTCGGTGAGGATGCGCACCTTCTCGCGCTCGGACACGCCCAGGACGTACTGGTCGATGGTCTGCGCGGCCGTGCCCTTGTGGGCGATCTCCACGCGCACGGGGTCGTTGACAAGGGACTTCACGTTGGCGAGCACGTTGTCGTCGAGCGTGGCCGAGAAGAGAAGCGTCTGGCGGGCCTGCGGCGTCTTGGAGACGATGCGGCGCATGGCGGGCGCGAAGCCCATGTCGAGCATGCGGTCGGCCTCGTCGAGCACGAGCGTCTCCACGTGGGAGAGGTCGGCCGCACCCTGCTCGATGAGGTCAATGAGGCGGCCGGGCGTGGCGATGAGCACGTCGCAGCCCCGGGCAAGAGCCGCCTTCTGGGGCTCGTAGCCCACGCCGCCCACCACGACCGTGCAGGTGTGGCCGGTATGAGCGCAGATGGTCCGCGCGCACGCCTCGATTTGCTGGGCGAGCTCGCGGGTGGGGGTCACCACGAGCATGAGCACGCCCTGGCCGCGCTTGACATGACCGAGCCGGTCGAGCGAGGGAAGAAGGAAGGCCGCGGTCTTGCCCGTGCCCGTCTGAGCTGCCGCCATGACGTCGCTGCCCTGCAGGATTGCGGGGATGGCGCCGGCCTGCACGGGGGTGGGGCAGTCGTAGCCCATGTCGGTCACGGCGGCGAGGACCTTCTCGGACAGGCCGAGTTGGTCGAAAGAAACTATCTCGTTGTTCATAGAGCAAAAACCCGATTCCGCCCTGCGAACGCCGAACCGGCCGATGCGTCATGCGCACGCCGGTTGCAGGACCGGTGGTGGTTGGACCGCAAGGGAGCGGCGCGGCGATCTTGCGGCGCTCGGCACATCTGCGGCGGCAGCCAGGAAAGCTGCGACTTGGTGGCCGAGATGTAGCAGGCCCTGCGGCGAGGCCCGCTGATGGGCCCGCCCGAGACGCGGTGGCGCCTCGTGAGTGAACGGCAAGTCTACACGAGCGCGAACGGTCGCATGACCCTCGGCGGGCGGCCGCTCGCAAAACCCATGACCCCCATGTCCTGGCGATTGCCGGGCCGCAAGCCCCGCGCCTGCCCTACTCCTTGCCGGCGAAGTCCTCCCAGCCCTGGTCGTAGCGCTCGAGGAAGCTGTGCGCCACGCCGGCCGTGCGGTAGCCCGTGACCGCGTCGAGGTGGACGTTGGCCACGCTGTGGAAGATGCTCGACTCGATGTAGGGGTCCTCGGCGGCGAGGCTCGCGATGAGCGCCTTCACCGTGGCGCGCTTGGAGGAGTTGCCCGCGTCGCACGAGCTCACGCCGTCGGACAAAGGGCACGCGCAGTGGATGAACTCCAGGCCGTTGTCGTCGCGCCAGGCGATGATGTCGGACTCGCGCACCAGGTAGAGGGGGCGGATGAGCTCCATGCCCTCGAAGTTGGTACTGTGGACCTTGGGCATCATCGTCTTGACCTGGCCACCGTACAGCACGCTCATGAGGATGGTCTCGATGACGTCGTCGAAGTGGTGGCCCAGGGCAATCTTGTTGCAGCCCAGGTCGCGCGCGGCGCTGTACAGGGCGCCCCGGCGCATGCGCGCACACGGGTAGCAGGGCTTTCCCTCCATGCGCTCCACGATACGGAAGATGTTCGTGCTCACCTTGCGCAGCGGGATGCCCAGAATCTGGGCGTTGGCGTCGATGCGCTCGCGAGCGTAGTCGGGGTAGCCGGGGTCCATCGAGAGAAACTCGACCTCGAAGTTCTGCCTACCATGACGGCTCAGTTCCTGGAAGAGCTTGGCGAGAAGCATCGAGTCCTTGCCGCCCGAGACGCATACGGCGATGCGGTCGCCGTCGCGCACCAGCTCGTACTCGCCCAAGGCGCGCGTGAAGGGCGTCCACAGCGCCTTGCGGTAGCGCGTGATGATGTCGTGCTCGATGCGCTGCACGCTCTGCGGGCCCTGCGCGGTGGTTTCGTTGTCCATCTCTCTCCCAAACATGTCGTGCTTTGAACCGTACATACCCGCGGCAAAGACGCCATCATTATATGAAGGGCGCGCGAGTGCAGGGACACACGAACGCAAAGGCATCGCCCGCGATCCGCCGCCCCGCCGACTTAGCAACGCGGCCCGACGCACTTCACTTACGCGCGCTGCTTGGCCCGCTCCAACCTGGGGAGCAGCCACATCACGAGAAACGCCAGCGCCAGCGCCACGAGAGCCCCGCCGACGTAGCCCACATACCCCACGCCCAAGCCGCTCACCACGGAGCCGCCCAGGGCCGACCCCGCGCCGATTCCCAGGTTGAAGATGCCCGAGTAGATGGAGGTGGCCACGGCCGACTCGTCCTGACTCGTGATGCGGATCACCTCGCCCTGAAAGGCCACGTTGTAGCCGGTGGAGGCCACGCCCCACAGCAGGAAGTCGGCGATGATGAGGGCCGGCGAGCACGAGAGCACGCCCAGCGCGAGAAGCGCCACCACGAGTGCCCCTACCGCCGTGCGGAAGAACGCTCGCTTGTGGCCGTCGAAGAGGCGCGCGTACACGAAGCTGCCCGCGATGCCCGCCACGCCGAAGACGGTGAGCATCGCCGTGACATGCCCCTCGTCCAGGCCGGCCGTCTGCAGCAGGAAGGGCTCGATGTAGCTGTAGGCGGTGTAGTAGCCGCTCACCGCGACCGCGATGAAGACATAGATGCCCACGAGGGCCTTGTTGGAGAGCATGCGCGGCAGCTTGGCCACCGTGAAGGGCTCGCCCGCCGGCATCTTGGGGAAGACGAAGGCAAGGTAGACCAAGACGGCCCCCGTGATGAGCGCCACAGCGAGGAAGGCCGACCTCCAACCCAGCGCCAGTCCCACGACGCGACCCAGAGGCATGCCCACGATGGTGGCCACCGACGAGCCCGTGACCACCATGCCCAGCGCCAGCGAGGTGAACTTCTCAGGCACGAGACGCACCGCGATGGGCGAGGCGACCGACCAGAACACCGCATGGCCCATCGCCACGACGACGCGGCCCACCACGAGCATCGCGTAGCTGGTGGAGAGCACCGTCAGCACCTGACCAGCCAGAAAGACGCAGATGACGCACATGAGCACGCGTTTCAGGGCGAAGCGCGAGGCGAACATCATGAGCGGCAGCGACAATATCATGACGCTCCAGGCGTACACGGTTATGACGATTCCCGCCACCGACTCGCTGACGCCCAGGTCGGCCGCCATGTCGGTGAGCAGCGCGATGGGCATGAACTCCGACGTGTTGAAGATGAAGGCCGACAGCGTGATGCCCAGAAGGGGCAACCACGACCTCAGGCCCATCTTGTCGGCGCTTGCCTGCGCCAGTTCCTGCGCCATATGCGCCCCTTTCCCCTCGGTACCACAAAGCGCGGCGGCAATTCTAGACTCGCGGGGCGCACGCGCAGGCAGAAGGCGCATGGACGCCAAAAGCTGCACAAGCGCACAGGCGCACGGGAGGGGTTCAAACGCACCCGTCCGGATCCGTCACACAGGCCGAACACACCCGCGCACACACAATCCGCGCGTTTCGGGTCCTTCTCACCTGGCACTTTTTGCCAAACGCGACCCTCATGCTAAACTCACCGTGTCAAGACGTACGACCTGTTAGGAGCGCTTCGCTCATGGGCATCGCACGACACGCATCTACGCACGGAAACGCGGCGACACCCTCGCCGAGGGATACGGCCGTCTCGCGCCGCTCCTTCCTTGGGGCTTGCGCGCTCGCCTGCCTGGGCGCCAGTGGCGTTGTGCGCCCGCGTTCCGTCGCCCAGGCCGAGGTCGCCTCGGCGCTTCCCGCAGGCACAACGCAAGGCACGCAAGATGCGACCAGCTCCACCAAGAAGCAGGTCCCCACCACCCTGCCTTCCTGGGTGGACGAGCAGACGGCCCAGACGCTGCTCTCGCTTGCCGGCGACGAGGTCGTCGACGACATCCTCATTGATGCCGAGAGCCTTGCGGGCTTTGGCGAGAAGCTGGCGGCAAAGCTGCTCAAGCTGGCGGCCGAGAACCCCGACGCGCGCACGTACGTCGCAGAGTTCCTCGAGTCCTACCCCGGCGAGAAGGCCGGCAACCTCACCAAGGACGACCTGCCCGAGGAGGGCGTGCCCCGCTACATGCAGTGGGACCAGCGCTGGGGCTATATGCAATACCTCGGCGGCCCCCTGGGCACGACGGGCTGCTGCCCCACGTGCCTGTCGATGGCGCACGCCGCCATCAACCGCTCCACGGGCATGAGCCCGTACTTCGTGGCGCTGCTAGCCACGGAATCCGAGTTTTGCGACGCGGAGAACGGCACGTACGGCGAGTTCGTGGAGTACTTCGCGCAGCACGTGGGCTTCGACTACGCCGAGCTTTCCGTGAACGTCGTGGACGAGGCGGCCAACGCGCTCAACAACGGCTGGCTGCTCGTATGCAACCTGGCGCCCGGCATGTTCACCGACGTGGGGCACTACGTCCTCGTCACGGGTTGGGCCGACGAGACCTCCGTGCACATGAACGACCCGTATACCTCGGCAAACAACGAGCAGGCATGGCCGCTGGACACGGTGGTTTTCGAGTGCAACTCGATGTACGCCCTGCGCGAGAAGCCGCAGCCGTAGAGCACGGAAGCCGATAACCAGGATCCGATGGACTGAAGCCCAGCGGGCATCCCCTACTTCGACGCCTTGCTTGCGCGAGCCGACTCGGGCATGGGCTCGATGGTGACCGAGCGCGCCTCATTGGACGAGCGGGCGCTTCCGGTGTTCCACGCGTAGGACTTGATGAGCCTCTTCTCGCTCATGCGCGCGTCGAGCATCTTGCGCAGCATGAGGAGCATGCGCGACTTCTTGGAGCGGTCGGGGTCGAGGCCCATCTCGTCGAACATCGTCTTGAACACGATGGTGTTGGAGGTGCCCTTCTCGCGCAGGCGGCGCAGCACGTACAGCCACATGCGGCGGTGCTCGCCGGACAGGCGCAGGCCGTCGAAGCGGAAGTCCTCGCGGCTGAAGGTGAGAAGCTGGCGCTTTGCCAGGGCGTACGTGGCGAGGGGCAGGGCCGACAGCGGGTCGTCGTTGCGCACGTTGAGCTCGATGGAGAAGTCCACCATCTCGCCGTCGTCGCCCATGGCAAGGCGGATGAGCGCGTTCACCACAGGCTCGGAGGTGATCTGCGGAGCCGACCCGTCAAACGCCCGCATCTCGCCGGTGGTGTCGATGGAGATGCGCGTGTTGGAGAGGCGCACGACGGAATCGTAGGCCTCGCGCATCGTCTCGCGGCAGCCCTCGGCGCGGGGGCGCGTGTAGCCCATGAGGGCGAGGATGTCGCTGCCGAGGAACTTGATGTGCCCGTCCCAGGCAAGCGACGACAGGCCGTCGAGCCAGAAGCGGTCCACGTCGGAGAGCATGTAGGTGGCCGGGTCGGCCTCAAGCGGGAAAGAGCTTGCCAGGCTCACGCCCACCGACATGCCCTTGCCGGTGGCGAGCTGCGTAGGCACGCCGTCGGGGGCCGTGAAGTAGCCGGAGGGCTCCATATGATCCTTGCCGCGGCCGAACACCGCCTTGGACACCTTGTCGTTTGCGACCGTGACCTGCGGCGTGGTGAGCGAGCGGGTCCGCTCGAGCTTCTGGCGGATGAGCGGGTAGATGACAGGGCCGTACCCCATGAACACGAGCACGCACAGCAGCTGGTACTTGGTGGCCGTGGACGCCACGTCGTCGCGCAACACGGGCGCGGGGAGGTTCAGCCTGAGGCCCGCCTGGCGCAGCACCGCAACGGCCTCGGTGAGGTCTGCCTGCCGGTTGCGCGTGGGCCACAGCTCGTTGCCGTCTTTGGTGAAGCGTCGGATGGTGCCGTCTTCAAGGGCTTTCGTGACGGCCATCCAGTCGCCGTTCACATTGCGCAGCGAGCCGGAATAGGGCTTCCAGCTCTCCCCCACCGCCTCAAGGCCCTCTTTCTCAGAAATCCAGCCGTGCTCGACGGCCATGTAGATGCTCTCGTCGCACATGGCGGGCACGGGCGTGGCGCTGTAGGGGAACGACCAGACCTCGGCGGGCGTCGCTGCGATGTCCTTGGCATGGTTGTCGCGCAGATTCTTGAGGACGTCGCCCGTGAAGCGCCCCGCAAGGCGAGCGCCCGTGTCGCGCGCCTTGACGATCGCGTTGAGGGTGTCCTCGTTCCACTTGAGAATCTCGTTCGCCACGCCGTCCCGCCTTTCAGACCTCTTGCCAACCTGGTGATTCTAGCAGGCTTGCCAGCACGTCTTGCCTGCCACAGACCCCTCTTCGCCGCCTTTCCTCAGGTACCTCGGGTGCAGCTCAGTGAGGGCACTTTTACAAAAAGATGCTCGCCTGCGGCAGGAACGTCAGGCGGATGGCCTGGTCGGGACCATGGACACGGCCGTCCCTCTGCTTGAGTACCACAAGCTCCACCTCACGGCGCTCCGAGGCCCTCTGCAAGCGACTCATGCGATCGGCCTCGCTTTTCGCCTTGCGGTCGGGGCCGGACCCCCTTCCCATGTCGACGCCTGCAACCTGCAGGCCCAGAACCGTGTCGGCCCCGTACTCGATGGCGCCGGACTCCTTCATCGAGTCGAGCGTCACCGGCATGAGATAGGCGTCTCGGCGCACCGAGGATATGCACACGACGGGCGTGTCGAGGTCACGGGCGAGCTGACGCAAATCCGAGATGTTTCGCGCGATGGAGATACGCTCGTCCTGCACTCCATCGTTTGCCAGAAGCTGCAGGTAGTCGACGAAAACAACCGGTGCCTTCCCCTGCTCGGCCAAGCAGGCCGCGTATCCGGCGATATCCGCCGCACTCGTGCGCCCCACGCCCTCAAGCACCTGGATATGCGGGGCGACCTCTCCCTCGAAGCGCTCAAGTGCGCGGGTGAATGCGTCGCGGCGGCCCTCGTCCCACTGGGAGCGTACCTGAGGGTCGGACATCTCGCGAACGGGTATGGCCTGCGTGCCCGAAGAGCCTCGATATGCAAGACGCGCCACAGACTTTGAGACGAGTTCTTTGGCCGACTGCTCAAGAGTCACGTAGAGAACGGTATGTCCCGACAAGGCGATAGCCTCGGCCACCTGGGTTGCCAGGGTGGTCTTGCCAATGGACGAGGCCGCGGCCAAGACATGCAGGCCCGTGCGGAGACCGCCGTCAAGCATGGTGTCGAGCTGGTCGATACCGGTGGGGATGTAAGGCCGGGCTTGCGGTGTTTCCAACAGCTCGTGAGCTATCTGGCGCATGTCTGCCGGGCGCAGGGTGCGAAACAGACCTATGCGCCGCTCACCTTCTATCTGATGCGCAAGGTCTGCCGCCTCGAGTTCAGCCTTGGAGAGCTGGGCTGACAAGCGCTCGGGGTCGCTTCTCCACATCTCGTCAGCGTCCTTGGCGAAGCGCTCGCCTTGGTACTCGATGTAGGCAAGCCCTGCCTTCTCGAACGCTGCGCGGGCGCGCTGCTGTGCCTTTTGCCCCGCATCATCGGCGTCGAGCATGAAGATGGCGCAGGCACGGCTCTTCGTACGCAGAGCTTCCTCCACAAGCCCGGCCGTCCCTACCCCGCCCAGGGCGATGGCCTCGTGTCCCAGGCGAGCGATTGCCAGGGCGTCCATGGGGCCCTCGACCACGAAGTATGCGTCTTTGCCCAAAGCCTGGGGGTTCCAAAGCGGCTGCACCCCCACTTCGCTTGTCTTTGGCTTGATGTACTTGCGCTCCGAGGTGCCCGTGATGTCGCGGGCTATCCAATAGTAGTCACAGCCCTGCCAAGGGATCACGAGCCTCTTCGTGGATGGGTCGTACCCGAAACCTTCGTGCTTGGCGCGAATCTCGTCAATCCCGCGTGACGCAAGGTATGCGAGGGCTTGGGGGTCGTTGATCGCTGCCTGGCAGGTTTGCAGATAACGCCGGTTTCGTTGCTTGCCTTCTGGGATGTTTACAGTGTCCTCGGATCGCGGCGTTGCAGGTTGCGTTTTAAGAGTGACGGTGTGATGCGACTCGCCTAAACCTGCCCATTGCCGTACGTAGGCAAGCTGCTCCTTTTTGTCTTCCGTGTTGTGTATGGCGCCTGCAAGGTCGAACACGTCACCCTTGCTGCCGCATGCGAAGCACAGCCATTTCTCGCCCTTTATAGAGAAGGCAGGCGTTTTCTTGGGTCCCGTCCCGCTTCCGCAGCAGGGACAGACAAGCCCTCCTTGTACGTGTTGGAGGTTCTGACTTGCATAGTCATTGAGAGAGACGGCCTGTTTGACTTCGCTGTAATCTGACATGTCAGCTCCTTGTTCGAGTAGTGGGATTGTACCTTGAGCCCGGACAAGGAGGAGGCGTTCGATATTGCGTCTCGTTGCCATGATGTAAGTACCTCCGAGTACTTACATAAACATACAGCGCTGGTCGTTTGCGGCCTTTCCGCACGTGGCGGGCGTGATTCGGGTTCGTTGCGCGTAGCGGATTATTCGCTTTGCTTCGCTGCTTGTTACGGACGCTTCGCGCATCCTTTCGCTTGCGTCGCGCTTTATTCCTTAGAATGCTACATTAATTCTTCATAATCTGATATATAGCCATCTACCAGGCGTTTTGATGCTGAAGAAATCTTCGGAATCGGCCGTTAGACATGTTTGGCGTAGCGGTTTATTACTTCAGAGCGCGCGTTTTCAATTGTCGTGGTTTATTACCGTTTGCTGTGCCCCCACGGGATGTGTGAGCGTGGCGGTTTATTACCGTTTTCTGCTGTCTGGAGGATGCTCCGAGCGCGGTTTCTCCCCATTTTTGCGCGCATGGGCACCTTTGGGGGCGCGTCGCGGCTTATCACCGACTGCCTTTGCGTGCGGATCTGGGCGCGTGTGGCGGTTTATTACCCAATCGGGGCATCTGGATGCCCATGGGCGCGTGGCGGTTAATTACCATCTTCGCTTCTCTGGGAGGTAGTTCGGGGCGCTCGCGGTGCGTTTCAAGCGTTGCGTCGTAGCCGTTTATTACCGTTTTTCGTAGGCATCCCTTCGCGGTTTATTTCGCAAAAGTCATCCTCTTTACTCATAAAATACCTGGTAGACGGTGTGTGGATCGTTAGACGAGTGTTGGTTGCCGTAGCAGATTATTACAGTAGGCACAAAGGGGTGTGTTGCGGTTTATTACCGTTTTTGGATCCTGACCCCTTGGCTGAGGGCTTCGCGGTTAATTACACGTTTTTGCGGGTCGCATACCCTTTGACGTGGCCCTTACACGAAAGGAGGCGACTTTCGTACCGTAGCGGTTTATTACGGGTTTGTGCGCACGGGCGTTGGCGAGTGCCGCCTTACTTCGCAGAAACGAGGTTGAGGCACCGGGGCGGATTCGCTCGTGTGCTGGGGCGGCTGGTGGCGTGTGCCGACTAACCCAACGGGGTGGGCGTAGATTCGTCCATCCCGTTGGGACGGATGGCCTGGACGATGGCTGTAAACGATGGGACCCGCAGCCGGGAAAACGCGCAGAGGGGGAGTCTGAGGCATCGGGCGTAGAAACATGTGCATGCTCATACAACTCTAAAGCAATACATATATTAATATAAATAGATAGGTATATGTATGTATAACTGCATGGGAATGTACATCGATAGGTCATTCTGACGATATGAGACGTTCAAGTTTAATGAAACAGAATAACCTGGTAGATTGGTTGTTTTACCGGAATTGCGAAGTATGGTTCTCACGTATGGAAATGTGAACATGCATATACGCATACATGTAGGTATGTGGATTTACTCTGATATGCATAGATGGAAATCACTATCTGTCCGGCCACTCCGTAAGATGCCGCAGAGATGTCTGGAAAAGCGACTCGGGAGGTTTTTGATGCAGACGGTAGTGGTGTGCAATCAGAAGGGCGGCGTGTGCAAGACCACAACGGTGGCGGCCGTGGCGTCGAGCGTGGCGCAGCGCGGCGCGCGCGTGCTGTGCGTCGACCTTGACCCTCAGGGCAACCTGACGGACGTGCTCGGTGAGTCCACGCAGGGCCGCGACACGGTGTACGAGGTCCTCATGGGCAATGCTGACGTGGCCTCCACGATCATCCATCGCGAGGGTGCCGACCTGCTCCCTGCCGAGATTACGCTCGCCTCGGCCGAGAAGGAGCTCCTAGGCGTTCTCAACGGCCCTGCGCGTCTCAAGAAGGCGCTTTCGCAGGTTGCGGACAGCTACGACCTGTGCGTTGTGGACTGCTCCCCTTCCCTGGGCCTTCTGGTGACCATGGCGCTCACGGCGGCCGATTACGTGGTGATCCCCACGACGTCGTCCTTCCTGGCGACGAAGGGTATCACGCAGCTGGCCCAGACCATCGCCGACGTGCGCGAGTTCACCAACCCCGGCCTTCAGGTGGCGGGCATTCTGCTCACCAAGTATCACCGTCAGACCAACAACGCCAAGGTGAGCGTGCTTGAGGCTGAGGCCATGGCGTCGGCGCTCAACTGCAAGCTGTTCTCCACCAGAATCCGCGAGGCCGTGTGCGTGGAGGAGGCGCATGCCAACGGCAGGCCCATCGTCGAGTTCGACGCCTCCTCGAAGCCTGCGCGCGACTACGAGTCCTTCGTCGATGAGCTCCTGAGCGACATGGGGTGGACCTGCGCGTAGGAGCCTGGTTGCTGAGGTGTGCGCGGGCCCACATACTGCTAGGACGACGGGCTCATAACGCCCTATGCTGCGGGGGTGCTCGGGCGTCCAATCGGCGCATCTTTCGGGCGCGTCGCAATCGTAGCCCCGCCGCCGGGCTTGCGGCTCGATGGGGCGAGGTCAATCGCTTCTCAGGCTGTAATGGGTACGTGCGCATCTGAGGGGAATGCGAGTCTGTCGCATCCGGTCGATGAGTTAGCGCATGTGTGCAGTTGCAAATCGATATCCAAATCGCGGGGTTTATGCGCCCGCTCAAAGCCTGGTCGAGAGAGCATCGAACGCTCCTCGGCCGGGCTTTTCGTATATATGCTGATATGAAGTGATGCATATGAGCATATCGATGTATGAGCGCATCTGTGTCAGTATTCATACATGTATTGAACGACGCCCGACGAGATAAGGATGGACGAGGATATGGCCAAGGTTACCGCTGAGTCGCCCGAGAAGCAGGCAGCCGAGCGCATGGCGCGTCTGGGGATGGTAGGAGCGGCCGCTGCCCCCGCGTCACGCAAGGTGGCAATCCCCCCGACTTCCACGGCGGTGCAGCAGACGGCTGTGGCCGAGTCGGCCTCCACGGAAACGGGCAAGGCAAAGGACCAGCGCCTGTGCATCATCGTCTCGCGCGAGCAGGCACGCAAGATCAAGCGCTATGCCCTGGAGAACGACACCACGGTGAGTGACCTGCTTCGCGGCTACATCGACTCGCTGTAGGCCGACGGGCGCTTCATAGACGACATGCGATGGGGGAGTCGCCGCAAGGTGGCTCCCCGATTTGTTTCTAGGGCGGCAAGCGCGTGGATGAACGACGTGCTATATGTGTATATGACTACGCATATGACAAGACGCACATATATGCGCGATATATAAAACTTCAAGCCTCTCGCCTTTAAATGTTGCGTGTTATCTGGGGCTTTATGCCGATTGGAAGAATGCAACGCCGTGAGCGACCTAATGCAGATGCGCATATAGCCATCTGTATAAATATGCTAACAAGCATATAGGCATATCTTATAGGTTAGATGACGGGTGAAACTGAGGTGCTTGTTGCCCTTCGAGTAATCATGTCGCCCCCAATAAACGAGGGACTCTTTCCGTTCGGATCCTCGCTGCTCGTTGAGGCGTCTTGCCATTCGTTAGCCGTTGGCCCGAGATTCGGCAGCCAAGCGAAGCTAAACAAGACAAACAATCACCTTTCATCCAAACCGTTGGGTAGGCATGCAAATTGGCTTGCTCCTGATGTGGGTCAGCTCGTTAAACCCGCACGCACGCCGTTCTCCGCAACCTCATCCGCCAAGTGCGCTGTGGTGCGGATATTGAAGTTCGGTCATGCGATCCCTGTTCGGGCCGTGGGTCTATGGTCACGGGCTTTGTAAGGGATGGCCATTTGGCATGTGCGAGTGCTTGTATATGGAAATGCAGTAATGTATATATCGTCATATCAGGATATGAGCAGATATAAAAGGGGCTAGGCAAGCTCCTACGTGCGTTTACCTGGGTAAATGCTATGGGCATCGGAAAGGATGACGAATATGATATGCATAGTCACATATATATAGACGCATATAAACATAATGCGCAATCCATCATCAAACTCGTATGCCCTTACATCTTGAAGTATTCGGGTCGGCATGGCCAGGACGGGTTCCCTTGGTGCGGTTGCATGCTATCTCACGATTCATGCGGCCGGGTAATCGGCGGATGGGTCCTTGGGCTATGCGTATATGTGTAGATGTGTGTATAAGGCGCCTGCGCAAAGGCGCACCATTGAACGCGGCCCGTCGTGAACCGGGCAAAGGCTACCAGACTGCGGGCGGCTGGCAGTTTCAAGATGCGCTATAAGTATGAGTATACATACATAATAATCACTGCATACGCATATCATGCCATGAGCGGGCGTCCGTTTGCAAAGTATGATGCGCCTTTGACAAGAACCTGCTAGACATAGGTTTTTGGCAAGGGGAGCGACGTGGCTGCGAGGAGGCGGTCGGCCGTGGGGGCCTCGGAATGTGGCGGTTCTTTGCCGCCTATTTGGAGAGCGGGTTAGTTTCGTGGGG
>CAVJGP010000077.1:0-14320 GCA_963648855.1 Alistipes onderdonkii | reverse complement strand
CGACTTCAAGTTCATGAGCGGCGAGACCATCACCCTCGAGGGCGGCATGGGCCTGAGGCCGTAAGGCGGCAGGCTGCGAAGATAATTTGCGTTGCCCTGAAGACCCCGCTGCGCGAATTCGAAAACGCGCGGCGGGGCTTTTTGCGTCAGGCTTCTGCTGGTAAGGACGGCGGCTGCCTGAGCTAAGGGATGCCGCGCGGGCGCTTGGATTGCGGGCGCTTGCATTGTGGGCGTCTGCTTTGCGGTTGCCTGCGCGGCGAGCCGCTTCCTTCTCGGGCGCCCTGCCCACAGCACTTCTCCTACCCCTCGCCCTCCACCAGGTCGAGCATCTCCTGGCGGGAGTGGATGCCGAGCTTCTTGTAGATGCGCGTGAGGTGCGTGTTCACGGTGCCGGCGGAGATGCCCAGGGCCTCCTGGATGCGCTGGTTGGTGCGCCCGCGCGCGGCCAGGGCCATGACCTCGGTCTCCTTGGGGGAAAGGCCGTAGGTGTTGGCGAGCTCCTCGCAGCGGCACATGAAGGCCTCGGGCGCGGCGGGGTTCTCGTCGTCGGCGTTCATGAGGCGCACGATGGCGCGCTCGTCCACCACGAAAAGCAGCGCCGCGAGCACGATCGCCATGCAGGCCAGGGCGATAGCCGCCTGGGCGCGCATGTCGAGCGTGAAGAACGAGGCCAGGACGTCGCCCGTGAGGGTGCCGGCCAGAAAGCCCGTGTACACCAGGCCCAGCCCGATGCCGAAGACCTTGGTTGCCGGCAGGCTGTACGCCGCGCACACCTGGGCCATGGCCGTCCAAAGCACGAGGTTGACGATGGTGTAGCACACGCTCACCGCCAGGTCGGGCGCGATGCCGAAGCCCTTCACGATGGGTGCCAGGCCAAAGAGCATCGCCATCACGAACATGCTCACCTTCGTGAGGCCTGCTCCGGCCGCCCATCCCTGGCGCTTGCGGCTGGCCCCCAGGACGAGCCCCGCCCCGAGGATGGTGGCGCCCAGCATCATCCAGCGGTAGACTTCGGTGTCGGCGATAGGGTTGACTTCCAGGTAGAGCGCGCGCATGAGGCTCTCGGCAAAGCCCAAGGCCGCAACCACGCCCACCGCACGGTGGAAGGTGGCGAGGTTGGCCTGCGGAACGCGGCCCGTGCGCGTGGGGTGCGGGGGCGTGTCGTGTTCGGCGGCTGCCAGGCACGCAAGGCTTGCGAGGGGCAGGCACGCGCAGGCCACAAGCCCGGCCGCCTCGGGCAGGTAGAGGATGGCGACGAACACGCAGGCCGCAAAGACGAAGGCGCCGGCAAGGCGCAGGGTCGAGCGGTTGCGGTCACGGCTCGAGACGTGCGCCCAGCCCAGGAAGAGCACGCCCATGCAGGCGCCGGCCGCCGTGGAGGCGATGCTGCACCAGGGCTGCGTGAAGAGGTTGCGCTCGACCATGCAGAGCACCACCGTGCAGAGGGTGAGCCCGGCGGCGGCGAGGACGTGGGCGAGCCGTGCCTGCGGCGGCGTCCCGCGATGGATGAGGTCCGCGTGCGCGTCCGGCGCGGGGCTCTCCTGGGCCCTTGCGTGCGCGCGGTGCCCCAAAAACGCCGCCAGCAGCGAGACCGCCACGATGCCCAGGCAGGCGAACGTGTACGTGCTGTTCAGGTGGCTGATGTCGTTGCGGGTGGAGTAGTGCACGAGCTTGCTGAAGAAGGCGACGTACGTCCATGCGACGAGGCACCCCAGCCCGGCCGCGCGCACGGCGAACCCCTTCGGCTCCAGGGCCGCCCTGCCGGTGCCTTTGACCTGCTCGTTTTCGCACTCCGCCACCCGCTGCGCCCCTTTCGCACCCACAACCTGTAACGGCCCTGAAACTTCCAGGCACGATTGTAGTGCGAGACGCGAAGGCCCCGTTGTTGCAAAAGCGACAACGGGGCCAGGATTTGGCTAAGCGATATAACGTGCGGCCCAGACGGGGCCTTGAGGGCAACGCGCGGAAAGCGCGAGCGCGTGGCGCTCGGGGGCGAGGTGCGCTACTCGCTCTCTCTAGCTGTCGCTGTTAGTCGTCCGTGCCGGTGGTCAGCAGGGCGTCGTACATCTCGTCGGTGACCTCCACGTTGTAGAGCGTCTTGAAGTAGTCCTTGACCTCGGTCTCAAGGTCGAAGTCGCAGTAGTCGGGATAGACGCAGCTCACGGTGTAGAGGCAGCCCAGCACGCGCAGGGGGTTGGGCGAGCGGTCGAACCAGTTCTGCGGCATCGAGGGGTTCATGAAGACGTGGCCGTTCTTGACGGCCTCGATGTCGGCCCAGGTGGGGTCGGTGGTGATGGTCTCGAAGGCCGTGGTGCTGTAGACGAAGATGTTCTCAGGGTTCCAGTTGATGATCTGCTCCATGGAGACCTGCTCGAAACCCATGCCGCTCGTCATCTCGATGTCGGCGGCGTTGGTGAGCTTGCAGTAGTCGTACACGGCGATGTGGAACGAACCCGTGCCCTCGGTCTGCAGGCCGTCGGTGTTCTCGGCGTAGTAGTAGCGGGCAACCTGGTCCTCGGGCACCTTGGCCACGGTCTCGTCCACCTTGTCGAGCACGCCCTGCACGTAGTCGCCGAGCTTCTTGCCCAGCTCCTCCTTGCCGAACCACTCGCCCAGCTTGCGGTACACCTCGGGGATGTCCTTGATGGCCCAGCTCACGCACAGCACGGGCACGCCGAGCTTGGTCTCAAGCTCCTCGACGTCGGCGCCGTAGCTCTCGTCGGTCTCGAGGTTGTAGGCGGCCACGATGACCTGCGGGGCCTCGGCCACGATGCCCTCGGCGTTGCCCTCCTTGCCGCCGTACCAGCCGCCGATGGTCTCCTTGTCGCGGCACTCCTCGGGATAGTAGGAGAGCTGGTCGGCGCTCATGTCGTTGGCCCAGCCGATGATGGCCTCGGGGCAGATGGCGGCGAGCCACGCCTCACAGGTGGGGCTCGTGGAGAAGACGCGCGTGGGGTTCTTGGGGAAGGTGACCTCGCGGCCGGCCATGTCGGTGACGGTGATCATCTCGACGTCGTCGGAGGCGGCGTCGGTCTTCTTCTCGTCGGCCAGGGCCAGGCTGAAGTTGCTGGCGAAGAGGGCGCCTGCGCCCAGGATGCCGGCGACCTTGACGAACGACCTACGGGAGAGATTCTCGATTGCCATGGTTCGATCCTTTCTGACGTGCAGTTTTGTTTCGCCGCTGGGCCGCGAGGGCTACACGGCGTCAATCAAGGGCACACAGCCCTGAATTGCCTTGTTATTGCGCGTGCCTTCCAAGATGGCCACGTCGATGCCGTAGGCCCGGCGCAGGTTCTCCTCGGTCACCACCTCTTGGGCCCGCCCGAACGTGATGCGGTTGCCGCGTTCGATGAGCACCACGTTGGAGGAGCACAGGAAGGCGTGGTCGGGGGAGTGCGTCGTCATGACCACGGCCATGCCCTGGGCCGCCAGCCTGCGAATCTGCGCCAGGACGCGCGCCTGGTTGCCGTAGTCGAGGTTGGCGGTGGGCTCGTCCATGAGCAGAATCTGGGGCTTCTGCGCCAGGGCGCGCGCGATGAGCACCATCTGGCGCTCTCCGCCGGAGATCTCGGTGTACACGCGGTCGCGCAGGTGCAGCACGCCCAGCTCCTGCAGTGCGGTGAGGGCGCGCAGGTAGTCGTCGCGGCCGGGCGAGGCGAACATCCCCAGGTTGGAGACGGTGCCCATGGTGACCACCTGCAGCACCGTGTAGGGGAAGGGTGGCACGTGCGATTGCGGGATATAGCCGATGACCTGGGCTTTCTTCTTGTTGTCCCAGCCGGCCACGTTCTGGCCGTCCACGAGCACCTCGCCCTTGAGGGCGGGCAGCAGCCCCAGCATCGACTTGAAGAGCGTCGTCTTGCCCACGCCGTTGGGGCCCAGGATGCACAGGATGTCGCCCGACTCCACGGAGAACGACACGTCGGTGAGGACGGGCGTGCCGGCGTACCCGCAGGTCATGTCGCGCAGCTCGAACCTCATACCCAGCCCCTCCTTCCGCGCAGGAGCAGCACGAGGAAGAACGGTGCGCCCACGAGTGCCGTGAGGATGCCGATGGAGATCTCCACCTGGCAGAAGACGCGCGTGATGTTGTCCACGAGCAGCAGGAACAGCGCCCCGCCCGCGATGGAGGCGGGCACGAGCAGGCGGTAGTCCGGGCCTAGCACGATGCGCAGCAGGTGCGGGATGACCAGGCCGATCCAGCCCACCATGCCGCAGCATGCCACCGTGGCCGAGGTCACGAGCGTGGAGCTGAGGATGAACACGAGGCGCAGCGCGCGCACGTTGAGGCCGAGCGTCTTGGCCTCCTCGTCGCCGAAGGACAGCACGTTGAGGCGGTAGCGCAGAAGCATGATGGGCACGAGGCCGATGCACACCGGGATGATGAGGATGGGCAGGTTGGCGAAGGTGAGCTTGGTCATGGAGCCCATGAGCCAGAACGTGATGGTGGCGAGCTCCGTGTCGGGGTCGGCCAGGGTCTGCGAGATGGAGACGCCCGCCTCGAACAGGGCGCTCACCACCATGCCCGTGAGGATGATGGTGATGATGCTGTTCTGCTTGCGCGACACCGCCGAGGAGATGGACATCGTGAGGCCCACCGCGAGCAGGCCGCAGGCGAAGGCCACGAGGTGGATCTTGGCGAAGGAGAGTCCCATGAGGATGCCCGCGCAGGCTCCCAGGGCGCTGCCCGAGCTTGCGCCGAGCAGGTCGGGCGACACCATCGGGTTCTTGAAGATAGCCTGGTAGACGGCGCCGGACACGGCAAGCGCGGCCCCTGCCATGATGCAGGTCACCAGGCGCGGCAGGCGGATCTGCAGAAAGACCGTCTGGCTGGAGTTGGGGTAGGTGGCCTCGGTGCCGAAGAGGCAGTGGCTGATGATTTGGAACGTCTCGTCGAGGGAGAGCGAGTACTTGCCGAACGCGAAGGAGCCGAAGAAGCACACCACGAGCAGCACGAACAGCAGCGCCACGATGGCCCACGCCATGCCGCGCCCCCGGATGAGGCCCTGCTTGCCGCCCTTGGCGTCGTCGTGCAGGACGTCGGCGGGGATGAGGGAGGCGAGGTCGACGGGGTCGGGCGTGGCTTGCGCGGCGGGCGCGGTGGGCGCGACGGCTGCGGCGAACTGGTTGGGCGCGGCGGGCTCGCTGGCGCTGTCAGGGGAGCCCGCCGCGCCCGCTGCCGGATTCGCAGCCGACTCGGTAGCTCCTGCGGGCGCGGGCATGGCGGCGGGGGCGTCCGGTGCCGCCGTAGGCTTCTCAGGTTCGTGCTCGCTCACGTGCGCCGCTCCTCTCCGCTGCCTTGCTGGGCCGTGTGGTCTGCGCCTTCCGACATATCGCTTGGGAGGGCTTTGTCCGACCGTAGGCCTGGGCGCGGGGGCGCACAAGTCATACGAAACGCTTTCAGGGTATGAAATCTCGGACGAGCCCGGCGGGGTTAGGTAGGGTTATCTATTGGGGATGCGAGTGAGGTCATACCCGTGGGTCGTGCCATCTACCAGCTAAAACGCGAATCATATGATAGGGTGAGGACGGCGTGTGGGCGCGGTTGAAGCGCCTTATGGGCGAGGATTCTGGTTCCTGGACCTGCATCGCCACTGCCTTGCAAGACCGTCCTGCGCCCGGGAGGGTTTCAGCTCCTGGACTCGCGGAGCTTCTCAATGAAGGGGCCGCCCTGCGCCCGGGAGGGCTTCGGCCCGTGCCGTCCGGCGACTTCACGGTAGACCAGAAGCGTCCTGCGCCCGGGAGGCGTCAGCCCATATCTCCTGCCGCAGAGGGGTTTTCATACGAAAAGACCTCGCACCCGGGGGATGCGAGGTCTTTGCGGCTTGCGTGCGATTCTCTGCGCGAATGAGCGTCGTGCCCGCGCGGCTCGGCCCGTTATGCCTCGTCGCCGGAGAGGTACTTGCCCACGAGGTAGCCGAAGGTGCAGTTGCGCGTGTGCGACAGGCAGTTCAGGTTGTGCGGGTAGGTGTTGTTGAACATGCCGCCCGAGGTGAGGCCCACGGCGAAGAGGCCCTGGATGGGCGCGAAGTCGCTGTTCAGCACGCGGGAGTGGATGTCCACCTGCAGGCCGCCGGCCGTGGAGAGGGCCTCGGCGCCCTCGAGGTTGGCGTAGTAGGGCGGCGTGTCGATCTTGGCCATCATGCTGCCCGGGAAGTGGAAGTCGGCATCTTCGCCGGCGTCGCACATCTCGTTCCAGTGCTCGATGGTGGCCACGAAGGTGTCCGTGGGCACGCCCATGAGCTCGGCGAGCTCCTCGAGCGTGTCGGCCTTGAGGGCGTTCTCGCTCGTGGCGGCGCCCACCCAGACCTCCTTGGGGCCGTAGCAGGAGCTGGAGGGCGTCCAGATGGCGTCGATCTTGTTGGCGATGTCGCCGTCCACGATGTAGTAGTCGCAGGCGCCGGGCTGGGCCTGGATGGCGCAGGCCAGGTGGTTGTAGGGCTCGTACTCGGGGGTGAAGCGCTTGCCCAGCTTGTTCACGCGCAGGTAGGGCATGAGCTGCATGGGGTCGAGCATGAGGGGGTGCGGGTACTCGTCCTCGATGCCGCCGATGGCAACCGCCATCTCATGGCCGTCGCCGGTGTTGCCGTTGGAGGGGCTCATCCAGCCGCACAGGGCCAGGTCGCGCGGACGGCAGCAACGCTGGAGCTTCTCGAGGTTGAAGCCGTACCCGCCGGTGGCGAGGACGACGCCCTTGGCGCAGTTGTACTTCTCGTAGCCGTCGGCGCTCTTCACGATGACGCCCGTCACCGCGCCGGAGTCGTCGCACACAAGCTGGCAGGCGGGGCACTCGTAGCGCACCTCGGCGCCGGCCTCAACGATGAGCTGGGGCAGCAGCTCGGCCAGCTCGGCGGCGGTGTAGGGCAGGTTGAAGCTCGTGTTCCAGGAGCGGGACAGGCCCGTGGAGTCGTACTGGTCGCGGAAGTCGGCAAAGTCGCCCGTGGCGTTGAAGGTAAGGGGGAAGTCGTCCTCGGTCTTGTCGCCGGCGGCCATCAGGTGGTCGACGTACCAGTCCACGGCCTCGCCGTTGCAGTCGAGGTAACGGTTGTACAGCTCGAAGTTGCCGCGGAAGCCGTTGTCCACCATGGCGTCGTGCAGCCACTCGGCGCGGTCGAACTCAACGCCCCAGTGCTTGTGAATCTTGGAGTCGGTGCCGCCCAGGGTGGCCGAGCAGTAGTTGGCGAAGGCGCGCTTCTCCACGGCGACGGTCTTGAGGCCGTGGTCGGCGCAGGAGAGCGCCGCCGCGTCGCCGGCCGGGCCCAGGCCGCACACCACGACGTCCACGTCGTAGATTGCCACGATCTGGTCGTCGGAGATGGGCTCGGCCACGAAAGCCACCTCGCCCTCGCCGGCCGCGCAGGGGGCGAAGAGGTTGGGGTCGTTGGTGGGATAGTTGGCGCCCGCCGTACCGGCCGCCTGGTTGTCAGCGGCAAGCGAGCCCTCGGCGTGGGGCTTGCTGGCGTCGTCGTTGGTGTCGGCCGAGTCGGCCAGGGCCACGCCGGCCATGTTGGCGGCCGCGGCGAAGGCGGCGCTGGCGCCGGCCGCGCTGATGAAGGTGCGGCGGTTCATGGCGTCGCGGGCGAGCTCGGGATAGGTCTTTTCCATGTGAGGAACCCCCTTGGTTTTGCCGGGCGGCTGTGGGCCGCTCGGGTTGCGATGGGCGGCGCGGTGCCGCCCGACGTGTGCCATGGTGGCCCGAAGCGCCCCTCGCGCACATCTCACCAAATGGTAGAGATGTGCGAATGTGCTGGTAGATGGGTGGTGTATGCTACGGCGGTATGGATTGGGGGCGTGCGGCTGGAATGGCGGGCGATGCAGTTGGACTGGACGGCGCGCGTATCTTGATGAGGATGCGCGACGGTGTCGGACGAGCGCGCACGGCGTGTGCGTGCGGCGCGCCGGGCGGGCCATGCGGCGCATGGGCGGTGTATGCGCGACACGCGCGGGCGTCTGCTGTGCTTGGGTTGCAGAAGTGGACCTTCGATGCTTGCGAGCGACGTGTGCCTGCGAGTTGCGTAGGATGCGCGGGAAACTGAAGCGCGCGTGCGACATGCGCCTGAGGCTTGCGCAGGCGGGCGACGGAAGGGGAGGGGCGGATTTGGCAGATGGGTTGGAGCGCCCCGCTTGGGGCCAGCGCGTCTCCTCGGCGTGCGCCGTATGGGGCGCGGCATGCCTGTGGGCGTGGGGTTACCTTGCCAACCTCAGCACGGCCCTCTTCCCTGAGGCCGGCGTGATCGACTCGATCGGCATCGAGTTCGCCTACTACACCTCGCAGCTCGTGCTCGTGCTGTGTGCCCTGGCGCTCGCGGTGCTTTTGCGGCACCGCCATCCCGGAGTGCCTGCGGCCCTCGTGGTGGGGTCGGGCGTGGGCCTTTCGCTTGCGAGCGTGTGCGTGACGGCTCTCTTGCGCGTGCCCGATGCGTCTTTGGCGGGCGTAATCGCGTGCGGGGCGGCCTACGGGGTGTGCGGCTTGGTCCTCACGGTGGCGTGGGGCGCACGCTTCACCTTGGGAGCGGGCGGTGCACGTAGATTCGTGCTGCTCTCTTTCGTGCTGGCCTATGCCATCTACCTGGTGTCGCTGTATCTTCCCGCGGGGGCTTCGCGCGTGCTGGCCTGTGTGCTTCCGTGCGTGAGTGCGCTTCTGTGGCTGCTCGACTCGTGGCGGCGACACCTCATGAGCGCCGAGGTGTGGCCCGAGCGAGGCGAGGAGGGCGCGGGGCTTCTCGGCGAGGCCTCGGCGGGCTCGCTTGATTGGGGGCTGCTGCCCTGGCGGGCGATGGGGCTCTTCGCGGTGTGCGCCCTCGTGGGCAACTTCGTGTCGTCGTTTCTCATGGGCGCCACTTACGAGGGCGCGGCGGTCATCTTTCCGGCGGGCTTCTTCGTGTGCGCGTGCATCACGCTCGCCGCGCTCGGCCTGGTTGCCGCTGGGTCCGACCGGCTCTTTGCCGAGCGGCTTTTCCGCTACTGCCTGCCGTTCTCGGTGCTCGGCATGCTCATGCTGCTCGTGGCGCCTGCGGGTTCCGAGGCCTTCCCCGGGGCGCTCGTGGTGGGGGCGAGCCTGTTTCTGCAGGTGCTCGTGGTGCTTGTGGTGACCCAAGCCACTCAGGAATGGGGCATCTCGCCTCTGCTGTCGTTCAGCGCCGGGCAGGGCGTCGTGGCGGCCGTGGTCTTCCTGGGCAACGTGGGCGGACGCGCGGCCAGCGGCTTGGCGGGCGCGGCCGACACCTGGCTGCCCGTCGTGTGCGCGGCGGGCGTCTTCGTGCTGTTCTACCTGCTCGTGATGGTGACCGACGGCATGGCCGAGCGCCTGAGTGAGAAGGGCCTGCGCTGGGACGTGGACGGCACCGATGGGGTGGGCGAGCTGGGCGAGGGCGAGCGTGGGCGGCTGGTGGCGGGTGTTACGGGTACGGGCGATCCGATGAGAGGCGCGTGCATGTCTGGCGGCGCGAATGGTTTTGCGGCAGGGGCGCGTGTGCTTTCCGGGGTGAGCGATTGTACCGGTCGTGCGTGCGCGCTTGACAGCGCGAGCAGTCTTGAATCCGGTTGTTCGGCGGGAAAGGGCACCGTCCTTGAGGTTGTCTCTTCCGGCTGCGGGGCTGGCCTCGACACTCCTCGCCAGCTCGAATCTGACGCCTCTCTCGCCGACGCCCGCCTGGAAGCCTTCGCCGCGCGCTTGGGCCTCACGCCGCGAGAGGCCCAGGTCTGCCGCTACCTCGTGCAGGGTCGCAGCCTGCCCTATATCGCCGAGCAACTCTACGTGACCGCCGGCACCGTGAAGACCCACGCTCTGCACATCTACCGCAAAGCCGGCATCTCCAACAAACAAGACCTCATCAGCCTGTACACACAGGGCTGACGGGTTGGCGGGCGGCTGGGGTCATACGAGGGCGGACATCTCCCGTCAAGATATGAGGGTCATTGGTGGGCAAGCCGTGCGTCTTTTGCGGGCGTTCGCCAACATTTGGCCGGATGGTACACTTGGCCCATCAGGAGATTCGGTGCGGTAGAGCAAGGCGAAGGGAGCACCCGATGGAATGGCAGATGCGCGACTACAAGCCACCGGCGGTCAAGCCCAGGCGTTTCCCCATCGGCGTGCAGACGTTTTCTTTCGTGCGCGAGAATTGCGAGACGTACGTCGACAAGACGGCGTATATCTAC
The DNA here is from genome assembly GCA_963648855.1 of Alistipes onderdonkii. Classification (GTDB taxonomy): domain Bacteria; phylum Actinomycetota; class Coriobacteriia; order Coriobacteriales; family UMGS124; genus UMGS124. Next base: position 4,162 of record CAVJGP010000077.1, on the reverse strand, counting down.
CAGCTTGCCCATGACGCGGGCAAGTTCTACTTCCTGAGCCGCCCGCGCCGTTTTGGCAAGTCGCTGCTGGTCTCCACCATGCAGGAGTACTTCGAGGGCAACCGAAAGCTCTTCGACGGCCTGGCAATCGCTGAGCTGGAGACGCAGTGGGAGCCGAACGCCGTGCTGCGGGTGGACCTCTCCATGGTCAAAACCACCAAGGTGGACGAGTTGTACAGGCTGCTCGACTGGATGCTAAGGGGCCTTGAGGATGAATGGGGTCGCGACCCCGGAGCCCAGACTCCCGGTTCCCGTCTCTCGGCTTTGATTTATGCTGCCTTTGCAAAATACAACAAGCCCGTCGTCGTCCTCGTCGACGAGTACGACGCCCCGCTGCTCAACGTGGCGCATGACGCGGAAAAGCTTGAGGAGTTCCGGCAGGTCATGCGCGAGTTCTACGCCCCGCTCAAGGGGTGCGACGCATACCTGAAGTTCGTGTTCCTCACCGGCATCACCAAGTTCAGCCAGCTGTCCATCTTCAGCGAGCTCAACAACCTGGCGAACATCTCCATGGTGCCCCAGTTTGCCGGCATCTGCGGCATCACCGAGGATGAGCTGCTCACGCAGTACTCGGGCGACATCGACACACTTGCCCTGATGTTGGAAACCACGCGCGACGACGCCCTCGCCCGGCTCAAGGCCAAGTACGACGGATATCACTTCACCGCGCAGTCGCCCGACATCTACAACCCGTTCAGCCTCATCAGTGCCCTGCAGTGGGGTCGTCTCGACTCGTACTGGTTCGGCACCGGCACGCCTACCTTCCTCATCAATTTGCTGCGAAAGCAGGGCTGGGACCTCGCGGCGCTTGAGGGCTGCGAGGCGCGCGAGACGTCGTTCGACGCGCCCACCGAGAGCATGGAGACGCCGCTTCCGATGCTCTACCAGGGAGGATACCTCACTATCAAGGGTTACAACCCTCGTCGCAACTCCTATCGTCTGGGTATCCCCAACGAAGAGGTGAGCCACGGCCTTTCTGAGAACCTCGTCAGGTACGCTGCGCCCGGAGCGCTCGAGACTCACTACAGTTTCCTTGACCGCTTTGCCGACGACGTGCTGGCGGGCGACATGGACGCCGCGCTCCAGAAGATGCGCGCCTACCTGGCCGGCATTCCCTACCACCTGAGCAGCCGCGACGAGAAGGGTTTCCAGACGAAGTTCTTCCTCATTCTCGACCTGCTTGGCATCCAAATCGAGACCGAGTTCAAGACCGCGACGGGCCGCGTGGACGCCGTTATCTCCACCGACGACGCCGTGTACGTCATGGAGTTCAAGTACGACAAGTCCGCCGAGGAAGCCCTGGCGCAGATCGACGATCGCGGCTACCTCGTGCCCTTCTCCGCCGACGCCCGCAAGCTCTACAAAGTTGGTGTGAACTTCTCCTCCGACACCCAGACCATCGAGAACTGGGTGATCGAGCACTCGGAGTAGGGGGCGCGGCATCGAGAACTGCCCATGCTACCTATTCAGCCCTGGCCTCGGGTTTCTGAGATACCGCGAGGTCGTCGTGAAGGGTCAAATCGATATTGGCATCGTCGCTCGACTATTACTCTTCGAGAGCGCGCACAGGCTTGGGTGAGTATGTCGTGTGTGCAACTGGCGGCATGGCAGTAGGATGCCAAAAGATCGATGGTGGGCCGCCCGTCGTCCGGAACGAGCACGCTTTAAGCGGTGACGCTCATCAATGGCACTCTTCCGCCTATGAGTAACGCTTGAACGACATCATGCACGTGGTTCCAACCTTGCGGGTCGCAATCATCCGTCGATCTAATCAATCAGGGTGGTTAAAAACCGATTGAGAGTTGGGAGGTGGGAAACACTAACGAGGTAAAATGCCTATGTCCAAAAAGGAGGAAGCCCATGGCACTGATTCAATGTCCTGAATGCGGGTCGAGGATTTAATGTGGCCGGCTTAAGTTGGACACGGATTTGACTCCCGGAAGAGTGCCCCGCACAATGCGCCTAGGACGGCGCGGGAAGCGAAGCGGGATAGTTTTCAGCGCTGAGCACGAATTGAATGTGCGTTGCATGTATGTCAGGCCTCAGGGTTCACAATCTTGTCCACATCTGTCAGCCAGCGACTGAATGTAAAACGCTAACAAGTGGATATACTTCAGCCCAAGTACTGGATTGTGCGCGCTGTTCGATTTTGGGAAAGCAGTACCTGCTCAGCGATTCTCAAAGGAGGCCGGTATGGGTTACAAGATCAAGTTCATCTATCCGAGCGGTACAGTCGAAGTCGAGGACGAGGTCTACGATACCGAGGAGGAGGCTCGTTGGAGGGCTGAGGATGATGTCCTTGGCTTTGCCACCGGTGCCGATATCCTTGATGATATGGGGGAGAGTTATATTCCCGGGAGCCTCGAATACGAAATCATCCCCGAGTAGGGGGGGCGCCTCACGGGCGGTTTTTGTGCTCCCTTACGAGACCTGTTATCCCTTCCTTAGTGAGAGGACGAAATATGTTTGGTCATGTGCGCAAGACCAGAAGTGATTGTACTGTCGGGACTTACGAGAAGAAGCATGACCTTCCCAGGGGGACGTTGAGAAACCCAGATGGAAGGAAAGCACGCGAGGATAAAACGCTGAAGTCTCTTCGCAAGGATACCGGGAAAGAATATAGGTAAGACCGCACGGCTTGAAGCTGCTGGCTACTACGTGGGATTGACTGTGGCATCTTGACCAGCCCTTCGAAGGCGATGAAGCATACGCCCGGGAATACGCTTTTGCATATCCCCGGGCGTTTCCTTGCGGCGGTCTTTCTCGAGTACGAAACGAATGCGCACCACAAGTGACGTATGTTGCCTGCGGTCCGATGCCTGCCCCGCGCGATTTCCAAGTTGGCCCGCATCAGTCTCCGGATCTTGCGTGCTTGCCGAATGAGCGCCGAATTCTGAGGCGTCCGTGGCAAGCATGCCCTTGCGCAGGCCTGCGCCCTTATCCCCTGCGGCATGAGTTCGCTCGGATGCACAGGGCGCCGCCTAGGCACAGGACGGCGGCGACGGCGGCGGCGCAGGTGAGGGCGTCGCCCAGGTGGATGCCCGGGATGCCCATGAGCATCCCCATGATGTAGGGCACGAGCCAGAAGAGCCACACGCCCACGCTCAGGCGATGGAAGCGCGAGCGGGCCTGGGCGTTGCCGCGCACGAGCACCAGGCTGGCCCACAGCGCGTGGAACGCCATGAGCGCGATGGCGGCCAGGCCGGTGATGCCGTGCAGGGGCGAGGCGTCTGCGGTGCTGCCGGCCAGGGAGGACATGAGCGTGGTGCCCGTGGCGTCCAGGGCCAGGCCCACCCAGAACAGGGCGAGATGGGTCTTCTTGAGCGTGCCGGCGCGCCTCTCGGAGAACACGCCGAGCGTGTAGGCGACGAGGGCGGCCGTGATGGCGCACATGGCGGCGATGAGCAACGGGTTCATGGGCAACCTCCCAAACGTGGCGTCCGGCGCTTTGACGCGGGCGCGGCTGGCTTTTTGCAGGTAGGCGGTTTGCGCGCCGCCCCCTGCGTCGGCCCTATATTCGTTTGGGCTCGGGTGAACATCAACGCCGGGTTGTTCAGTCCGCTGTGGGCGCCTGTCCGGCGTCGCGGTAGAGCGCGCGCTCGAGCGCCCAAAGCAAGACGGGAGTCTCGCCGCCGTCCTGGCGCAGGTCGCGCAGGATGGTGTCGAGTACCAGGCGGCAGACGGCTGGCCCCTCGACCCCCTGGGGCAGCCCGGCGCGGTCTATGAGCGTGTCGCGCTCGAAGACCCCTTCCAGTCCGCGCGCGACATGCTCAAGTTGCGAGGCCTCGCTGGTCCGCGCCGCAATCGCCTCGGCTTCCGGAAGCGAGGCGACGCCCTTGAGCCAGGTCGTGCGGAACCTCTCAAGCACGCCTTTTGCCGCATCGTACAGTCGGCGGCAGTAGGCCACGAAGTTCTCGTCGGCTTCCGGGTGGCAAAATCCCTCGTAGAACGACCTGCGGAAGAACAGCTCCGTCACGGCGACGCTCAGGTCGGCCTTGGAGGGGAAGTGGTTGTACACGGTGCCGACGGACACCCCGCACGCCTTCGCCAGCCCGCGCACCGAAAGCGCCGCCAAGCCGTGCTCTTCGGCGATGTGGAACGCTGCCTCAAGCAGCGCGTCGCG
>CAVJGP010000076.1:0-14463 GCA_963648855.1 Alistipes onderdonkii | reverse complement strand
GGGATCATCCCCGCGCATGCGGGGAGCACACTTCACGACCAGCGCCTTCGTGGGGCATTCTGGTCTATCGCATTCACTTTTTGCAAGACACAACCGCCTGAGCGGCGTCATTTATCGGCTGAATTTCCGGCCGGTGTGGTACTTACTGGCGTTGCTCCAACCCTTGGCCGGAGGGCCAGAAAGCGTCGCGTCCTCGGTGCCGACGGGGCGGCGTATCAGCTCCAGACCGTCGCAATCGACGGGCTCCCAGTCGGGCTGATGCACCTTGAATGCCAGGTGCTGCTCGTTGCGGGCCGAGTACACCATGATTGCTCGGCCGCCTTTCACCAACGCCACGATACGGTCCCACAGCCGCTCCCGAACACGGGCCGAGGCATGGCCCACGAAAACGCCGGGAGCGACTTCGAACAGCCAGCGCGTCAAATCACCCCGAAGGCCGACAGGGCACGCAGTGAGCACCACCACAATCATGCGAGCACCCCTCCGTCATTATCCTCTTCCCCGTCGTCGTCCTCACCGTAGGAAACGCCGGCCGCCACCTCGCCCACGCGCTCGTCCCACAGACCCACGTGGTCCGCTTCACCGCCGTCGTCCTGCCCCGCGAGGCCCCCGGAGCCGCCCTCGTCTTCGGCGCTCAGCAGCCACCGGATGTCGCGGGCCATGCGCTTGAGCAGCGAGAGGTCGTAGACGGCATCTCGCATGGCGCGGCGCACGCTCGAGCCGATGTCGTCAGGCTCCTTCGCAGCCACCTCGAACGCGACGGGAATCGAGGTCTCGGCCTTGTAGAGGTCGGCCACGTCGTACACGAACGAGCGTTCGTGGCCGGTATGCACAAAGCCCAGCCCAGGCGAGCAGCCCAGCGCCACGATGGCGGCATGGGCCAGGCCATATAAGCAGGTATGGGCCGCCGAGAGGGCCTTGTTTATCTCGCTGCCCTCTTCGTAGTCGTCGGGGTCGTAGGTGCGCTTGTCCCACGCGACCCCCGTGCTCTGCGAGAGCTCGTTGTACACCCGGCGCACGCGGGCGCCCTCACGGCCGCGCAGCTGCTGCATCGTGAGGCGCTCCACATCCTCGCCCGCAAAGCGCATGCCGTACATCTTGCGCGCGACGGCCAGGCGGTCCCGGTTGTTCGATACCAGAGCCGCCTGGCGCTGCAGAAGCGCTGAGGAATGAGTGAGCGACTTGCCGCAGGCGTACATGCGGACGCCCCGCTCCCCCACCCAGAGCACCGTGGCGCCGTTGTCGCCGATCACCTTCATGGCGCCGTGCGTCACGCTGCACCCCGGCCCCAGCATCAGCACGCTCAGGGCCGCGGCGGGCACATGGACGGTGCCTTCGGAGTCAGTAGCCGTGATGGCGTTGTCGTCCCGGTGAATCTTGCAGTGCTCGAAATACACGAACGAGAGGCGGTCCTCCAGCCGCGCCAAGTCGACGATGTCAGGCGGGGGCGTCCCCAACGAGGCGGCGTGCCTCTTGGCCGGCTGCTCGCTGCCTGGCTCATCGCCAGGCTTGCTGTCTGACACGCCGCCCGACTCACCGCCCGTCCCGTCGTCTGCCTCGCCGCCTGCCTCGCCGCCTCGCCCGCCGCCTGCCTCGCCGCCTCGCCCGCTGCCCGACTCACCGCCTGCTTCGCTGTCCAACTCGCCGCCCGGTTCGCCGTCTGCCTCGCCGCACCGCTCGCGACCTGCCGCCGCCTGCTCTTCCCCGCCCGCCACCAGCGTCTCCTCGTCGCCGGGCTCCATCTCTCAGCCCCGCCTCTCGGGAGCGAGGGTGAGCAGGCCACAGCCAAAGCCCTTGGCGCGGCCCAGGCCCTGGCAGAGCGTGGCCCGCAGGCGGTCGGCGTCGGTCACCGCAAGCGTGCCGTCGTACACCGCGGTCGCAAGGGTCACCTCGCCCGCCCCGCGCTGGAACGCCTCGCGGTTGCGCTGGCTCACGACCACGCCCGGGCAGCCGTTTGCGTCGGGCACAAGGCTGAACCCATGCGCCTCGGCGCGCGATGCAAGCCACTCGAGCTGCTGCTCGACGGTCACATGCCCTTGGAGCTTGCCCACGACGGCGCCGTTCGGCCGGCGGCCCTTGTCTTCGCGCACCTTGCGCACCGGGTTTGCCTTGAGGCGAAACTCCCAGCGCTGACCGGCCTCGATGCGCCCGAGGAACGGCCGGTAGTCCTTGGTCTCCCACAGGCGCTCGTGCACCGGCCAGCCGGCCTGCTCCACCACATGGGTGAGGTCGGGCTTGTCGGGGCTCACGATGTAGAGCCAGAACGACTGCAGCTCATCGGCGCGGTGGTCAAGCCGCCACAGGATGCGACCGCCGTCGCCGTCGCCATCACTGTCGGCCATGCCCGGGGGAAACGCGGCCTGCACCGCCGCATGCAGGCGGTAGGGGGACGCCACCAGGCGGCGCGTCTCCCACCTTGCGGCGTTGAGGGGCATTCGTGTGAGATACATGATGAGGCACCTCCTTCGTCACTTACAGACAGCTCATGGGGTCATGGTCGGTCCGCACCGCCTGCGCCCCCGCCACATCGGCGGCATGGTCGCACGCCCCGTCCGGGTTGGGCACGCGGAACCGAAAGACCGCGCGGTCGGTATACGTGCGCCCGGCCGCAGCAAAGCTCAGGGGGTAATCGGGGCAGTACTCTGCCAGCTCCCCCTCGCGGGCGTCGCACGTCACTTCAAGCTCGGGCAGGCGATCGGCCCCAAAGCGCTTCTTATACCAAGGCGAGGCAATCCAGGCCTCGCGCGCCACGGCATCGCGCACGTCCGCATACTCGTCGTGCACGCCGCAGGATACGGGCAGGTCAGGCGAGCAGGAGCGCCTCCCCAGATAGAGCGGCCAGACGGGATGCTTGAGCGCCTGGTCGATTTCCTTAAGAAATGCCCGGTCGCCACCCAGCGCCACCAGGAACTTGGCGTCGGCGAGATAGTAGCGATGCGTCAGAGGCATGGGGTCTCCTTTGACGGGGCGCTCGGTCTGGAAGTCGCGTATCACCGTCCCCGGCTGGTCGGACCTGACCGCGAACTCCAGAGCGGCCAGGTCAGACACATCGGCCTCGCGCGAGCGGCCGAACGCCGCAGCCAACAGGCCCACCACGCCGCTTTTGGTCGGCTCGCGCCGGGTCTCGCGCCGAGTGAAGCGCGAGGAGTCGCCCCAGGCCTGCAAGGGACCCGCAAGCCTGAGCAGCAAGACGCTCATCGCCCGCTCCCCTGCTCCAGCAGGGCCAAGACCTCATCGCGCACCCCGCAGGTCAGCGTGCCGAAGTCGGCGGACACCCCCAGCGACGAGAAGGGCTCCACCGGCTCGCCCACCACGACGTTCCAAGCATGAAGGGCGGGGTGGGCATAAGCGCCCTCAATCTCGCAGATGCGGCGCCCCAGCAGCTCGATGGCCTGGCGCGAGATGGACGCGCCCTCTTTCGGCTTGACGGGCTCCTCGAAGGCCGACACCGCGTTGATGGGCTGGTCGTCGCGGATGGCCACGTAGAGGGCGCTGGGCAGCGTGCGGTTGGCGAAGGTGTTCATCTTGCCCGAGGGCATGGAGCGCACGAAGGCCTCGATGAAGGCAGCCGCTCCCTGGGCCGCCGCCTGGGCGCTGCCGAGCTGGCCGCACAGCGAGTCGAGATCGACCGTGGCGTAGCGGTAGAGCGTCGAGGAGTCGAAGCCCAGGCTGTCGATCATGGCAGCGCCGGCGTTGTCGTCTGCCGCGCAGTCGTCCACGGCCGTGAAATAGTCGTACTCCACTGCGACCTTATCGACCGAGATGGCGTGGGCCACCTGGGCCGAAGCATCCGTGTTAAGGTCGGGCGCGTCGGCGAGCATGCGGCCGAACAGGGCGATGTCCACCGCCTGCACCCCGTGGAACACCTGGGACACCTGCTTCTTCATGGCGGCGGTGGGCTTCTTGGGGTCGAGCCCGCCCTCGGCCCAGTCGATGGCCACCAGGGCCAAGGCCTCGAGCTCGGAGTTGGCGATGAAGATCAGGTATTCGGTGACGTCGGTGCCCGCCTCAGAGCCCGCGCGCTCGGAGGCCTTCGTCTTCACACCCGTGGCCGTAAGCACGCCGTTCGCAAGGTCCTGAGCCTGCTCGGCGTAATCGGGCCGCAGCGCGCAGATGCGCTCGGCGATGAGCCCCTGGGCCAGCTTGGTCCTCACGCCGAGGGAACCCTCGGGCAAAAGCTGGCCGAACAGCTCGCGCATCGCGTGCTTCCAGGCCTGGCTCGACACGCGGGCGCGGCGCACGCCCCCGTACAGGGCGGTCTTGGGGCTTCCCGTGTCATCGCGGTTGATGTTGCTCGGCGGAACGTTCTGAATTGCATGGACATCAAGGTAGAGCATGACAGTCTCCTTGCTTTACTCGATATGACGACGATGTGTGAGGCAACGGCTGTGTGAGGGGCACCGTAAAACCCGGACGGCCCACGCCCATCCAGGCCAGCCCCTACTCGACGGCCGGTTGCCCCTCTGAGTCCTGGTCGGCGCGGTGGCCGAGATAGAAATCCTTGGCCCAGCGGGCAAGCACGGCATCGCGGGCCGCATCGAACTGCAGCAGGTACAAGTCGGACGCGAAGGTGTAGTAGTCGAGCGCCACACCCTTGCTTCGCAGAAGGGCGACAAGGCCCCTGACCTGGTAGAGGATGCCGTCGTAATCCACGGCCCCCTCTATGCTGGACAAACGCGTCTGCACCCCGCCGGGAGTGGTCCGGTCCGGCTCGATGCGGCGGCACGCCCACCCGAAGGCGCCGTTGTACGCGCCGGGTTGGGCGCGGCGCCCGTCTATGGCCATGGCCTGCTTCTGAGACTGCTGGTGCAAGGCGTACAGCCGCAGCGCAGCCTGAACGGCCAGCAGCTCGCGCGTAGGCCGCCCGTCCCACAGCAGCGGCTGACCGAGCTTGTCCTCGGGCCAGCCCTCAAAGAGCTGGTCGCCCACAGACATCCAACCACCGTCGGCCGCCGTTCCAAGGCGGCGCAGCTTGGCAAGGCTCGCCCTTGCCTGCGAGGCCCCCGGCCCCTCGCCGAAAAGGCCCGCTTGCAGGTACGCGATCCTGCCGGCAACAAAGGAGCCGACGACGCGCGCTTTCTCCTTAAGCGTTTGACCCTCCATGGTGGCTACCTCCCTTCCTCGACATCTTCGACGTCTTCTGCTTCACCATCCGTGCCGGCGCTTTCCCCAAAAGGAAGGCGCCCAAGAGACGCATCAAGGCGCCTGCGATAGGTGCGCATGGCCTCGCTGGCGCTCCTCGGCCCCTGTCCGGCCGAAGAGGCGCGCAGCACGAACTGGCCGGCGCCGCTGTCGCCCAGATAGCGCTCGCCCATCGCAAGCATCTTTCGGTGGACCCGCGCGCGCCACTCATCCACGTAGCCGGCGGCGCCGACCTGTGGCATGTGGGCGATATGGACGCGAAACAGCTCGTCGAGCTCGCTATAAGCCTGCTCTCGCACGGAGTCTGAGCTGGAATCCCCGTGACGGTTTCCGGCAATCTCGTTCACCGAGCGCACGAAACTGACGAGGGCCCTGACGCAGTCTTCCGTCTGAGCGATGACGCCCGCCACCTCGTCGACCACCCCGAGCTTGGGGCTGCGCAGCGACACCGCCACGTCGAACGAGTCGCAGACGGATTCCTCGATGACGCTGCTCTGCGTGCCATAGGTGATGCCTTGGGCGCACAGAGAGATCGCCGGAAGCGGCCGCGCCCACGCATCGGGGGATGCGCTGACCTGCTCGTTGAGCGTCCCAAGCCAGCGAATGACGCCCGGACGTCTGTCGGCGCCCGACTCGTCAAGCGCCAGGAGCGCCGCGAACCCGCGCCAAAGGGAGCGGCCGGCCACATGGCGGGCGGGCATGAGGGGAACGTGCGAAAGCCCCAGCTTCTTCTGCAGGGCGGGGCTTGCATCCCTCCACGCCGTCATAGGCTCAAAGGGCTGGTAGTCGACCGGTTTGGGCGGTATGTCCCCATAGCACGAGACGATTCCCGCCACGGCCGTTCCCTCGTCATTGGGCACAAGGCGCACCCGACGCGACTGCCAGGTGTAGAGCGCCGCGGGGCCGGGCCTAAAGCCGCGGGCGTCGGCCTCCCAAATGTCCGTCGTGGCCTCACGATGCGCGCAATCCCACGCCGGGAGGTTCTCGGCACCCGTGAAGTACGAGGGGACCTTGCCGTCCGGGTCGGCGATGACCCAGTTGAGCATGAGCGTGTCGAAAAGCGTCTCACCTTTGAGGAACACTCCCCCAATCGCGCCCAGCCAGCCGGTGCCGACTGCGTCTTTGGGGGCATAGACCTTGCCCTTTTGCACATAGCTGTTGCCCACGACGGGGGTTTTGATGCCCGCGCAGTCATAGGCCTGCAAGTACACCAGCCAGCGCGCGGCCTCGGCAAACGAGATGTCGCCGAGCATGTTGCGGGCGCGCATGGCCATAAGGTATTTCTTGGGCTTGGGAACGTCGGCGATGGCCTCGCTGATGGGGTCATATGCCCTGCCGGCAGCCTCGGTGTACTGCAGTCCGGGCGTCTGATAGAACGGCCGCTCGGGGTCGAAGAGGTCGAAGCGATCCGAGTACTCGTCGAAGTAGCGGTCAGTGTCCTCGGCGCAGAACCGCCCCTCGTTCCAGATGGCGAGCCACTCGCCTTCCATCTCACGCGCTATCTCGTCGGGCCGCAGCTCCGAGGCGGGATAGGCGTACAGGTGATAGAGGACCGCCAGGGCCAACCTCAGCAGGGGGAGCTTCTGCTGGGCCATGTCCGGCGTGATGTCGCGGATGAGATGGGCGTCGCAGAACAGCTCGCGCAGGGACACGTCCCGCCGGGAGCCGTCGGCATAGAGCACGGGAATCCAAGCGTCGCGGTCCAGGCGAAACGTCGGGCGCGAAACAGATTCCAAAGTCATAGGCACCTCCTTTGAATCGGATGAACCAATAAAGCCGCATAGCTATGCAACTCTCAGGGTGCGCGTATGACGGTAGCTATGCCCGGTGGAGAACCACCGGGGCAAGGCCATCATAGCCGCGAGATATGGGTGATGCAAGAGAGAATGAACTAGTTAGTACTTTTAATTCATTGAGTAGGTCTCGTTCAAGTTGGATTCCTACCTCACTTCCAAATAAAGCCCCGCAAAAGCAGGGAGCACGTTACATAACAGGACCAACTACGGGTCACCCCAAGAACGGCGGAGCGCGCACCGCCTCGCTCGGGACGGCTACATCATAGCCTCCCCACGCTGCACCACCAAACCTACGTCTCGGTCGTACGTCACAACCTGCCCGCATACCGTCGTGCTCAGGTGCCCGGACCCATCGCGGCGCAACAAGAGCGGCAGGCTGCCTGCAAGCCAGGACGATTCCTGCCAACTCCCCACATAGCGCCCGCTGGCCTCCTCAAGCTCGCGTATCAAGCCCTCGATCTTGTCAGGCCTGCAGAGCGACTCCGGCAGGCGCACGGCCGACTGGGCCGCCAGCTGGGCCGTCTCGTCATCGGGAACCCAGGCCGTCGCCACCTGCGCCCCGCATTCCACGTCCTGCTCCTCGCAGCCTATCCAGGGCAGCAGGTGCACCTCCCCCTTGCGCAGCTCCAGGAGCAGCACCTCCACCGACTCCCCGGTGTCGCGCACGGCACGCGGGCCGTAGTCCTGGTCGCGCGTCGCAATATCCTTGGCCCGATACCAGTTCCTGAGCGTCTTGCGCTGGCGCACCATTGGGCCCACGTCCTCCAACAGGCACGCGGCCGCCCGAGATTCTTTACGGTTGACCTCGTCGGTTCTCTTCTCTACGTCCGCCTTGTAACGCTCGCGCCAAGCCAGGGGCAGCCCGACCTTCTGCCCGTAGGCGTCGCGAACCGTGCGCGCGATATCCGCCGGCAAACTCACCTCGCAGGCGCCACCCTCGTTCACAAGCCCCAGGACACCGAGGGCCTCAAGGAGGGTCGCCGCCTGATACACATTGCCTACGCCCTTGGCAAACGTCGGGCCATCTTCGTTCCAACTCTCGATGCCTCGGATGTAGCACGTAGCCGTCGCCAGCCCGGCGGGCCGCTCCCTGCGGTGCCTGTGGAGACGCCCGAGACGCTGCATGACCAGGTCAATCGGGGCGATATCGCTCACCATCACGTCGAAGTCGATGTCGAGCGACTGCTCGAGAACCTGGGTGCCCACGACTATCAGGCGCTCGGGTCGCCGTTTGTTTTCCCTCGTCGCCTCCGGACCCAGAAGGCCGCGCAAACGCTCCTCGTTCTCCATGCGGTCGAGATCCATGAACCGAGAATGTGCCAGTATCACCGCACAGTCCCCGAAATCATGCCCGAGCGCATCCCTCAACACCTCAGCCGCGTGCTGGGCCCGCGCGACCGTGTCGCAGATGACGCCGGCGCAGCCACCCTCGGCCAGGCAGTCCCGCATGAGCGCGACAAGGGCGTCGTCGCCATCCTCTGCCAGCTTGATTGTGACCCCCAGCGATCGGCTCGACTGGTCTGGCGCGACGGTGCAGGTGCCCTTGCGGCCATCCGTATAGGTGATGAGCGGGTAAGCATCCGCCTCCGGCAAGGCCGACGTCCCCTCCGCGGCGGCCGTCAGGGCATCGCTCGCAGACGTCCCTTCAACAGCCGCCGGCACGTCAGGCTCGCCCTTACTCGCAAAGCGCCGTGGCCCCCTGCGCTTCGCACCGCCCGCAGCCGCCCCGGCGGCCGGAGCCTGCGCCTGCGCCAGGGACGCGCATTGCCCCGCGCGATAGCTGTCGAGCATCTTACCTCGCTGGTCCTCCGGAAGCGTGGCCGACAGCAGCAGCACCGGCACGCCCATGGCTCCCAGCCATCCGAGCGCACGGTTCAGGTAACATCGCATATATGAGTCGTACGCATGGCACTCGTCGATAATCACGACCTTGTTTGCCAAGGCAAGGTGGCGCAGGGACAGGTGTTTCATCTCCAAGGCCCCCATAAGCACCTGGTCGACTGTGCACACCACAAAGTTGGCAAGCATCCCCCTCTTGCGCCCCTGCATCCATTGGGACACGACAACGCCGTCGGACGGGTTGCGCAGTCTGCCACGCGGGGCCTCCCCCTCCTCCCACAGGTCCTCTCCCATCGCAATCGTCGTGTGCCGCCCGCCGGCACGCCTCAGGCCCTGGAACTCCTCGTTGAGGCGCGCCTTGCCATGGGCCAAGAACACGCTGCGGGAATCAGCCCCGTCCTCGTGGGGCAGGCGATCGAGCCAGCGGTGCACGCGGCCGAACATGGCGTCGGTCGTTGCCATGGTGGGCAGCGCGATGCACACACCGCCTCGCCCGGTGCGCGCCGCAAGCACCTCGGCGGCCGCCAGAGCCGCTTCGGTCTTGCCCTCGCCCATCGGGGCCTCAATTATCATGAGGCCCGGCGTTTCGACCTCGCGGGCGATCTCCACAGCCGCACGTTGCACGGGGCGCGGGTGCATAGATTCCGAGAAGCCGAAGCGCTCCCGATAGAGGTCGTCGACGGATGCGGTCGGGGCCATGTCCTCGCGCCACGCCGGGATAAGGCCCGCCTGCCCCCAGGCGGCAGAGACCTGCCGCGCAACATCACCCCAGGTAGACGGTTGAAGTCGGAGGCGCTCGATATCTGTGTCCTCATCGCCCCCGCCCACCACGAGGGGGAACAGGTCTTGGTTGCTTGCAAGCCAGTCGGCCATGATGACGAGCCCCGTCAGCAGGCTCGCAGCAGGCGCGGAAACGAACGTGCCTGCGAGCGCGGCCAGGTCGTCGTGCGTGAAACCGGCCGCCTGCGCTGCCAAGCCCACGAGCTCCTTCTGCACAGACTCCCAGCGACCGGCGCTGCCCTCGTCCCAGCCAAGGCCATAGACCTCGGGCCTTTCCTCCTCGCGCACCCTCGTAGGAGCGTCTTTATCCGCCGGGGGCTTGCCGTGATGGCTTCCCACTACAGCGGCCACCGACTCGGCACAGCGCGCATCCCAGCCATAGGCGCCGACCAGGACATCGCGAAGAACCAGGTGCGAGGCGTTTGGGTGAGAGACCCTGCGACGACCCGTCGCCTCGCCACTGAACGGAAGGCCGGCCTTTTCAGGCCTGTACGCAAGTGAAAGACCGCCCCTGCCGCACGGCATGCCCTGAAACGACGGGGTCGCCTTCCCGATGTCATGCACCCCTGCGATGAAGCACACCAGCTTACGGGCCTGGCATGGGTCGCCGCCAAGAGCGCGGGTCAGGCTCGAGCGCGTGCCCTCGGGCAGCCACTCATCCCAGAGGAATGCGGCGATGCCCGCAGAATCGAGCATGTGCATGTACAACGGCAGCCAGAGTTCCCCCTCGTCCCCATCGGACTTGCCCCACAGGGAACGCGCCGGGCGCGAGAGGACAATCTCCCCAGAGGCACCCGGGAATGGCTCGCGTGACGCAAGCTTTCCTGGCAAAGACCCTGCTTCCATGACAGCCACCCTTCATCCGAGCCATCCGAGGCCATGCGCCTGGCCGTGGCGCATCCGCGTTTGAGCGATCGCCTCCCCATGATAAGCTGCGGGCGGACAACAATTCGCTGTGGGTGGAGGCGCGCACATGGACGTCTGCAAGCCTGGCCAAGAACCCGGATTCCGACCCAAACGGGCGCTCGTCCTCGACACGGAGACCACGGGGCTCAACCCTCGCCGCGACGAGGTGCTGTCGCTATCGATCATCGACCGCGCGGGGCAAGCGCTTCTCGACGAGCGCTTCGGGGCAGCGCGCCACCGCCGCTGGGACGCCGCCCAGGCAGTGCACGGCATTTCGCCCGCCGACGTCGCGGGGCTTGAGCCCCTGGGGGCGCACCGCGCCCGCATCTCGCGCATCCTTGCGTCGGTTGAGCTTATCGTGGGGTACAACCTGGCATTCGACCTGGCATTTCTCAAGTCGGCCGGGATTGAGATACCTCCGGGTGTCCCGCGATTTGACGTGATGCGCGAGTTCGCGCGAATCCACGGCCTGCGCAGCCAGTGCCACCCGGAAGGCAAGTGGGTGCCGCTCGACGCCTGCGCGCGGCACTATGGCCTCACGTTCCCCGCGCACTCATCCCTCGCCGACGCTCGCGCCACGCTGTACTGCTTCGAGCGCATCTGCGAGGAGACGGGGCTGGGATTCTAGGGCGGCGGTTCATGCCCAGCGCGTCCACTGCATGCGTCACGCAAACGGCGGTCCAAACCCCCAGCACAACCGCCTAACCGATAATCGGCGACGCGCGCGGGCGGGGCTTTGGAGTATGCTTATGGCCCATTGTCGCGCGCGAGGCCGCAGGGGAACGGCCTGCCGCGCGCTTGTTGCCGAGGGGGCTACCGATGGTTGAACGCACGGGGAAGCGCCGCCTGATCGATATGCACTGCCTGAGGCTGCTGTTGGGATACGGGATGTTCCGCAGCCTGATGGGCTGCACCTATTCCAGCGCGATGAGCACGGTGGGCAACCTATCCCCCATCAGCGCGGCAAACCTGGAATTCTCCCTGGCCTCGTCGGCCACCATCATCACCACCTGCATCGCCTTGGTGGCAATCGGCTGCCTGCGCCCCAAGCGCCGCCTCGTGACGTCCGGCCTTCTCGCAGCAGCCGTCCTCACGTGCGTAAACCTCTGCTCGCAGCTCGGCTTGCTGGCAGGGATGCCAAGCGAGGCCGTGCTCGCGCTGCTGGCCGGCGTGTGGGGCATCGCGTCAATCGTGGCAAACGCCGCCTGGCTCATACCCTTCACCGAGCTGGGCGCGCGGCGCTGCCTCACCACGCTCATCGCCTCGGTGCTCGTCAGCTCGCTGTTCTCGCTGGTAGCAGCCCTGTTGCCCGAGTCCGCGCAGGCCGCGTGGACCACAGCCGTGGGCGCGGCCTCGGTGGCGCTCTTCTGGGTGATGTCGCGCACGCCCGACCCCGTGCAGGCACGCCACGACGACGGGAGCTTCAAGCTGCCGGCAGCGCCGCGCGCCGCCTTCGGGCAGACCCTGGGCCTCATCGGCGAGCTCGCAGGCCCGCTCGTCATCTACGCGAGCCTCACGATGCTCTCGGGCTTCTCCGCCGCCTTCATGACGCCCGCCGAGGTGCCCGCCGCCACGCTTCCCACCTACAGCATCGCGTCGCTGCTCGGCATCGTGCTCCTCGCCGTGATGGCCTTTGTGTCGAACCGCATGTTCGACCTGAAGAAGACCTTCCAGGCGGCCTTTCCCCTTATCGCCCTCATGCTGGCGGCCCTGCCCTTCGCCGACCCGAGCTACAGCGCGTTCTTTCGGTCGGCGCTGACCTGCCTGAGCGCGATAGTGAACGTCTCCATGCTGTTCTTGCTGCTAGAGACCGCGCGCGTCCGTCAAGTCTCGGCCGTGGCCGCGACTGCAAGCACCATGCTCATCGCTCGTCTGGCGCTGCTCGCAAGCCTGGCAATAGGAGCGGCGGCCGGCGAGCGCATCGGCGCCGACGACACCCTCAAGGCCCTGGTGCTCGTGATCGTGGGCATCTACCTGCTCTCTTTGACACTCGCCTTCCTCACGCGCCGGCAGAACCCCAAGCGCACGGGCGACCTGGACGTCTCCGTGCCGCTGGGCTCCGACGAGGTAAGCTTCAACCGCCCAGAGGGCGTGAGCGCCGACGAGCTGAAGGCCCACAAGGAACGCGAGCTGGCCCAAGCCCAAATCGCCGAGGCGGCAGCGCAGGCAAACCCGCAAGACGCCCTTGTGGAGCGCGCCGCCACGCTCGGCCGGGAGCTGGGGCTCACCCCGCGCGAGCAGGAGGTCATCGTGCTTTTGGCGCAGGGCCGCAGCGCCCCCTACATCGCCCAGGACCTGGGCCTGGCCACGAACACCGTGCGCGGCTACGTGCAGGAGGCCTACGGCAAACTGGGCGTTCACTCCAAGCAGGAGCTCATCGACCTGCTCACGCGCTAGGGCGACAGACGCAAGCAGCCGCGCCCCGCAAGCAAAAGACTGCGGGGCGCGGCTGGGGGCGGGCTCCCGGCAACGTGACGCGGGCAGCGTGACGCGAAAGGCATGCCACGCCACGCTGCCAGGCATGCGCTCCTAGAGCTGCTGGAACACTTCGGCGAGCATGCCGTCGGGGCCGTCGATGAGCACGGAGCGCACGCGGCCGAACACCGCGATGACTGTCTCGACGGGATCGCCGTGCACGGTGAAGCCCGCCTCGGCAGCCTTCTTGGCCACCTCTTCCACGTCGTCGGCGATGTAGGCCATGGCAAAGATTCCGGCGTTCTCGGGCTTGGCCACGCCGCTCATCGGCTCGCCCTCGATGGAGAAGCTGAGGGCCTCGACCACGGGCGTGTTGGTGCCGGAGTAGTACGCCATGCGGGAGTGCGTGCCCTCAGGCAGGCCCATGATGGGGTCTACCAGGCCGTCCGTCAGCTCCTCGTCATACACCTTGGGCATGCCGATGACGTCGGTCCAGAACTTGTCGGCCACGTCCATGTCGCTCACGACGAGAGCGATGTCGGTGATGTTCTTGAAGAGGCCGTCGAACTCGGGGCGCGGCTCAGAGACCGTCTCGATCATCGTGGTGGGAATGTCGTCCACGCCGCACAGCACGGCCTCGGACACGGTGGAGTCACTCCAGTCGGTGGAGTACTCGTAGGGCTCGCAATAGTAGGTGAAGCCGCGCTTGGTGAGGTGCTTGTGGACGGCGGCGTTGTTGTCGCAGCGCATGGCGACGTCGTAGTAGCCGGGGTCGTAGCCGGGGCGATCGGTGCGGATGCACGCGCCCGTGCGTGCCTCGAACTCGATGAGCTGGATGACGGTGGCCTGGTAGGCGTTCTTGACCATGGCATAGCGCGCGCGGCCCTCAAGGCCCCAGAGCGCCGTGACCTCCTCGGCGGTGTAGATGCCAGCACCTACCAGGGCATACTCGAGCGTGTCAGTGAAGAAGGACAGGCTGCGGTCGAGGTTGTTGACGCTGATGCACACGCGCATGACACCCGAGTCCTTGACCGGCGCCTCCTCGGCGGCCGCATCGGAGGACTTCTCCTCGGCAATGGCGGCGGCAACGTTGCCCGCAGCGACGGCCCCTGCCGCGACGGCGGCACCCGAGACGAACGAACGACGGCTGAGCTTCTCGGCCATGACGGCCTCCTTTTATGAAAGTGGCCGGGCATCTCAAAGAAACACCCGGCCACGTCGTGAGTTAACTGAGCGAACCCTGCGGAAACGTCCAGGTTCCGCAGCCTCTTCTAAAAGCGGGTTCTCGTCCGCAAGGCGCACAGGTGCGACGCGCACGGTGCGGGCCTTTGGCCTACCGGAGTACCCAAGCCTCCCAGGAACGCAGCGCATCAGGTTCCGCGACCTCCGCTAAAAGCGGGTTCTGATGCGCAAGGCGCTGGGAGGCGACGTGTACTGGAGTACTCTAGCCTCCCAGGAACGCAGCGCATCAGGTTCCGCCACCACCTTTACTTCGCCGTGTCGGCGAAGAGGTCCTGCATGCCCTGATTCAGCTTGTTCAGGTCGAGCGTGGCGCCGGAGATGCCGTCCACCTTGACGGTCTGGT
>CAVJGP010000075.1:0-14548 GCA_963648855.1 Alistipes onderdonkii | reverse complement strand
CCACCGTGCTGGCCATCCTTGTGGGCGCGGGCGTGCTCTTCCTCATACAGCCGGGCGACCCCTCGCTTGCCTCAAGCCTCACCGACGATGCCGCCTCCATCACGGCCACCGCCTCCGCCACGAGCGTCTCGGTCAAAGACACGCTTGTCGGCATCGTGCCCTCGAACCTGCTCAAGCCCTTCCTTGAGGCGAACATGATGCAGATCATCTTCGTCGCCCTGGTCATCGGCCTCACGGTGGGCGGACTTGGCTCCCACGCGCGTGTGCTGCGCGAGATTTTCGAGGCCTGCAACGCCCTGTTCCTCAAGATCACCGTGGCCATCGTGAAGTTCATCCCGCTCGTCACGTTCTGCTCCATCATCAGCGTCGTGCTCAAGACGGGCTGGGACGTCATGGTGTCGCTGCTGGCGATGGTGGCGACCTTCGTGCTCGGCATCGTGGTCATGATCGGGGTCTACAGCCTGCTGCTCGCGCTCATTGGCAGGCTCAACCCGCTGTGCCTGCTCGTGAAGTACGCCCCCAGCATGCTCCAGGTGTTCAGCATGAGCTCGTCGAGCGCGGCCATCGTCGTGAACATGGACGCCTGCGAGAAGCGCCTGGGCGTGCCCAAGAAGGTGTACTCGCTGTCCATCCCGCTCGGCGCCACCATCAACATGGACGGCACCTGCATTTACCTCATGGTGATGGGGCTTGCCCTGGCCCATATCTTCGGCATCGAGATAACGGGCGCGGCGCTGCTATCGCTGTTCTTCTCGGTGATGGTGCTCTCCATCGGCGCCCCGGCCGTGCCCGGCGCGGGCCTGGTGTGCCTGTCGGTGCTGCTTACCCAGCTCGGCGTGCCCATCGAGGCCGTGAGCCTGGTCATGGGCATCGACTCGATCATGTCCATGCTGCGCGCGATGAGCAACTGCACGGGCGACGTCGTGGCCTCGGTGGTGGCCGCCAAGACGGAAGGCCTGCTCGACGTCGAGCGCTTCAAGGACATGCACGCAGGCAGGTAGGGGATAGCGGGCAAGAGCGGCGGCGGGAAGCGTCCCGCCGAAACGCGAGGGGCCTCCCATGCCAAGCGCACGGGAGGGCCCCTTTGGTTTGCAAGGCAAGGGGTCCGTATGTGCCGGCTGCCTCGCCTGACTCTTGTTTGGTCTTACGCTGCCGCGGTCACGCCGGAGAAGGCGTTGACCTTGTCGTTCATGTAGAACTCGGTCGAGGCCTCGGCGGTGGTGTCCGAGGAGGTCGCGCCCTGCTCGGGAGGCTGCTGGCCTGCGTCGGCGGGCTTGGCGTCGCTCGAGCCGGACTTGCTCGCGTCGGCGGGCTTGCTGTCGCTTGCGTCGTCCGTGCTGCCTGTGCCGTCCGCGCCGTTCGCCTCGCTCGTCTCGCCCTGCGGGCCGCCCTGGCCCTGACCCTGGTCGCCGTCGGGCTTGGCGGGAGGCTCCTGGCCGTCGCCCTGCGGGCCGCCCTGGCCCGCGTCGCCCGAGGGCGGCTCGCCGCCCTTGTCGTCCTCGCCCTGCGGGCCGCCCTTGCCGTCGTCGCCCGAGGGAGGCTGCATGTCGCCGCCCTGGCCGCCGGGACCGCCCTGGCCGGGGCTGCCGTCGCCCATGCCGCCCGGGCCCATGCCGCCGCCGGGGCCGCCGAAGCCGCCGGGGCCCGACTGCACGTCGGTGCCCGTGTAGGACTGCTGCACGCCGTCGGTGTAGTCGGTCACGGTGTCCACGTCGTAGACGCCCTGCGTCTCCTGGCCCGAGACGACGCCGCCCACGTACACGCTGTAGGTCTGGCCCACCTCGAAGTTCGTGCAGCTCAGCACCGCGCCCTGATAGGTGCGGGTGTTGCCGGCGGCCGTCTCGTCCTCGGAGGGGTCGTAGGCAAACACCACGTTGCCGTCGGCGTCGCACACCACGATGGCGTCGCCGGCGTCCTGCTGCCCGGAGAACTGCAGGTTCATCGTCACCTGGTCGGAGTCGCTCTCGGCCCAGTCCATGGTGGAGCCCAGGGCTACGACGGTGCCGCCGTTGACGTAGGAGCCCATGTCGGAGTCCAGGCCCGAGTCGCTCGCGGGGTTGGCCATCGCGATGACGGTGCCGCCGTTGATCACGAGGAAGCCGTTGGAGTCGATGCCGTCGCCCTCGTTGCCCAGGCCGGCCACGATGTGCAGCGTGCCGCCGTTGACGCAGGTCACGGACACGCCGTCCTCGTTGGTGTTGATGCCGTCGTCGCCCGACTGGATGGAGATGTTTCCGCCGTTGATGGTGAGGTGCAGCTCGGAGTCGAGGCCCTCGTTGTCGGCCACGATGTTGAGCACGCCCGTGCCGTCCTCGCCGCCCTCGACGTTCATCGACATGTACGAGTAGAAGGCGCCGTCGATCTTCCAGAGCTTCTTCTGCTCGGCCTTGTCCTTGTAGATGCGCGCCACGTGGCTGCCGGTGACGTTGTTCACGCTGCCGTCGGCGATGACCACCACGGCGCCCGCCTGCGAGGTGTCCACGTCCTTGGTGGCGGTGTCGGTGCTCCAGTCGCCGTCGCACTCGTACACGTTGTGGAACACGATGGCCGGGGCCACCTCGCAGGTGATGTCGAGGCCGTCGAGCACGAGCGTGACCTTGGCGCTCTCGTCGGCCGAAGCGTCCTCGCCCAGGTCGACCCACACCTGACCTGCGGAGATGGAGCCGCTGAGGCGGTAGGTGCCGGCCTGCGCGATGTGAAGCACGGTGACGGCTGCGGCATCCTCGGCGCTGTGGCGCTCGTCTTCCGTGCCCTCGCCGTAGGGGTTGCCCGAGTCGTACTCGTCGCGGTCCTCGTAGTACACCACGTCGTTTGCGATGTAGAGCGCGGCGCTCTCGTCGGTGCCCACGGCCTGCCCGTCGGCCGTGATGCCCTCGTCGGAGAAGACCACGGCAATCTCGCCGGCTGCGGCCGTGCCGTCCGTCGCCTGCGCGGCGGCGTCGGCCCAGGCGAGGCGTCCCGTGCCCATCGCCGCGCCTGCCAGCGCGCATCCCAGCCCCGCCAACGCGCTGCGTCGGGTCATCGTGAGCGTCCCTGCCGAGCGCACCTGCTCGCACCTCTCGTCCATGGCAAACCTCCCGGAGTCGTATGTGTGTGCTGCCCCCGCCCTTTCCGGGGGCATGCTTGCATGAAACACCCGCGCGGCGCCCCCGTGGCCCGTCAGCGCGGCGATTCCGCCCTCCGCCCGCAAAGCTTTCAGGCGTTTCAGGATGCTGGAAGGAGCTTTCAGGTTTGAGGAGACAAGCGGGGCCGTCCTACCCCTCGAAGTGCCAGTCCTCTATCGCCTGCAGGTATTCCGGCTCGATTGTGTGCCCCACCATGCACGCCGTGCTGGAGAGCGCGTAGTAGATCTCCTCTTTCACCACGGTCTCTATCGGCTCGTGCATGCCGCTCGTGAACCACTTGCGCGTGTGGCCGAACATGCCCCACACGATGTAGCGCGCCAGGTTCTCGTTGCGCCGCCAGGGGCAGGGGGAGTCGCCGTACTCGGTTTCCAGGTGGTCGAGCAGCAGCTCCTCCTCGGCGTGGCGGCACGAGTCGAAATACGGCGAGGTGCACACGTTGTCGAGGATGACGCGGGCCAGGTTGGGGTTCGCGGTGAAGAACTTCAGCACGCAGGCGCGCTCGTTGAGCGTCTCGGTGCAGGCGTCGTGGCGGCAGGCGTAGTCGCGCAGGCGCTTCATGGGCGTGCGGAAATAGATGATCTGCTGCAGGTAGCAGTCCTGCACGAGGTCGGACAGCGCCGCGTAATGGTTGTAGAAGGAGTTCTTGCTCACCTGGGCCCGGTCGCACACCTCGCGGACCGTCACGCTCTCGTACGGCTTCTCAAGCAGAACCGCCATGACCGCCTCGCGCAGGTATTGGCGCGTGCGCGCCGCCCTCATGTCCGCCATGTCTCCCCCTTCTCCCGCGCGCAAGTATATATGAGAGGCGCCCCCTTGGTCGCGCCGCTTTCAGGTAAGGCGATACGAGAGTCGCCGCCCCGGCTGTACCGCTTTCAGCAAGGTGAGTTTGCCGCCTCTGAACTCGAACCTTTTCCCTTGCCTGTCCCAAAAGGGACGTCGTGGCGCGATTGGCCGTGGGCAGGCGTTTTTGCGCCGCTTATAGTGCTTGAGCTGGGCTTTGGCCCACAAGGGGAGATACAGGAGAGAGGAAACCGAAGATGGAGAGCATGTCCCGCAGGGGGTTTGTTGCCGGTGCCGCTGCGATGGCCGCAGTGGCGGGGGCCAGCGTCGCCCTGGCCGACGAGTCCAAGGACAAGGCCGAGGAGCTGCCCGGCATGAACACCGACAGCCCCGAGAACACCATCGACGCCAAGCCCGGCGTGATGACCCAGACGCTCGACGAGCTCAACGCCATGCGCCAGGCCCACATCGACGCGGCCAAGGAGTACACCTGCGCCGACGGCACCGTGATTCCCGAGGTCTACGTCAAGCTGCGCGCCCTCGTCGAGGGCTACGGCCTGGGCGTGGGCTCCAACAACAACGACTCGTCGTTCGACTTCTTCATGGCGTATTGGACCCCCGAGGAGGCCCAGGCCTACATCGAGATGCCCCTCGGCGTGGCCTTCACCGCCGCCGACTTCGCCCAGAAGTCCGGCCGTGACGAGGAGGAATGCGAGCAGATCTGCTACGACCTGTCGTACCGCGGCCTGCTCATGCGCTGGACGCGCGCCGGCGTGCACTACTACCACCACATCGCCTACGCCCACGGCCTGTGGGAGTATGGCCTGCTCGCCCAGGAGCGCGAGGACGCCAACGCCGCCGACTTCATGGGCCTCGACACCATCACCGAGTGGGCCGAGCTGCACAAGACCGAGGACCTGGAGAACGCCCACAAGCGCGCCGACCTGCACTCCACCGTGTTCGCCGACGACGCGGCCCTCTTCACCTCCGAGACGCCGTTCTACTACCCCGTCCCGGTGAACCAGGAGGTCCTGCCCGACGGCGAGGAGATTCTACCGCTCGACGATTGGAAGAAGATCATCGAGCGCAACGACGTCATCGGCGTCTCCACCTGCCAGTGCCGCCTGCGCCGCGTGCTGCAGGACGGCGTGCAGGAAGGCTGCGACCACCCCATGGACACTTGCATGTCCTTCGGCGAGGAGGCCCAGTACTACATCGAGAACAACCTCGCCCGTCAGATCGACAAGGAGGAGGCCACCGCGATCCTGCAGCGCAACGTCGACCTGGGCATGGTCATCCAGAGCGCCTACTCCAAGGCCAGCGAGGTCATCTGCTCTTGCCACGGCGACTGCTGCGACATCCTCTCCACCTATGTGGCCCTGGGCGCCGAGGGCTGCGCGGCCATCAACTCGATGCCGCAGGTGAGCCACTACAACCTCGTGGTGGACGCCGACGCGTGCATCAAGTGCGGCGCCTGCGTGGAGCGCTGCCCGTTGTTCGCCATCACCATGACCGACGACGGCCCCGTGGTTGACGCCAAGTGCGTGCGCTGCGGCCAGTGCGCCACCGTCTGCCCCGTCGAGGCCCGCAAGCTCACGGTGAAGGACGACAACCCCGAGCTGCCCGAGGACATGCTGCAGGACTACAACCTCAAGGCGTCCTACCGCTTCCTCAACGGCATCGTACACGAGTAAGGCCATAGCGAGCAGAGGCGCGCCTACCGGGCACGCCTGCGATTGAAGGCGCCGGCCGACAGGGCTTGTCCCCGTCGGCCGGCGCCGGTTTCTCATCGATCACCGCCCATTGCCTTTCCCACAAACCCGCCTTACACTGGCCCGACGATACGGCGCCATGCGCCGGCAACACAGGGAAGGGGCTCGCTATGTTTGGCAAGAAGGAAGAAAAGCGCGTGGCGGCGAAGCCCGAGCACGCAGAGTCGCGAAAGCCCGCACAGGACGACCAACCCAAAACGTTGCTCGATGAGGACCTCGCCACCATTGCCGGCGGCTATCCGATGCCGTCCACAGGGAGTGCCAGTCTCCCTCGCCCGCTTGACTAGCAAGCGTGACGCCGACAGGCGCAGCCGCGCTTGCGAGGCGCATCGGTGCTCAGCCGTGCCGGCATTGCCGCGAACTTCGGGATTTGCTTGCGCGCCCCGTCGCCAAGGGCGTTTAGCTCTGCTTGTGCTAGAGTTGCCCCCGGCAAAATTCGACATGCGCAAAGGGGCAGGCAGATGGCAGATTCGGCGGATATCGCAGGGTACGGCGCGCTCAAGGGCGTCCTCTTCGACCTGGACGGCACCCTTATCGACACCTACGGGCTCATCCTGGCGAGCTTTCGCCACGCCACCATGCAGGTGCTCGGCCACACCTTCCCCGATGAGGTGCTCATGGCGAAGGTGGGCATCCCGCTGGCCGAGGAGGTGAAGGACTTCTCCGACGACCCCGCCGTGCAGGACGAGCTCGTGCGCGTGTACCGCGCGTACAACGAGGCCATCCATGATGAGCAGGTCACGGCTTTTGCCGGGGTGCGCGAGATGCTCGACGCCGTGCACGAGCGCGGCCTTCTCATCGGCGTGGTCACCTCCAAGCGCGGGCCCCTCGCGCGGCGCGGCGTGCGCGTGTGCGGCCTGGGGGAGCACGTGCTCTTCACCATCGGCTCGGACGAGTGCCCGCAGCACAAGCCCGACCCGGCCCCCATCCTCATGGGCTGCGAGCGCCTGGGACTTCAGCCCGGCGAGTGCGCCTACGTGGGCGACAGCCCGTTCGACATCCAGGCGGGCAACGCCGCCGGCTGCCGCACCGTGGCCGCTACCTGGGGAATGTTCCCCGAGGAGGCGCTCGTGGCGCAGCGACCCGATACCGTGGCGTCCGAGCCCTCGCAGGTGCTCGCGGGCCTGGGGCTGGCGTAGCGCGATGGGATTGAGTGAGATGGAGGGCAGTGCGGTGACGCAAGGAGCGGCAAAGCAGGCAGGACAGGATATGAGCGCGGCGGCACAGGGCGCCCAGGCGTTGACTGCGGATTCGCGGGATGCCGCAGTGCCGGCGACGTCGGGGCAGGCCGTGCAGGAGCAGGGCGCTCCGCTGCAGGGGGATGCGGGCCAGCCCGCAACCCGCCTGGGCATCTGCTACGGCGTGGGCGTGGGCCCGGGCGACCCGGAGCTCATGACGCTCAAGGCCGTGCGCGTGCTGGAGGCGTGCGACGTGGTGGCGGCTCCTCAGACGCGCCAGGGCTCCACGCTCGCGCTCGACATCGCGCGGGGCGCGGCCGACCTCTCCGGCAAGGAAATCGTGCTGCTGCCCTTTGCCATGTCGCGCGACGCGCAGGCCCGTGAGAGCCGGCACGCCGAGGCCATCGAGGCCATCGCCGCCCGCCTTGCCCAGGGCAAGGACGTGGCCTGCGTCACCCTGGGCGACGTGGGCGTCTTCTCCACCTTCTCCTACCTGGCAGACGGCCTGCGCGCCCGGGGCTTCGAGGTGCAGATAATCCCGGGCGTTACGAGCTTCTCCGCCGTGGCGGCGCGCCTGGGCGAGGGTCTCACCGAGATGGACGAGCCGCTCCACGTGATTCCGGCCGCCGCATGCGCCGACGAGCTCGACGCCCTGCTCGACCTGCCCGGCACGAAGGTCTTCATGAAGTCATGCGGCTCGCTTCCCCAGCTTGTGCAGACCCTTGAGCGGCGCGGCGAGGCGGGCCGTGCGGCGTTCGTGGCCAACTGCGGCCTGCCCAACGAGCTCGTGTGCCGCGACCTCGCGACATTCGATGCAAATGAGAACCCCGGCTACTTCACGACCGTCGTGGTGAAGTAGCCGGGGCTTTGGGGGCGCGGCCTTGCGTATGGGTGCGTTTCGACACCTGCCCTCGCGCGGCTCGCGCCTTACTTTCCTGCGAACAGGCCTTCCAGCATGGCGATGAGTTCGTCGTCGTTCATGTAGCCCTCGGGCTCCATGCTCACGCCGCCCACGACGGCGGCAAGCTCGCGGTCGCCGAGCGCCCCGGACTGCGCGGCACGCCGACGGCGAATGGCCTCGAAGGTGGAGGCGATGGCCGTGTCGTTGAGCCACAGGCCGAAGCCCTCGATCACGCGCCGCAGGTCCTCTATCGTGTCGCACTTGCCAGCCTGCTGCAGCAGTTCACGCACGTCGGGATGTTCCATGAGGGTTCCTTTCCTGAAGGCCCGGTTGTGTATGTGCTATGCTGCAGCATACACGCAGCGTCTTGTTTTTGATACCTTGCAAGACGAAAGCTATATCGAAAGGAACGAATGCGATGAGCGCGGAAGGGAAAATCGCCGTAGGGCCTGTCGATGAGGGACCGCTTCCCACAGGGGGCACGCAGGGCCAAGGCCAGGCGGAGATGTCGGCCATGGTGTCCATAGAGGCCGCCGTGTCCGCATCGCGCGAGTTCGTCCATTGCTTTTGGAACGCCGACGACAAGGGCTGCAAGCAGATGCTCGCCGACGATTTTGTCTGGATAGGCACGCAGGCCGACGAGTTCGGCGCGGGCGGCGAGTCGTTCGCCCAGATGCACGAGCGCATGGTGGGCCAGGATTCTCGCGTCATGCTCATGAACGAGGAGTACCGCGCGATTCCTTCCGGCGGCACGCGTACCGTGGTGGTGGTCTGCCAGTATCGCGGCTTCACCGGTTTCGTCCTCAACGCCTCCGCTGGCCTGCGCCAGCGCGTCACATTTGTCTGGCGAGCCCGTCCCGAGGGCCTGCGCCTGGTGCACCTTCATCTCTCGCAGCCCGTGGCCGACGTCGCCGCCGACGCGCAGGCCGGCGGTCAGGCGCCCTCGTTCAGCGCCAGCCGCTATGCGATGGGGCTTCTCGAGCGCGGGGCCGACGAGCCCGTGGAGATTCGCGACGTCGACAGCGGGATGCACTTCGTCCGCCCGACCGACGTGCTCTACCTCGAGGCACGCCGCCAGTCCACGGTGATCCACTGCACCACCGGCCAGTTCAGGCTGCGCGAGGGCATCGGCCGCGTCATCGAGCGCGTCGACCCCAAGGGCAGTGGCCTGTTCGCCTTCACGCACCGCAGCTTCGTGGTGAACGTCATGTACGTCACCTGCGTGGGCCGCGACACGGTGACCATGGTCAACGGCGACGTGCTTTCTCTGTCGAGCCGGCGGCGCGATGAGGTGCTAGCACAGGTGGCGAGCGTTCAAAATGCCTGCTAGGGCGCGGAAGACGTACGGCTAGAGGAACGCGCGGGCGGGCGAGACGGCAAGCCCGCCGCGCATGCAAGAGGGGAGCGCCCCGTGCGGGACGCTCCCCTCTGTCGTACGTGGTGCTTGTGGAAAAGCCAGGCTTGGACTCATGCCGGCCCCGAGGCCGGCGTTCCTGCCACGGCCAGCTTACTTGGAAGCCGTGTCGGTGGTCGTGGCGGTGTCGGCCTTGTCGGTGGAGGCGGTGTCAGCCTTCTCGTCAGTCTTGGTGTCGTCGGCCTTCTCGTCGGTCTTGGCGTCCTTGTCGGCGTCCTTGGTGTCAGCCTTGGCGTCCTTGGTGTCGGTGGCCTTCGTGTCGGTCGTCTTGGAAGCGGCCTCCTTGGCCTGCTTCATGCAGTCATCGACGGCGGTGAAGATAGCCTTGGAGGTCACGGAAGCGCCGGACAGGGCGTCGACGCCCTCGGTGCCGTTGGCCTCGACGATCTTCTCGGGCAGCTGCTCGATGGCCTTGGAGCCGATGCCCTCGGTCTCGGAGTTGTCGCCGACCTCGACCTTGGTGATCTTGCCGTCCTTGACGGTCACGGTCACGGGCACGTCGCCGCCAATGCCCTTGGAGCTGGCGGTGTAGGTGCCGTCGGCCATGGTCTCAGAGGCGGAGTCGGTGGTGGCGCCGGCGCCGGCCTGGGTCAGGCAGTCGTTGACGGCGGTGAAGATGGCCTTGGAGGTGACGGAGGCGCCGGACACAGCGTCAACGCCGTCGGTGCCGTTGGCCTCGACGATCAGCTCGGGGAGCTGCTCGATGGCCTTGGAGCCGATGCCCTGGGTCTCGGAGTTGTCGCCGACCTCGACCTTGGAAATCTTGCCGTCCTTGATGGTGACGGTCACGGGCACGTCGCCGCCGATGCCCTTGGAGCTGGCGGTGTAGGTGCCGTCGGTCAGTGTGGTGGCCTTGGTGTCGGTGGTAGCGGCCTTGTCGTCGGCCTTAGTGTCGGTAGTGGCGGCCTTGTCGTCGGTCGTGGTCGTCTCGGTGGCAGCGGCCTTGTCGGTGTTCTCGGCAGCGAAGGCGCTCTGGGCCGTCATGGCGACAGCACCCATGCCCAGGCCGGCGCACAGGACGAGGGACAGACCAGCGTTGCGAATGATAGAACGATCCATGACGCACACTCCTTTGTGTCGTGGGGCGTCCGCTTCGGCGCTTGCGCACCCGGTTGCCGCCCCGGTATAGGGAGCTTCAGCAAGGTTTCCTTGAGGAGCCGGCGGCCGCGTTTTTCGGGGGAATCGTTGGCCGCCGGGTATCCGGAATTCCTTGCTAAAACTGAGGTGAAGTATAGGCCGCGCGATTTCGACAACCCCCACCGCACAGTTCGTTCACGTTTGCTACCAGGTAAAACGTAATTTTTTACGCCGTACGTTCATAGAGCCGAAACAAAACCTCGACAAATCTTGGCGTGCTTTCAATGTTGCATATGCAACGACAGAAACGTAAATACTCACCCGCGCAGGTACTGGGGAACTATAGGGCAGCTGCCGTCCAAGCCCCACAACGCAAGGCACGGGTCGCCCCAATCCGGAACGGCCCGCGCCTCTCATATGTATGTGCGCAGTCGCGTCTGCGATTCCGCGCGCGTTGCCCCTCGCGTCCTTACGCAGCGCTTGGCGCGCCCTCGCCCTCGGCGGGCGCGTCGCCCTCGGCCGTGCCGTCCCCAGCGGGCGCGTCGCCTTCGGCGCCCTCGCCCTCGGAGTCGCCGCCCATCATCGGGCCGGGGCCGCCGCCGTTGGAAGACGACTTGGGCTCGGCGTTGTTGAGGCCCAGCGTGGTGGCCTCGTCCAGGTCGCCGGTGGCAAGGAACTCGCCCAGCGTGTAGCCCAGCGTGAGGCACATGCCGATGGACACGCCGTTCATGATGCCGTTGTAGCCCATGGGGAAGCGCCCGCCGCAGGTGTTGCCGCAGGCGTACAGGCCGCGGATGGGCTCGAAGCCTTGGCCCTGGACCTGCTGGTCGCCGGTGCACAGAAGGCCGGAGGTCGCCACGAGCGAGCCGCCGCCCACGCGCTTGGAACCCACGAAGCCGTAGAAGGGCGGCGTGGAGATGGGCCAGAGCATGTTGGGGTCGCGGCCGAACTCGGTGTCCACGCCGGCCTCGCGCGCCTCGTTCCAAGCCTGCACCTCGGCCACGGCGTTGGCGATGACGCCCTCTTCCATGCCCATGTAGGAGAAGAGCTCCTCCAGGGTGTCGGCGCAGTAGAGGTACTTGCCCGAGGCGTCGGAGCCCTCCGCGCCCGTGCCCTGTGCGGCCTCCATGTACTCGCCGATGGCGTTGACGGAGTCCTCGTCCCAGTTCTTGAGCGCGAGGTGGCCGGCAATCTGGTTGAGCAGGACGGTCTTCCAGCCGGCGTCCCAAACGCTGTAGATGATACTGCCGGGCTGACGGGCCACGGCGCAGCCGGAGAGCAGGGGCCCGCCGTAAGCCTCGTTGCAGAAGCGCTTGCCGTACTTGTTGAGCCAGATGGTCTCGGCGCCCTCCATCGGGCTCATGGGGAAGGACGCGTGGCTACCCATGTCGCCGCCGGTGCCGATCTCCACCTTGGCGCCGATGCGCATGGCCATCGCGATGCCGCTGCCGTCGCGGCCCGACATGGCCGAGCAGTCCTTGTACTCGCCCAGGGCGTAGTTCTCGGCGCAGATGGCGTTGTACATCTGGGAGTTGGAGCCGATGTCGCCGCAGGCAAGCACCACGGCGTCGGCGTCGATCTGCACGTACGTGCCGTCGGCCTTCTCGCAGATCACGCCGGTGACCTCGGTGCCGTCCTCGTTGTGCACCAGGCGCACGGCCTTGGTCTCGTAATAGAACTGGGCGCCGGCGTCCTTGGCCTTCTGCTGGCTGCGCAGCACGGCCTCCTGCAGGCCCACCGAGCCGCCGAAGTTGGGCGTGCCCACGTACGAGGTGAAGATGCCCTTGCGGTAGTCGTAGCCGTCCACCACGGGCCAGTTCAGGCAGACGATGTCCTTCTTCTCCTCGTCGGTGAAGCCGTCGATGAACCAGTCGAAGGCCTCGCCGGAGCGGTAGGCGAAGTCGCGCACCATCTTGGGATTCGCGCGGCCCGCGCCGTAAATCTGGTACTCGTTCATGAACTCGGTCTCGTCGTAGCGGGGCACGCCGTTGATGTCCATCTGCCAGGACGAGTTGAGGTGGCCCACATCGTTGCCCAGCACCATGAAGCTGTCCTCGGCCTGGGAGTCCACCACGATGACGTCGCTGCCCAGCTCGGCGGCGTGGCGGGCGACGGCGGTGCCTGCGTGGCCCGCGCCGCACACCACGATGTGGCAGCTGAGCGTCTCGGCGATGTCGGCGATCTCGGGCTCCTCGCCCAGCCAGCCGGCGCCGAGCACCTCGCCCATGGTCTTGCCCTCGTTGCCGCTGAACTGCATGCCTGCCGTGGCGGTCTCCTCGGCGGCCTGGTCGGCGAGGGCGGGGGCAGCCTGGCCAAGGCCGGCGGCTGCGGCCGCACCTGCGGCGGCGATGCCCGCCCCGGCCACGAAGCCGCGCCTCGTAAGGGCGGCGGGAAGCGGGATGGCGCCGCGGACGTTCCCCAACGCCTCGACGAACTGAGCCTGGTTCTTCATGCCAAACCTCTTTCTCACGTCGTGTGTCGGGCGGCCCTACAGGCCCATCGGGGCTGTCCGCCGCCCGTGTGACAACCTCGACGCTAAGGCCGCACGTGTGCTGTGCGCCATTGCCTGCAGATGGTTAACTTGGCCGCAGGCGCATCTAACCTACGCATGGTTAGGCGGCATCTACCTGCGCTTTCAAGGGTTTTTGGTAGACATGTCGATAATTTCAGCCTGGCGGGGCTAGGGGCGGCTGGTTACCATGGGCGTATCGGTTCGCGGGGATTTGACAAGGGTTGGGGGATACATGGCGCAGCGTGAGGCGGCGGCGAGTCGGGGCGGATTCCTGCCCCTGGGGGCCCTGCGCGCAAGGGTGGGGGCCGTCGCGGGCCTGGCGTGCCTGCTGGCATGGTCGGAGCTGCTCCTGTGCTTCGAGGGCGTCTTGCGCGACCTCGTCGAGCTTGAGGGCGGGCTCGTGCACGACCCCTTCTTCTTCGCGATGACCCTCACGGCAGGGCTTGCCTTCCTTGCGTCCGCGACGCTCGCGCCCCGCGTCGGCGTGTGTCAGAGGCTCGCCAGGTTGCCCTGGACGAGGTGCGCCGCCGTCACGGCCGGCGTGGGCGCGGTGTGCTCCGCCGCTGCCGTGGTGCTTGCCTGGCTGGCGCCGCAGGCGTCCCTCGTCTCGGTTGCGTGCGGGGTCGGGGCGGGCCTCTTCGCCGTCTGGGCCACCCAGGCGTGGGGCCGCGCTCTGCACGTCCTGGATCTTCGCGAGGCCCTGGTGCTCGTGTCGGCGGCATTTTGCCTGCAATGGGTGCCGCTGCTCGCCGTCCCCTGCCTGGGGTACCCGGCCAAGGCGGCCCTCGTCGCGCTTCTCGCCGTCGCGACCTGCGTGCTGCTTGTCCGTGAGATGGCCGGTGAGCTCGCCATGGGGACTGCATCGGCATGCATGCCGCAGGGCCGCGCGGCCGCCGGCCAACCTGGGGAGCGCCCGGCGGCCAGGCTCGCCGCCATGTCGGCCACGATGTTCGTCCTCTCGCTTGTGGTGCAGCTCGTCTGGTGTTTCTTCATCAAGATGCTTCCCGGCAGGCTCGACGTGGCCCTCTTCCCCGGGGTTTTCGCGGTGGTCCTCGTGGTGGGCGTCGCGCTGATCGGCACCTCGCTGGGCATCATGGAGCGCCAGGGCGCCTACCGCCTGGAGCTGCTCTACCGCTTCACCATGCTGTTCACCTTGTGCGGTGTGGCCGCGACGGGGGTGGCCGCCGCCAGCGATTCGTCCGGCCAGCTCTTCGCCATGTACGTCCTAGTCTACCTGGGGTATTCGCTCCTGGGCCCTACCATGTGGCTGCTCGCGCTGGGCTATGCGCACATGTGCCGCGAGCGCGTGGGCATGGTGCTCGGGTACGTCCTGGGGCTCAAGTACCTCGGGCTTTTCGGGGGCTTCGAGGCGGTCGAGGCCATGCGCGCGCTGGGCCTGGAGTCGCAGGGCCCGGCCATGCTGCCTGGCCTCACCTTGGCGTGCGTGGCCCTCGTTGCCGTCGCCTACCTGCTCGTCTTCCCCGAGCGCGAGCTTCTCTCGCTGTCGCCGTTGCTTTTCGGGATGAGCTCGGAGTCTGTCGAGCGGCGCTGCGCCCAGATCTCTGCCGAGTGCGGCCTCACCCCGCGCGAGTCCGAGGTGTTTGTCTTGCTGGCGCGGGGCCGCGACGTGGGCTACATCTGCGAGGAGCTGGTCATCGCCCGCA
This sequence comes from Alistipes onderdonkii, assembly GCA_963648855.1. GTDB lineage: Bacteria > Actinomycetota > Coriobacteriia > Coriobacteriales > UMGS124 > UMGS124. The sequence goes on along the minus strand of CAVJGP010000075.1, from coordinate 125 downwards.
ACACCGTGAACGTCCACCGCAAGAGCATCTACGCCAAGCTCGGCATCCACTCCCAGCAGGAGCTGCTCAGTGTGGTGGAGGGCGGCGCATAGGGTAGGGCCGGGCGGGAGCGGGCTGGCTTGGAG
>CAVJGP010000074.1:0-14627 GCA_963648855.1 Alistipes onderdonkii | reverse complement strand
AAGATGTAGGGCACGATGAAGGCGGCGATGGCGAGCTTGGTGGCGTTGATGGCGGTCTTCATCGGCTTGGACTTGGCGATGGCCGAGCCGGCGTAGGCAGCAAGTGCCACGGGCGGCGTGATGTCGGCCACGATGCCGAAGTAGAAGACGAAGAAGTGGGCGGCCACCACAGGGATGCCGAGCTGGATGAGGATGGGGGCGCAAGTGGCGGCCATGATGCAGTAGTTGGCCGTGGTGGGCACGCCCATGCCCAGGACGATGCAGCACAGCATGGTGAGGAGCAGGCCCAGGATCACGGCGTCGCCGGCGATGGCCACAATGCCGTTGATGAGCACGGAGGCAAGGCCGGTGAGGGTGATGCAGCCGGCGATGAGGCCCGCCATGGCGCAGGCAACGCCCACCGAGACGGCGCTCTTGGCGCCGGCCTGGAAGGCCTCGAAGGCCTGGAGCAAGGCGAACTTCAGCGTCTCCACGAACACCTGGCCCACCGTCTGACCCTCGGTGCGCTCATGCAGGTTGTTCAGGAAGAAGTTAATGAAGCCGATGAAGAAGGCCGCGAAGATAGAGATGGCGGCCGACCAGGCCATCGTGCGCGCACCGGTGGACACGAGCCACACGAGGAGCACGAGCGGGATGAGCAGGTAGCAGTTCTTGCCGAGGTACTTCCAGGTGGGCAGCTCGTCGCGCGACAGGCCCTTGAGGCCGAGCTTCTTGGCCTCGAGGTGCACGGTGATGAAGATGCCGGCGAAGTACAGGAAAGCGGGCAGCACGGCCTTGGCGGCGACGTCGATGTAGGGGATGCCCATGTACTCGGCCATCAGGAACGCGGCGGCGCCCATGATGGGGGGCATGATCTGGCCGCCCGTGGAGGAGGCAGCCTCGACGGCGCCGGCGAACTCGGGCTTGAAGCCGGTCTTCTTCATCATGGGGATAGTGACAGAGCCGGTGGTCACGGTGTTGCCCACCGAGGAGCCCGAAACCATGCCGCACAGGGCGCTCGAGATGACGGCCACCTTGGCGGGGCCACCGCTCGACCAGCCGGCCAGGCGGTTTGCCAGGGAGATGAAGAAATTGGCGATGCCCGTGCGCTCAAGGAAGGCGCCGAAGATGATGAAGAGCACGATGTAGGTGTAGCACACGTTGATGGGCGTGCCGATAATGCCGTTCACGGAGTAGAACAGGCGCGAAATCGTGTACTGGAACATCTTGAACGGGTCGGAGTTGTAGCCGCTGCGCCAGTAGATGACGTAGATGAACAGGCACACCACCACCACGAGGATGGGGATGCCCACGCAGCGCCGGCACAGCTCGAAGAGCACGAGGATGCCCACGACGCCCAGCACGATGAGCTGCAGGTCGATGCGGTTGTTCATCATGATGATGTCGTAGGCGTTGGCCGCGAAGTAGAAGAACGATCCGGCGCCGGCCACCATGAGCACGATGTCGTACCAGGGCATGCTGTTGGGCTTGACGTTGTTCTTGTTGGCCGGGTAGATGAGGAAGCCGATCACCACGATGAAGCCGAGGAACATGGACAGACGCGTCTCGGGCAGCACGTTGCTGAAGAGCGTCATGTAGAGGCAGTACACCGAGAACGCCGCCATGAGCGCGCCCACGACGGTCTTGGGGATGCCCTGCCACACGCGCGTGTTCGACTCTCGGTCGTATTTCTTCATGACCTCATCGACGTCGGCCTGCACATCGTCGGCAGGAAGGGCGGTATCAACCTTAGAATCTGCCACTTTTCACACCTCCAAGGGAATAGAGACGGACGGGTACAACGCAAGGGAAGCCGCAGCGATTTTTTTGCAAAGCCGCTGCGGCTTCCGATGAGCTTAGTGCAAGAAGGTAACAGGCTCGTTACGCCGCGAAACTACTTCGTGGCGACCTTGAAGCCCTTCTCCTCGAAGTACTTGGCCGCGCCGGGGTGATAGGGCACGGAGGTGATGGAGGCGCCGTTCTCCACCGAGAGCTCGGCGTACTTGGCGTGGCTCTCCACCAGGTCGGCGGCGTTGTCGAAGATGTCGGCGCACAGCGTGTACACGGCGTCCTCGGACACGGAGTCGGCCACGATGATGACGGCGGAGACGGCCACGGTGGTGACGTCCTCGTCGACGCCCGTGTAGGTGCCGGCCTCGATGGTGGCCTTCTGGTAGTACTCGGAGGTCTTGAGGAGCTCCTCGACGTGCTCATCGTCCAGGGAGACCAGGTAGGCGGTCTTGGAGGTGGACAGGTCGGTGATGGCGGTGGTGGGGGCGCCGGCCACGATGAAGGCGGCGTCGATCTTGCCGTCCTTCAGGGCATCGGCGGAGTCGCCGAAGGACTGGTAGGTGGGCGTGATGTCGTCCTCGGTGAGGCCGTAGACGCCCAGGACGTCGATGGCGTTGAAGTACACGCCCGAGCCGGCCGAGCCGATGGAGACGTTCTTGCCCTTGAGGTCGGCGACCGTCTTGATGTCGGGGTCGCAGGTGACGATCTGGACGGTCTCCTGGTAGAGGGCGGCCATGGTGGAGAAGCAGTCGACGGGGGCGCCGTCGAAGAGGTTGGTGCCGGCGTAGGCGTAGGCCATGACGTCGGACTGGCAGAAGGCGAGCTCCGCGTCGCCGTCCTCGATGGCCACGACGTTGGCCTGCGAGCCGTTGCCCACCAGGGCGGTCACCTTGACGTCGGTGTTGTTGGTAGCGTGCTGGGCGATGACGGAGCCGAAGGCGTAGTAGGTGCCCGACTCGCCGCCGGTCACGAAGCGCAGGTCGGCGATGGTCTCGCCGGAGGACTTGCTCTCCTCGGCGGAGTCGGTCTTCTCCTCAGTCTTGGTGTCGGTGGAGGTGGTGGTGGAGCTGGTGGACTCGCCGCAGCCCGCAAGCACGAGGGACATGCCGGCCACACCGGCGAGGGCGAGGAACTCTTTCCTGGAAACCTTCTTCATGACGAGCGCTCCTTTTCGTAATCGTCTCAATGCCAAACGATGGGCCCCAAGGGACTCACGAGCGACGTTGGATGGCGGCGGTCTTGACCCGCCTGCGTTGCCTGAATGCAAGTTTATGAGAAAGATGCACCCCTGGCACCCTCGTTAATGTATTATTAACGCTTCAATAATCTATTTGTACCGTTCAGGCGGAATTCAACACCCTTTTAGCGCGCCAAAAGCCGCTCAGGGGGCCAAGGGTTCACGCGTTTGAAACGCCCGCGGCCTGACGCAGGACCTCAGAAAGGCAGCACCGTGGGCGACACCCTCAGCATCTTCACGCAGCTCGTCGTGCTCTTCCTCGTCATCGGCACAGGATACGGGTGCAAGAAGACCGGCCTCACGACCGCCGCCTTCGACAAGGCGCTCTCCAACCTCGTGCTCTCCATCACGCTGCCCTCGATGATCTTGGGGTCGGTGCTCAACTCCGAGGAGCTGCCCTCGCGCACCGACGTGCTTTCGGCCTTCGTGTTCTCCTGCATCGCCTACCTCGCGATGATCGCCGTGGCCGTGGCGGTGGTGGCGCTCATGCGCACGCCCAAGGGCTATCGCGGCGTGTACCGCTTCATGATGGTCTTCGGCAACGTGGGCTTCTTGGGCTTCCCCGTGGTGGCCTCCATCTGGGGCGACAGCGCGCTCATCTACGCGGCCATCTTCAACCTGCCGTTCAACTTCGCCTGCTTCACCGTGGGTGCCTGGTTCATCGCAAGCGACGCCCAGGCGAGCCACATGGAGCGCGTGACGTGGCGCACATTCTGCACGCCCACGATGCTGAGCTGCGCCCTTGCCATCGTGCTGGCCCTGCTGCGCGTCCACAACGTCCCCGTGCTCGGCGCGGCCCTGGACGAGCTGGGCTCGATGACCACGCCGGCGGCGCTTCTCGTCATCGGCTCGCAGCTGGCAAACCTTCCCCTGCGCGAGCTTGTGGGCACGCCGCGCCTGTGGGCAACCTGCCTGGTAAGGCTGCTCGTGATGCCCTCGCTCAACTGGTTCATCCTGCACTTCATCGTGAGCGACCCGCTCATGCTGGGCATCCTCGTGGTGACCACCGCCATGCCCGTGGCCAACGTGGGCACGATGCTGTGCCAGAAGTACGACGCCGACACCCCCACCGTGCTGCGCGGCACCTTCCTCACAACGGTGCTGTCGCTCGTCACCATCCCGATCCTCGTGACGATCATGGGGTAGGGCTCGCCGAGCAGAACGCGCAGAGCGGAGCTCGGAGCCGGGCTCGCGGGGCGGGGTTCGCACGAAAAAGGGCGCGGGACCAGGGGCACTGCCCTTGATTCCGCGCCCATCGGCGACGTACGCGCCCAGTGTGCATGGCGGCTCGCGCCACCGCGCCTTCTCTAGGCGTAGATCTCCTTCTCCACCACCAGGTCGTTCTTAATCTTGCCCACGAGCTTGTTAAGGGCGTCGATGCAGCGCGGGCGGATGTCGGCGCCGATCATGACGTACATGATGGAGTCGCCCACGTTGAGGGCACCCTCGTTGAGCCAGGTGCGCACGTAGTAGACGCCCGGCCAGGTGAGAGCCTCGCGCTCGGCGGCCGCAACGCCATCGGCGTCGTAGGAAAACTCCACCTGGGCCACCTCGCCCAGGCCCTCCACACCCTCGCGCACCTGGCGCTTGGGCGTGACGCGCACCACGCCGTTGTGCGTGAGGAACATGCCGCACTGGGCGGCCTTGGGGTCGGCCTTGGCTTCCTTGAGCCAGGCGTCCATCGAAGGTTCGTGCTTGGACATGGACGATTCCTTTCCGAGAGACGTGCGCGTTTCAGATGACGGCCATTCTACCCGGGTGCGCGGCAACAGGCGGCCTACTCGAACGTCTCGAGCGCCTGGGTGACAAGAGGTGCCAAGACGTCACAAAGCGTCGAGGTGGAAGGGTCGAAGCCCTCCAGGGTGGCGCGGGCCTGCCCGTCGTGGATGCGCGCGAGGGCCTCCACCGCATAGCGGGCCGCCCACTCGGCCTCGCCCGCGAGCGCCCCCTCAAGCGCCGACTGCACCTGGCCGCGCAGCTCGCTGGCCGGGGCGCACGCAAAGCCGAGCGCCCACACGGCCGTGGAGGCCACGTCGGCATCGGCGTCAGCGGCGCACTCGAGCAGCGCCGGCAGCACGCGCTTGCCCACGGCAGCCTCGCGCTCGCAGCGCCGAGCGAGTGCGTCGATGGCGCTCACGCGCACGAGGGAGTCCTCCCCCGTCTGCGCCAGGCGTTCGAGCAGCAGACGCTCCCCCGCCTCGTCGTCGGTGGCCGCAAGGGAGGCGCAGGCGTTCGCGCGCACGCGGGCCACGTCGTCTTCGAGCAGCACGGTGAGGGCGTCGGTGGCGCGGGGGTCGCGCAGGGTACCGAGCACGGCGGCCGCGTCGGCGCGCACCCCGTCGTCGGGGTCGAAGGCCATGACGGCGATGGGCGTGAAGAGCCCGGCCCTCTCCTCGTCGGTGAGTCCCGCGTGGGCGACGACGTTGGCCAGGCCCCACAGCACGCCGGCCCTCACGCCCGCGTGCTCATCGTGGCGGTGCTCCAGCAGGGGCCCCACGCACGCGGGGTCGGCCTCGCGGGCAAGCGCCTGGCAAGCCAGGGCGCGCACGCCCTCCTCGGTGTCGTCGAGCGCGCGGCACAGCATGGCAGTCGAGGTCGCGCTCTTGATGCGCCCCAGGGCCACCACGGCGCTCTTGCGGATGCGCACGTCGGGGTCGGCCAGCATGGGCTCCAGGGCCCGCGCGCGCTCGTCGGGCGTGCGGGCGTCTGTGTCGGGGGCGTTTGCCGGCGTGTCCTTACCTGCCATAAAGGTTCCTTTCGATACGGTCATGGGGCCAACAAAGTACAACATAACGCGCCCGCCACGCCCAGCATCGCGCATTCCGGGCGATAACATCGCATGCCCGGCCTCAAACAGCAGCGCCCCCACAGCCATGAGACCATGGGGGCGCATGTCTATCGAGCTAGCGAGGCCAAGCGCACATCAAGCACGTGCCTAGAACCACGCGCGGCCTACTCCACCGAGTCGGGCTCAACGGGCACGTCCTCGGGCGTCGCCGCCCTCTCGGCGCGGGCCTTGGCCGAGGCCTCCTCGTCCTTAGTGACCACGATGTTGCCATCGTTGTCCACGTCCACGAGCACCACGTCATTCTCGCAAAGCTTGCCGTCGATGACGAGGTTGGCGATGCCGTCCACCACCTTGCTCTGGATGAGCCTGCGCAGGGGACGCGCGCCGAAGGCCGGGTCGAGGCCGCCCAGGCTGAGCGAGTCCATGGCGCTGGGCGTGACGCGCATCGTGAGGCGCTCGCGGGCAAGACGTGCGCGCACGTCGTCGAGCTGCAGGTCGACGATGCGCTCAATCTGCGAGTAGCCCAGCGAGTTGAAGTACACCACGTCGTCGATACGGTTGAGGAACTCCGGGCGGAAGGCCTGTTTGAGGGCCTCCTGCATCTTCTGCTGCAGCTCGTCGTTGCCGGTGGCCTCGAGGATGAACTGCGAGCCGATGTTGCTCGTCATGATGATGATGGCGTTCTTGAAGCTCACCACGCGACCCTGGCCGTCGGTCAGGCGGCCGTCGTCGAGCACCTGGAGCAGCACGTTGAAGACGTCGGGGTGCGCCTTCTCAAGCTCGTCGAGCAGCACGACGGTGTAGGGATGCCTGCGCACGGCCTCGGTGAGCTGGCCGCCCTCGTCATAGCCCACGTATCCGGGAGGGGCACCGATGAGGCGCTGCACGCTGAACTTCTCCATGTACTCGCTCATGTCGATGCGCACCATAGCGCGCTCGTCGTCGAACAGAGCTTCTGCCAGGGCCTTTGCCAGCTCGGTCTTGCCAACGCCCGTGGGGCCCAAAAACAGGAAGCTGCCCAGGGGACGATCGGGGTCGGACAGGCCCGCACGGGAGCGGCGCACCGCGCTCGCCACAGCGTGGACGGCCTCGTCCTGACCGATGACGCGCTCCTTGAGGTGGTCCTCAAGGTGGCGCAGCTTCTCCATGTCGCCCTGCATCATCTTCGACACGGGCACGCCCGTCCAGGCGCTCACCACGGCCGCGATCTCGTCGGCGGTGACCTCCTCCTTGAGGTTGGCGCCGTCGGCCTGCTTGGCGCGCAGGCGCTCCTCGGCGTCCTTGAACTCGCTCTCGAGCTGGGGAATCGTGGAGTAGCGCAGCTCGGAGGCGCGCATGAGGTCGCCGGAGCGCGTGGCGCGCTCCTCCTCGATGCGGGCCTCATCGATCTTGCTCTTGAGCTGCTGCACCAGGTCGATGATGCCCTTCTCGTTCTGCCAGGCGGCCTTGGCGGCGTCGAGCTTCTCGCGCGCCTCGGCTATCTCGTGGCGCAGGGTCTGCAGGCGCTCGGCGCTGGCGGCGTCGTCCTCCTTCATGAGCGCCTGCTCCTCGATCTGCATCTGGGTGAGCTGGCGCTCCTGGGCGTCGATGTCGCTGGGCATGGAGTCGAGCTCCATGCGCAGGCGGCTGCCGGCCTCGTCCACCAGGTCGATGGCCTTGTCGGGCAGGAAGCGGTCGGTGATGTAGCGGTCGGAGAGCTGCGCGGCGGCCACGAGCGCCGAGTCGGTGATGCGCACGCCGTGGTGGATCTCGTACTTCTCCTTGATGCCGCGCAGGATGGAGATGGTGTCCTCCACCGTGGGCTGGTCCACCATCACGGGCTGGAAACGCCTGGCCAGGGCCGCGTCCTTCTCGATGTACTTGCGGTACTCGTCGAGCGTGGTGGCGCCGATGGCGTGCAGCTCGCCGCGGGCAAGGGCGGGCTTCAGGATGTTGGAGGCGTCCATCGAGCCGCCCGAGGCGCCGGCGCCCACGATGGTGTGCAGCTCGTCGATGAACAGGATGACGTTGCCGCCCGCTGCGGCCACTTCCTTCAGCACGGCCTTCAGGCGGTCCTCGAACTCGCCGCGGTACTTGGCGCCTGCCACCATGGCGCTCATGTCAAGCTCGATGAGCTCGCGGTCGCGCAGCGTGGAGGGCACGTCGCCGGCCACAATGCGCTGGGCCAGACCCTCGACGATGGCGGTCTTGCCGGTGCCGGGCTCGCCGATGAGCACAGGGTTGTTCTTGGTGCGGCGGCTCAGCACCTGGATGGTGTGGCGAATCTCCTCGACGCGGCCGATGACCGGGTCGAGCTTGCCCTCGCGGGCCAGGTCGGTCAGGTTGCGCCCGTACTGCTTGAGCGCCTCGAACTGCGTCTTGCTCTCCGCGTCGGTCACGCGCGAGTCGCCGCGGAGCTGCTCGTAGGCCTCCTGCACGCGCTTGGCGGTGAGGCCCGCGTCGTTCAGGATGCGCCCGGCGTCGCCCTTGTCGCCGGCCAGGGCGATGAGCAGGTGCTCGGTGGTGGCGAAGGAGTCGCCCATCTTCGTGGCGAGCTTCTGCGAGGCGTCGAGCACGCGCATGAGGTCCTGGCCCATGCCGGCCTGCGAGCCACCGCTCACGCGGGGCTGCTTGGCGAGCTTGTCGTCCACTGCGGCCTTGAGCTGGGCCGGGTCGCCGCCGACGCGCTCGATGATGGCGTCGAGGTTGCGCTCGGAGCTCTCGAGCAGCGCCTTGAGCAGGTGCAGGCTCGTGACCTCGGAGGCCTCCGTGTCGCTGGCGATGCCCACAGCTTCCTGCAGGGCCGCCTGCGCCGTCATTGCAAACTTGTCAATCCTCATATGGATCACTCGTCCTTATCTGTGTCCGGGCCTTTCTCTAGGTCGGACACGCCCGCCAGCAGCGCCAGCGGGCTCTTGCCGCCCTCCGCGTAAGGCATGAGGGCGGTGATCGTCTCTCGCATCCGATACTCGTGGACCTGCTCGCGCAGTTCCTTGAGCTCGGCGCGGAGCTGCTCCATCTCGGCGTCGCGCTCGTCCATCTGGGTCTTCATGTCCAGGATGCGCACGACACCGGCGAGGTTGATGCCCTCGTCGGTGAGGCGTCCGATGAGGTCGAGCCGCTCGATGTCGGCCTGGGAGTACAGGCGCGTGTTGCCCGAGCTTCGCCGCGGGTTCACCAGGCCCTTGCTCTCGTAGATGCGCAGGGTCTGGGGATGCATGCCCGTGAGCTCGGCGGCAACCGAGATCATGTAGAGCGGGCGGTTCCTCTCGTCGTCATTCCTCGAGGGCATTGGTGTTACCTCTTGTCTCTCAGCGCGCCGCGCGGGTCACGCTTGTCATGGTCGCGCAGGCGCTGAAGGGCCTGCTGCTCCTCGTCGGTCAAATCGCGGGGAACCTGCACGGCAACCTTCACGTAGAAGGAGCCGGTCTCGCCTTTGTGCTTCACGTCCGGCGCGCCCATCCCCTTGAAGCGGAAGACCTTGCCGGCCTGCGTGCCTGCGGGGATCTTGAGCTTGAGGTCCTTGCCGTTGGGAGCGGGCACCACGACCTCGGCGCCCAGGCAGGCCTCGTAGACGCTCACGGGCAGGCCCATGTGGACGTCGGCGCCGTCGCGCGTGTAGAAGGGGTGCGGGGCCACACGCGTGGTGACCACGAGGTCGCCGCGCACGCCTCCCTGCGAGCCGTACTCGCCGCGCTCGCGATAGCGCAGCTTGCCGCCGTCCACGGCGCCGGCCGGAATCTTCACCGTGAGGGTCTCCGTCGTGCCCGTGGAGGGAATCCGGTAGCTCACCTTGCGCGAGACGCCCTCGAGCGCCTCGTGGAACGACACCTCCACGCTCATCGACAGGTCGCCGCCGCGCTGCGGGCGGGGCTGGCCCCAGCCGTTGAAGCCGCCGAACCCGGTGGCCTGCGGGTCCCACTCGGTGCCGAAGGCACCCTCGCCGTGCAAGATGGAGTCGATGATGGACTGCCAGTCCATGCCGGCCCCGCCCGACGAGTAGCCGTACGACCCGCCGGAGCCGGGGTTGCCTCCCATAAAGGCGCCGTACTTGAGCGCCTTGTCATACTCCGCGCGCTTCTTGGAGTCGGACAGCACCTCGTAGGCCTGGCTGACCTGCTTGAACTGCTCCTCGTCGCCGCCCGCGTCGGGGTGAAGCTTCACGGCGAGCTTGCGGAACGCCTTCTTGATCTCGTCTTCGGAGGCCTTCTCGTCAACGCCGAGCACCTCGTACAACGTCTTCTGATTCGATGCCATAAGCGCGCACCTCCTTTCAAGCTGTTCAAGAAAGGCCGCGTCGGAAGCACATCCCGGCGCGGCCTTGGTTGGTTCTCGTCTGTGCGTCGCCGCCAGGGGCGGGCCTTGCGGCCCTTAGCCCTCGTCGGCCGCAGGCTGGGCAGGACCGCCCTTGGCCACCGTGACCATCGCGGAGCGAATGACGCGACCGCCCATGCGATAGCCCTTCTGGTACACGTCCTTAACCGTGTTGTCGGGCACCGAGGTGTCCGGCACCTGGGCGACGGCCTGGTGCTCGTTCATGTCGAACGGCTGGCCGGCCGGGTCGATGGCCTCCACGCCAGTGCGCGTGAGGGCGTCGACCAGCTTGTCGCAGACCGCCTTCACGCCCTCGACGAACTCGCCGTAGGCGCCCTCGGGGGCGGACTGGGCGGCGTGGTCGATGGAGCGCTCGAGGTCGTCCACCACGGGCAGGAGCTTCATGACCAGGCCCTCGGTAGCGCGGGCCTTCTCGTCCTCACGCTCGCGCGCCGTGCGCTTGCGGAAGTTGTCCCACTCGGCCTGCAGGCGCAGGTACTTCTCGTTGGCGGCCTTCGCCTCGGCGCGGGCGTTCTCGATGTCGGCCATCGAGAAGACCTTGTCGCTGGCGGGTGCAGCCTCCTGCTCGGCGTCCTGGGAAGCCTGGGGCTCCTCGAGGTCGTCGATGACCTCGGCCTCGACGGGCTGCTCCTGCTCGCAGGCCTGCTCGCCCTGCGGCTTGTTACCGTCGGCGGGCATCATTACTTGCCCTGCTTGTCATCGTCGACGACCTCGTAGTCGGCATCGACCACGTCGTCGTTGGGCTTGGAGGAGGCACCGGCCTGAGCGCCGGCGGCGGCACCCTGGGCGTCGCCGTAAGCGACCTCGGCCAGCTTGTAGGAAGCGGCGCGCAGCTCCTCGCCGGCGGTGCGGATGGCGTCGACGTCGGTACCGTTCAGGGCCTCCTTGGCCTTGGCGATAGCGGCCTCAGCCTCAGACTTGGTGTCGGCGGGAACCTTGTCGCCCAGCTCGGCGATGGTCTGCTCGGTGGCGTAGACCAGCGAGTCGGTCTGGTTGCGGGTCTCGACCTCGTCCTTCTGGCGCTTGTCCTCCTCGGCGTGGGCCTCGGCGTCCTTCACCATGCGCTTGACCTCGTCGTCGGACAGGGCGGTGGAGCCAGAGATGGTGATCTGCTGCTGCTTGCCGGTGCCCAGATCCTTAGCGGAAACCTTCACGATGCCGTTGGCGTCGATGTCGAACGTGACCTCGATTTGGGGCACGCCGCGACGGGCGGCGGGGATGCCGGAGAGCTGGAAGCGGCCGAGCGACTTGTTGTCGCGAGCCATCTCGCGCTCGCCCTGCAGGACGTTGATCTCGACGGAGGTCTGGTTGTCGGCCGCCGTGGAGTAGATCTCGGTCTTGGAGGTGGGGATGGTGGTGTTGCGGTCGATCATCTTGGTCATGACGCCGCCCATGGTCTCCACGCCCAGCGACAGAGGCGTGACGTCGAGCAGCAGGATGCCGCCGGCGCCCTCGCCCAGGTCGTTGTTCAGGATGCCGCCCTGGATGGCGGCGCCCACGGCCACGACCTCGTCGGGGTTGACGCTCATGTTGGGCTGCTTGCCCGTCATCTTCTTGACGAGCTCCTGCACGGCGGGCATACGCGTAGAGCCGCCGACGAGGATGACCTGGTCGATCTCGGAGATCTGCATGCCGGCGTCACGCAGCACCTGCTGGACGGGGGCCTTGCAGCGCTCGAGCAGGTCGTGCGTGAAGCGCTCGAACTCGGCGCGGGTCAGCGTGTAGTTGAGGTGCTTCGGCACGCCGTTGACGGCGGTGATGAAGGGCAGGTTGATGGTGGCCTGGGCGGCGCTGGAGAGCTCCTTCTTGGCGTTCTCGGCGGCCTCCTTCAGACGCTGCAGGCTCATCGGGTCCTGACGCAGGTCGATGCCGTTCTCAGCCTTGAACTTGTCGGCCATCCAGTCGATGACGCGCTGGTCCCAGTCGTCGCCGCCCAGGTGGTTGTCGCCGTTGGTGGCGAGAACCTCGACCACGCCGTCGGCCAGGTCGAGCAGGGAGACGTCGAAGGTGCCGCCGCCCAGGTCGAAGACGAGGACCTTCTGGTCCTTGTCCTGCTTGTCGAGGCCGTAGGCCAGAGCGGCCGCGGTGGGCTCGTTGACGATGCGCTGGACGTTGAGGCCGGCGATCTTGCCGGCGTCCTTGGTGGCCTGGCGCTGGGCGTCGTTGAAGTACGCGGGGACGGTGATGACGGCCTCGGTGACGGGCTCGCCCAGGTACTTCTCGGCGTCAGCCTTCAGCTTGCCCAGGGTCATGGCGCTGACCTGCTCGGGGGTGTACTCGTTGCCGTCGATCTTCACGACGCAACGGCCGCCCTGGCCGGCGCAGACGTCGTAAGCGATGCCCTTGAGCTCGCTGTTGACCTCGCTGTAAGCGCGGCCCATGAAACGCTTGATGGACGCGATGGTGTTCTTGGGCTCGGTGACGGCGGCGTTCTTGGCGGGCTTGCCCACAACGCGGTCGCCGCCGGCGCGGAAGCTCACGACAGAGGGGGTGGTGCGGTCGCCCTCGGCATTCACGATGACGGTAGGCTGACCGCCCTCGAGAACTGCGACGCAGGAGTTGGTGGTGCCGAGGTCGATACCGATAACCTTGCTCATGATGTAACCTCTCTTCAATAGATTGGCGGGCCTCATCCGTCGCCCTGCGGCGGGGTTACCCTTCCTTGATTCGAGAGGCATTATATCCCTTTTAATCTTGGGCAATACAAAATCTAAGTCTCTTCATATAACATTTTGTAGCACGACACAGATATGGGGCACATAAGATGGGAAACGGAACAAAAGCGCAGGCACAGGGCACGCGGCTTCCCGAAGACGAGGTGGCCAGGATCTACCTTGAGCGCACGCAGGAGGAGTTGGAGTCCCTGCAGGAGGAAGGCTTCCTCACGGCGGGCAACGCCTTCTGCTCGGTGCTGCTCGTGAAGGGCCGCCCGGGCCCGTGCGAGCAGGCGGGCGGCGACCTGCTGGGAGGCGCCGACGGCCCCGCCCTGAGGGCCGCCCTGGCCAAGCTGGGCTGGGGCGAGGGGGACTGGGGCGCGCTAGCCACCTTCCTGAACCAGCCAGGCACCCCTCAGGCCGACCCGGCCGACGTGGCCGTGGCGGTGGAGGTGTTCGACCCGGAGTGCGTCGTGGCGCTCGACACCCCCGCCGCCCATGCCCTGGCCCACGCCTGGGGCCTCGCCGCGCCGCTCCCCGTGGGCAGCGTGCAGCACGTGCTGGGCCGGCGCGTCCTGGCCCTGGGCGGCTTTGAGGCCGCCCTTGCCAGCGACCAGGGCAAGCGCGCCATGTGGTCCCGCCTCAAGCAACTCCCGCCCCTGCCCGCCCCCATGGGGTAGGTTGAGTGCACGGGAACCATTAATATAGATGGAGGCAAAGGGCATGTGATGCGCATGAGGGACGGCACGATAATCACGTACCGTCGTTACTCAAATTCAGATGGCACTCCCGTCGTGGAACTCAGCCTTGTCGGTGCTCCGGGAGTAAAGAACCAGAAGATCCACTTCGTGAAGAAAGGCCAGAAATGACGGTCGAAATCAACTGCTGCCTTGATCAGGCAGAAAGATCGCTTGTCCAGTCTTGCATAGGCAAGACGCTAACAAACCTGCAAGGTGTCATGTTGGGAGATACCGCATGGCACACCGTGCGAGTCGAGACTGATGGGCCGGCGTTTGACATCACGTGTCTACAGACAAGCCAGCCAATCGATGACCGGGGCGGCTCCGACGAGTACGGCGTAATGCATATCGATGGAGCGCAGCCCGGTAGCTTGGAAGTTCCAGATATAGCAGGGGACGCCGAGCAAAGGACCATCGGGCAAACCATCGATGCGATCTATATTGCAAACGACGAGATTGCCACCTTCTCCCATTCGTCCCTCATCTGCAACAGAAAGTCAACCCAGGCGGTAATTTTCAAACTTGCCAACGGCATATACCTTGCCATCGACCGAGGTGTCTGGTTCTCTGAGATGCTCACCATCTCAGAGGGGGCATCGATTGAACGCCTTCTCTATGACGGCTCCCAGGATTGGGAAGACGACCCCTTAGAGGATCCGGACACGCACTACGAGTTTCGCTCCTGGATCGAGGCGGTATAACCCGCGCAGCAGGAAACGCCATCAAGGCAAGCGAAGGGGGCCTCGCGGCCCCCTTCTCGCTGTGCTGTGAGATTGTGCTTGCCGCCAGGGCGACGCCGGAAGTTACTCGGCGATCTCCGTGATGGCGCCGACGGGGCACTCGTCCTGGCAGTTGGCGCAGCCGATGCAGTCGGGCTCGTTGACGACGGTGCACACGTTGTCGGCCAGCTCGATGACGCCAGCAGGGCAAGCGTCGATGCAAGCGCCGCAGCCGATGCAGTCAGAAGCAGTGATAACAGGATGCATAGTAAGTCTCCCTCTCAACAATAATCCCGCGGCCCCTCGCGCCCACCCGGACGCGCGAGCCGCCTCTCCTCAATCAAACCAACGCAGCATATGAAATGCCGCAATCCCCGCTAAAAGCAGGTTCTGATGCGCAAGGCG
>CAVJGP010000073.1:11949-14890 GCA_963648855.1 Alistipes onderdonkii | reverse complement strand
AGGTTGAGGGCAAGCTCCAGGCAGCGGAAGCTGCTCGAACCCGTGAGCGGCATGAGCGTGGCGTCGGAGGTGTGCAGCGTGACGCTCTTGCCCGGCTCTGCGGCCTGCGCCACCGCAAGGCCGAACGAGGGCGCCGACGAGGGGGCCGCGCCGTTCTGCTCGGAGCCGCGCCAGGCAAGCGGGATGCCCACGGCGACAGCCGCCGCAGCCGCGCAGACGCCGCCGAGCGCGACGAACCTGCGGCGCGTGAGCACGGCCGCGCCCTGCGAGCCGGCGACGTGGCCGGCGCCCCTCGCCCTGCACGCATGCCCCGCCGTGCTTGCGCTACGGGCGCTGCGGGCGCCGCATTCCGCCCGCGCGTCGTGCATGGCGACGAGGGTGGACTTCACAAGCTGCTCAGAGGGCTCGACGTTGCGTGCACGCGCGGCCCACAGGTCCTGCGACGACAGGGAGGTCTTGGAATTCAGGGAGGTCATGGCGTTCTCCTTTCAGCATGTTCCCAAGTTGCTTGCGCGCACGGTTGAGGCGCGACGTGACGGCCGAGGTGGAGATGCTCAGCGCCCGCGCGATCTGCTCGCAGCTCATGTCCTCGACGTAGAAGAGGTGCACGACGGAGCGCAGCTTTGGGGGCAAGGCGCCCACCGCACGCCACAGCTCGCGTGCCTCCTCGCGCTGGGCGACCAGGCTCAACTGGTCGTCTGAGCAGGGGAAAAGCGCCTCTGCCACCTCGGCGGGAAGCTCGTCGAGGCTCTGCGTGCCGCGCCTGCGCGCAGCCCGCGCCACATCGCGGGACCGGTCGATCGTCGCCCTCAGCAGCCACGCTCTCAGGTGCTCGGGAGAGGCGAACTCGCCCGACTTGCGCACCATGCGCCGCACGAGCGCCACGAACACCTCTTGGAAGACGTCCTCGGCGTCGGCACGGTTGCGCGTCTGGGCAAGCGCCAGGCGCCACACCGCGCCGCCGTGCTCGCGCACGATGCGCTCGAACTCGTCGTCGCGCCGGTTCCCGCTCACCTCCCGCGCCTGCGGGGGCGACCCCACCACGTTAGTTGCCATGCTTCACTCCTCGGTATATACGGATATCGGTTCTGCGGCCCGCCCGCACCTTCGCGCCCGCGCCGCCTGATTGGCCAATCACCCCTATATACGCTCGCCCCTCGAAGTTTGTCACATCCGCATGGAGCGGGGGAGAAAATGAGATGGGGTGGAGGGGGTGACGCTCGATCAGCCGGCCTCGGTGGGGGCCGCGGGGCCGGCACGGCGAGACGCCGGCAACATGGGGCGCGCCGCGAGCTGGCCGGATGAGCTGGCCGAAAAGCTTTCAGGCGGCATTGACACGACCCCCCCCCGACCTATCCTCGCAGCATCTGTGGCTACCGCCGCGGGCGGCGAGACTAGAGGAGGAGCACATGCACATGCAATATGGCGCGACACTCGGGACTGCGGCCAGGGCGGCCGTATGCGCGGCGGGCCTGGCGGCGCTGTTGGCCGGGACCTGCGGGGTCCCGGCAGCGATGGGAGCGGAGGGCACCGGCGACACTCAGACGGCCGCCACGCAGGCTGCCCAGGCGCGGGCCCTCTCGGCCTACGACGTCGACGCCCTGTGCCGCGAGGGCCTCACGCTCGCGGGCCGCGGCGTGTCCGTGGGCGCGGGCGAGCACCTCTCCGTGACCGTCAGGGACGGCCACGTCTGGGTCGTGGAGGGCGGCCCCTCCGCCGATGGGGGCGCCGACACCGTGTCCCGCGCTCCCGTGGACGGCACCTACGAGGCCACGTCGGGAGACGTGACGCTCGAAGTGGCCTTCGAGGGCGGCGACGTCGCCTCCGTCGAGGCGACGTCGGGCGAGCTCTCCGACACGGCCCGTGTGGTGCTGGACGCCCTCTCGTCGGGCTACGCGGGCGAGCTCAACGCCGGCTCCGACGCCTGCGCGCGGGACGTCCTGTCGGCCTTCGCCCAGGCCCGCGCCCAGGCGGAGTCGCCCGTCTCGCAGGGCGCCCTGCGCGCCGCGGCCCTTGCCTGCGCCCTGTCGAGCGCGTCCCTGCCCGACTCCGCCTCCTCGGCCGACTCCCACCCCGCCCACGACGGCGAGGTGTGGGTGGAGGACAGGGCGGCCTGGAGCGAGGAGGTCGAGGGTTCCTACTACCAGTTCAACGACGGCGCCGTCTTTTACACCGACGACGAGGCCAGCGACTATCTGAAAAAGAAGATGATGGAGGCCACCGACCTCGGCCTCAGCAACAAGATCAACTACACCGTTCTGAACGGCACCCACACCGTGCACCACGCCGCCGAGGGCCACTGGGAAAAGGAGGCCCCGTCGGCCGAGGCCTCCCAGGCCACGGCCCCGTCCTCCGTGACGTGGGTCGTCCTGTCCGACTCCGGAAGCCCCCTGTTCGCCGTCGACGTCCCCGCGGGCGCCGCCGCCTCCGACGAGGCCGCGGCCCTGGCCTGCGCCTCCGGGTGGTGGGCGGCCGACGGCGTGACGGCCGACTCCCTGGCAGGGGGCGCGCCCTGCGCGAACGGGACCTCGTCCGGCACCTCCCCTGCCCTCCCCGACGGGGCGGCGCTCGCCGAGCCCCTGGCGGACGGGGACGGATCGCCGGACTCCCCCCAGGACAACGCCGGCTCGGCCGACGCCCCGTCGCCGGATTCCCCCCAAGGCGGTTCCGAGTCGCCGGAACCCTCCCAAGACGACTCCCCGTCCGCCCCGCAGGCCCCCAAGGTCTGGGTCGTCGACCAGGCCGCCTACGACGAGCAGGTCTGGGTCGTCGACCAGGCCGCCTACGACGAGCAGGTCTGGCACGAGAACAAGGTGTGGGTGGAGAACCAGGTGTGGGTCGTCGACCAGGAGGCCTGGGACGAAGAGGTTGGAGGCGCCTATTACGAGTTCAACGACGGCGCCGTCTTTTACACCGACGACGAGGCCAGCGACTATCTGAA
>CAVJGP010000073.1:0-11335 GCA_963648855.1 Alistipes onderdonkii | reverse complement strand
TGTGGGTGGAGAACCAGGTGTGGGTCGTCGACCAGGAGGCCTGGGACGAAGAGGTCGGCGGTGGCTATTACGAGTTCAACGACGGCGCCATCTTTTACGACGACGACGAGGCCAGCGACTATCTGAACAAGAAGATGATGGAGGCCACCAACCTCGGCCTCTACAAGGACCCCAACTACAAGCTCAACTACTCCGTCGAGGTCTGGCACGACACGGTGCACCACGACGAGGTGGGCCACTGGGAGGACCAGGGGTCCTACCAGGACCAGGGATGGTACGACACCGTGCACCACGACGAGGTGGGGCACACCGAGACCGTGCACCACGACGAGGTGGGGCACTGGGAGTAGCGCCCGGCCTGTGATATCGCCATGCACGAGGGCAACTCGCGGGCCCAGGCCCGTTCGGGCGGCTTCGACAGGGGCTTGGACGAGGAAACCCGCCCCGACCGACGGTCTGGGCGGGTTTCCTTTTGTCTTCTCTGCGTCCGGTTCGCGCCAGCGGCCCGACAGGAACCTCGGTCATCCAAACAGCGACGACCGGCCCTCCACCTTCTTGCGCGGGGGGAGGATCCTGACCGACCAGGACTCATGGCCCCACTCCTCCGCCCTTCGGAACTCGGCTACTTTGGAGTCCTCCCACCCGGTCTTGTCGTCCTCCCACCCGATCCAGCCGCGCCTCCCGCTGGAGTAGGCTCTCTCGATTCCGTCGCCCCAGAAGGGGCACCAGTCGAACTCCGGGCACCCGTCGCACAACGCGGGGGCGCTGTAGGCGATCAGCGCCAAGGACCCGTCCACGATGTAGCCGCTGCAGGCCCCGCGCCGGACGAAGCGGACGTCCACCTCGCCGTAACCGTCCCGCTCGACCTCTTCCATGTCGTGTCTCCTCTCGTGAAATGTCCCGCCGCCCTTTGGCGGGCGCCTCCATGCTCGGAAGCACCCGCGCGGGGCGAGATCAAGCGAGGGCGGCTTTGACGGGCTGCCTGGTCTCCGAGGCGTACCAGGCCACGTCCCTCCCCGCGCCTATCTGGTAAACGAGGACGCGGACGGCGTGCTGCCAGCCTTCGACGAACTCGTGGTCGAAGACCCCGTCGCGACGCTTCCACTCGACGAGGAGGGACCCCGCGAACTTGCCCTTCCAGGCCCGCGCCAGCGCGCAGGCGGCCGACCTGGACAGCGAGACCTCGCGGAGAACCGCCCAGCTCCCGTCCCCACCGCCCCCGGCCTCCAGCGTCACGGAGAACGACAGGCGTGGGTCGTCGTCGTGCGCGACGAGCCACGACGGGTCGTCGGAGGCCGACGCCTCCATCTCCCGCCGACACTCCGCCCCCTTAGCGGACGCCGTGCCTGGCCCCACGACGTACCGGCTCTCGGCGCTCGCGGCGTTCATCTCGTCGTTGAAACCACGAATGGTGCCTCCCAGCTGGGGTAGAACGTGTGATGCTCCCAAACGCGGACCCCGCAAGGGGCGTGGCCGCAGCGCACCCACACGATGCGGATGAGCCGCTCGCCCCTGGCCTCTCGGGGCCGCGCTAGCACGACAGCGACCGGCCTGGACAGCCCAAGGTCGACGAAAAACGCCTTCGCCGCCTCGGCAGCCCCGGGCCCTCGCGCAGAAATCCCCAGAAGCCGCCGCGGAATCGGGGTTCTCCTACCATGATGCAAGCTCAAACGAGGCACTTGGGAGGCAGAAAGAGATGGGCGCAAGAAATATTACCCGCTCTACCAGGCTTTTTGCCGAAGGCCTACTGAAATCGGGGGGCAACCTTGCCCCGTATGGGCATACGGAGCCGCAAAAAGACGGTAGGAGAACCCCGATTCCGCGGCGGCATCTCCCATCCATACGACAACCGATGCCGAGTCGAAGGTTAGATGCCTGGAAATCGCCAGCAAACCCACCACAGAGGGGCGCTCATTCACAATCGCCCAAACATGAGAGACGCGCAGGGACTTGCGGCAAGCCAGCCGCAG
Organism: Alistipes onderdonkii; assembly: GCA_963648855.1. Lineage (GTDB taxonomy): Bacteria > Actinomycetota > Coriobacteriia > Coriobacteriales > UMGS124 > UMGS124. The sequence goes on along the minus strand of CAVJGP010000073.1, from coordinate 9,365 downwards.
GAACGCGCCCACTCATGGCGGACCCCAGCATAAGGGTCGGCAAGGCAAACCCGTGCAAGATCTGTTGAGCACTGAGACGCCGCGCCGACCCCAGGTTGGCTCGCCCCAGCAGAGGCTCCTCGCCGCCATGGCCAACGCCGACCCTCACCCCCTTGCATCAATACCGTATCCCCAGCCGCTCGACGGCCTGCTCGGAGAGGGCGAAGCGCAATGGACGCCGCGAGACGGCCTCCACCAGAAGCAAGTCCTCGAGCACCGTGAGATGTTTGCGGGCCATCTGGATGCCCAGGCCGGCGCAATGGGCAATCTCCGCCAGCGACACGTCGGGGAAGGCGCCGAACAGGCGCTGCTGGGCCAGGCGCGACAGGATCTCCGACTGCTTTGCCGCCAGTGCGCGACCCTGCCCCAACTCCCCTCCCTGAATGCCCCGCTCGGCGAGGTCGAGAAGAGCCCTCTTACGCTCCAAATCTGAGACGAGCCCTTCCTGTGCCTCCCGTATGTATGAGAGCATCGTCAGGACGAACATCGTGAGCTCACCGTGATTGAGCGGCGACTGGGCCTCCCTGAAGGCGCGGTAATAAGGGCTGCGATTCTGGGCGATGGCGCGCGAAAGGCTCAGCGTCGTGAGCATGGAAAGGGTACCGGCGAGCGAGAGGGAGAGCAGGTAGCGCCCCGTCCTGCCGTTGCCGTCGTAGAAGGGATGCGCGTACTCGAGGAGGTAATGCCCCGCACACGCAGCGCAAATCGTGGGCACCTCGGCGCAGCCGACTATCTCGATCATCTTGCGAACAGCCCCAGCAATAGCCGACTCAGGGAAGAGGCCCTCATGCAGCACCCTCTGGCCCGCGCCAATGACCTCGACACGGCCTTTCCGAAACAGCTCGCCGTCGGGGGCATCGGGGCCGAGATCCTCCCCGTGCATGGCCAGGTCGTAAATCGAGCGAACCTCGGCGGGCGTCGCAGGGAACGTCGGCCTATCAACCGGGGCGCTCAGGGCCAGATACAGCCGGGCGAGCTCCCTGAAACGCTTGTGCCCGGCGTCAGGACAGGCCTCCCCGGGCGCGGCTCGGCGCAAATCGCCCTCCAACAGCTCGTCAATCTGGCGGCGCGTGCTGTGAACCCCCTCAAGCTCGTTGGTGCACACAACCTCGTCCACAATGAGGCTGCGAACCGTGGCCCCCTGCGCCACCCGCGGAAGTGCGGCCAGCAGGGCATCGACCGCCCTCTCCCGCACCAGAACCTCCTCCTGCAAGCAGAGAAGCTTCGGCGCGCAGGCAACGAACAGCTCCCCGGAATCAACGACGAAACCGGTCCTGAACGTGGACTCGGCGCGAAGCCTCTCCTCGGCAAGCTGCGCGTTGCGAGCGAAGCGCTCGGGGGTCGCGTCCCTATGGAAGAGCTTCTCAAGTGACTGGTATGCCATCGCAAGGCCCTCGTCTCTACGGTAAGAGTGGGCCAATGATAGCAGCGACGAAGAACTTGGCGTCTTCTTATTTATATTTTTTAGCATTTAGTATAAATAAGAGCCGAGAAACGCCTTGATTTCGATCCACAACTTATACGAGCGAGGCCTGAAGGCGGCGCAACCTGCGAGCACCACGATCTTGAAGCCCCCCATGGCCTGACCCGTGAGTCCGTCGTGCGGGGCGGGGCAAGTTCCTCCTGGCGCAGTTTTTCCAAAAGGAGAGGCCCTCCCGGGCCTCTCCTTTTGGAAACTGTTTGAGCACAGGGGGAACTTGCCCCGCCTGAGGGAACCCCGGCCTTACTCAGCCTGCGCGTCGATATCCTCGCTCATCCACATGCCGGCAAGGCGGCCGCAGTTGTAGGCGGTCATCAGCGAGGTGCCCTCGTAGTCGCAGTAGGGCGTGGAGATCGTGGAGCCGTTGTCGGCGCCGGCCACGTAGAGGTTGGGCACGGCGGCGCCGGTGCGGTCGATGGACTGCAGGCGGTCGTTGGTCTTCACGCCGCCCATGGAGGTCCAGCCGGAGGGCTGGAACTCGAGGGCGTAGAACGGGCCCTGCTCGATGGCGTTCATGAAGGAGGCGGGCTTGCCCATGAAGGTGTCCTCACCCGCGGCGCAATCGGCGTTGTAGTCCTCGACGGTCTTCACGAGGGCCGGGCAGGCGATGGCGTCGGCCAGGGCCTCGATGGTGTCGGCCTTGTAGCACCAGCCCTCCTCCACGGCGGTGTCGAAGCCGGCCTGGACGTCCTCGAGCGTCTTGCCGAGCAGGGTCATCTTGCCGGTGGGCCAGCCCTCCTCGTCGGCGCCGTTCACGGTGTAGGCGTCGGAGCCCTCGAGGGCGTCCACATAGGCCTGGTCGACGATGCAGTAGTAGGTGCCGCCCACCAGGGAGATGGCGCCGCCGATGGCCAGCGGGAAGTTGGCGAACTTGGCCTCGTTGGCGAAGCGGCGGCCGAAGTGGTTGACCATGAGGCCGCCGTAGATGCCGCAGCAGAAGGCCGGGTTCTTGCGGTCGTAGACGGGGGTCACCTTGTCGTTGGAGCCGGTGAACTCGTTGCCGCACAGGCCCCACTGGGTGCCGTACATGCCGCCCGCGGCCACGACGGCGTTGATGCCGGTGCCGTCGGACAGGGTGTTGCCCAGGGCGTTGACCTTGGTGCCGTAGCGCTCGATCATCATCTCGTCGTTGCCCAGGAAGCCGCCGGTGGCCACGAGGGTCTTCTTGCCGCGCACGTCCACCTTGGTGCCGTCGCCGTAGACGCAGTGCATGCCCATGACGGCGCCGTCCTCGACGATGAGGCTCTCAAGGGCGCAGTCGAACACGAACTGGGCGCCGCGCTCCTCGCACCACTGCTCCAGGGGCAGCCAGCGGTCCTCGCCGCGCACGCCCTGCTCCTTGGTGCCGAAGCCGATGCGCACCGAGTCGAAGCCCGAGCCGTAGTTGTCGGGACGCATGTAGGTCTCGATGCCGAACTCGGTGGTGAACATGTCCACGGTCTCGCCGGACAGCTCCAGGCACTTCTTCACGACGGGGGCCACGATCGACCAGTGCGACCAGTCCATGATGTGGTTGAAGGCGTAGTCGACGGTGATGTCGATGCCGGCCTCCTTCTGGGCAGAGGACTCGACCACGAAGGGGCCGCCGGCCAGGGCGCCGTTGGCCATGCCGATGGAGGAGCCCTTCTCCACCACGATGACGCTCTTGCCGGCGCGGGAGGCCTCGACGGCGGCGAACATGCCGGCGGCGCCGGCGCCTGCGATGACGATGTCGGCCTCGAGCGTCTCGCCTGCGGCCTGCTCGTCGGCGGCGACGTCCTCGGTCTTGGCCTGGTCGGCCAGGGCGACGCTGGCGCCCATGGCGGCGACGGCGGCAGTGCTGCTTGCGGCGACGAAGTTACGGCGGGTCATTTCCATTGCAAAGCCCCTTTTTCTCGTGACGCGTCCTGCGTCAACTCGGTATGACTCCGGGCGTGCGGCGCATACGCCTACCGTGCCCGGGCTGGGCCCCACTGTGGCGTTTCCGGCCGCGATAAGAAAGGCTGAGACAGGCTGAATTGGGCCCGCGCGAGGAGTATCGCAGAATCACCCTCATATCACCCGGCACTGTTTACCTGGTATTTTGCCGAGATTGGCACTTAGGGCGCACCGCGTGGTCTATACTTGCCCCCGTTTGCGCGACACCTATCGAGCCGAGGGGGCGCCATGCCATCTGACCATACGCCGACATGCGAGGCCGCCCCGGACGCCGCCGCCCGGCCTGGGGCGGGCGGGCGCGTGGCCGAGCTGCTCTCCGGCTTCGGCTCGCAGGCCGAGGGCCGCGGGGCGCCCTTGCTGCCCTGGGCGCTCGTGGGGCTGGGCGTCTTCGTGGCGTGGCTGTGCTGCACGCATCTGCCGGGCATGTTCGTCTTCGCGCGCGACGGCTCGGCGGCCGAGGTCGTGGTGGACTATGGCATGCGCGCAGGCGACATCGGCCTCTTCGTGGCGGTGGCCGCGCTGGGCCGCAGGCTCGGACCCGTCTCCTCGCACCGGGCGCTGTGCGTGGGCTCCATCGCGCTGTGCGCCGCAGGCACGCTGGCGCTTCCGTACCTGGCCGTGCTGCCTGGCGTGCCCCTCGCCCTGCTCGCGGCCCTCTCGGTGGCCAGCGCCGTGGGCGGGGCGGTGCTCTTCCTGCTCTGGGCGGAGGCATACGTGCAGCTCGGCTCCACGCGCTGCCTTCTGTTCGGCGCCCTGAGCTGCCTGGTGGCCGGGGCCGTGGCCCTGGTCGCCTCCAACATGGAGTACGACGCCTCGTGTGTGGCCGTGGCCCTGCTGCCTGCGCTTTCGGGCGTCATGGCGGCCGTGTCGCTGTCGCGCCTGCCGGGCGAGCGCGTCTGGCGCACGGCGGCGGGCGCGGGCGATGGGGGCGCGGCCGAGCCGGCAGACCGCCCGCTCGGCGCCGGACGGCAGGCCGTCTCGTACCCCGTGCCCTGGAAGCTCGTCGTGCTCATGGCCCTGGCAGGCTTCGCCTCGGGCTTTGCCGGGTCGCTCCTGGTAGACGCGGACGGCATCGGCGCCGTGCATCGCGTGATGGCCACCGCGCTCTTCGGCGCCCTTCTGCTCGTGGCCTTCGTCGCGCGCTCGGGCAACGTGGACGTGCGCTACCTGGCCTGGGTGACGCTGCCCGTGGCCGTGGTGTCGTTCGCGCTCATCCCCCTGGTGTCCCAGCAGGCAGGCCTGCTCGTCTCCTTCCTCGTGAAGCTCTCCTACGTGGCGTTTGCTCTGTTTGCGCTGCTCATGCTTGCCAACGTGTGCCATCGCTGCGACATCCCGAGTGCCCGTGTGTTCGCGGCGGGACGCGCCTCGAGCGAGGCGGCCATGTTCGCGGGCATCCTGCTGCGCCGCTGGATGCGCGCCCAGGGCGTGCTCGACGGCGGCGAGATGCTCTGGCTCATCGCCCTCATCGGCCTGGTGGCCACGGTGGGCTGCGTGCTCATCTGGCACTCCGAGCGCTCCGTGACCTCCGACTGGGGCGTGTGCGGCATCGACACCGCGAGCGGCCTTGCGGTGAAGACCCCGCGCGAGCAGCTGCTTGAGCGCGTGGAGGCCCTGAGCGCCGAGCGCGGCCTCACCCCGCGCGAGAAGGAGATCCTCTCGCTCATCGCGCAGGGCCAGGAGGCCGCCGACATCGAAGGCGAGCTGTTCTTGTCGCACAACACGCTCAAGACCCACCTGCGCCACATCTACGCCAAGCTCGGGGTGCACACGCGCGCCGAGGCGCTGGAGGTGCTGGGGATAGCGAGCGACGCGCGGTGAGGGGGTAAAGAGGGAAGAGGGGCGAGGGGGTGGGTGCGCGACCACGCCCTCGCAGGTATCGGGGCCAACGGAGCGCTGCGGGCGGCGCGCCGAAGGTCAGCCACACGGCTACGTCCTCGCAGATATTGCAGACGATGACACGTTGCGACTGTGCACCGAACGTCGACCGCGCCTCCACGACCTCACGGGCATCATGCCTACCGGATCGTCACGACGGCTGCAGCAAGCGCCGCCACACGCCCTCACCTCCCCACCCCGCGCCCGCACTTCCCCGCCATCACCTGGCTTTCGTGTATCGATAGGGCGGCGCGGGCAAGCCGCTCCCCTCGTTTTGCTACCCTTTGCACGGCAGTTCCCATCCTCAACCAAGGAGGTTCTTCATGCTCGAGGTCATCCACACCGACAAGGGCCCGGCCGCCATCGGCCCCTACTCCCAGGCCATCAAGGCCGGCGGCTTCGTCTACGTGAGCGGCCAGCTGCCCTTCGTCCCCGAGACGGGCGAGCTGCTCGAGGGCACCGTGGCGCAGAAGTGCGCCCAGGCCGCCAAGAACATCGCCGCCATCCTGGAGGCCGCCGGCTCCTCCATGGACAAGGTGGTCAAGACCACCGTCTTCCTCACCGACCTGGGCGACTTCGCCGAGGTGAACGCCGAGTACGCCAAGCACTTCACCTCCAACCCCGCCCGCGAGTGCGTGCAGGTGGCCGCCCTTCCCAAGGGCAGCGTGCTGGAGATCTCGGTCATCGCCGAGGCCTAGCCCCCGCCAGGGTGCCGGCGCGGCCTGTCGCTGACAAGCACGCAGGCCCGCAACGACGCACCCGACTCCCGGAAGTTTCCCGCTCTCATGAGGGGGCGCGGCAGCATCTGGCATCTCTCATTCTTTGACTCAAGAGGGGGCGCGGCGGCCCTGCGGGGCCGCGCCCCCTTGCTACCCTGGTTTGGACTGCCATGACCACCGACTTCCTCTCGCTTGCGATAATCGCCCTCGTCTCGGCCCTGGTGCCCGTGGTGGCGCGGGCCGTGCCGGGGCGCATCGTCCCCGAGACGGTGTTCCTGCTGCTCGCGGGCGCGATCCTGGGACCGCACATGGCCGGCGTCATCGCCACCGACCAGACCATCTCCTTCATCTCCGAGCTGGGCCTGGCGTTTCTCTTCCTGCTCGCGGGCTTCGAGATAGACCCCAAGACCGTCGTAGGCGCCCAGGGCAGGCACGGGCTTCTCACCTGGCTCGTGTCGTTCGGGCTGGCGGCGGCGTTCATCTACGTCAGCGGCATCGCCTCGCTCGACAGCATCGAGGGCGTCGCCATCGCCATCATCCTCACCACCACGGCCCTGGGCACGCTCATGCCCATCATGGCCGAGCGCGGCCTCATGGGCACGCGCGTGGGCGACGCGATCCTGGCCTACGGCACCTGGGGCGAGCTGGGGCCGGTCGTGGCGATGGCGCTGCTGCTTACCACGCGCGCCAAGGCGGCGAGCATCGCGATCCTGTTGGGACTCGTGGCTCTGTGCGTGGTGTTCGCCCTGGCAGGCAAGGCGATCCACCGCTTCTCGGGCCGCATCTACACCTGGATCACGGAAGGCTCGCAGACCACCTCGCAGACGTATGTGCGCCTGGCAATCCTGCTGCTCGTGAGCCTGCTGGCCTTCGCCGACATCTTCGAGCTCGACCTTGTGCTGGGCGCCTTCGCGGCCGGCTTCGTCCTGCGCTACCTCGTGCCCGAGGAGAACACCTCGTTGGAGGTGAAGCTCACGGGCATGGCGCACGGCTTCTTCATCCCGCTCTTCTTCGTGGTGTCGGGCGCAAAGATCGACCTGGCCGCCATCGCGCTCAACCCGGCGCTGCTCGTGGGCTTCATCGTCTTGCTGCTCATCATCCGCGCGCTTCCCATCTTCGTGGCGCTCAAGCTCGCGCCCGAGTCGCGCGACATGGCGGCGGGCAGCCGCGCCTCGGTGTCGCTCTACTGCACCACGGCGCTTCCCATCATCGTGGCCGTCACCTCGGTGGCCACACAGGCCGGCGCCATGACTGACGAGATAGCCTCGGTGCTCATGAGCGCGGGCGCTGTCACGGTGCTCGTGATGCCGCTGCTCGCCATGGCCTTCCAGTCGCTGGCCGACATGCACCTGGTAGAGGCCGCCAAGCAGGTAACCTCCGAGCCCGGCGAGGCACGCCAGATCTTCCACGACCACGTGGTGCTGGGACGCCTGGTGCGCGACATGGAGAAGGCCCAGGACCGTGCCGCCGCCGGGCACGTTGCGGTGGAGGAGGCCTTCGCCTCTGCCGAGGCCGCGCGCCGCGAGTACCTGCAGGCCGCCCGCAAGGCCCGCGCCGCGCACGCCGAGTGGGTGGCCGAGCACGCCGAGCACGAGCGCGAGCGCATCATCGCCGACTACGCCGCCGCCCGCGCCGCACACGCGGCCCGCCGGGAGGCGTTCATGGAGAAGCACGCCGGGGCGACGACGGGGACGGACGAGACGGGCGAGAGGCGCGACGCGAGGAAGTAGGCCGGAGCGCGCAGGCAAATCACCTGCATGAGAAGGAGCCCGGAGCTGAAGACGGCGCAACGCCGCCCCCTCAGCCCCGGGCCCCTCGCGTTTGGGCGCGCCCCTCTCGTCCGCGCTCGAGCGCGCGCTCCTTCCCCTACCGCCCGCACGCCCTGCACGAGGGGCAGGCGGCCATGCCGCCCAGCGCCGTCTCGCGCAGCTCGTAGGGAAGCGAGCGGCCCACCTTGGCCATGGCGTCCACAATCTCGTCGAAGGGAGCGTCGGCATGGATGCCCGCAAGCGACATTTCGGCGCTCACCAGGGCGTTTGCCGCCGCCGAGGCGTTGCGCTTCTGGCAGGGCGCCTCCACGAGGCCGCCGATGGGGTCGCACACCAGACCCAGCAGGTTCGCCAGGGCCATGCCGGCCGCGTCGAAGCACATCTGCGGCGTGCCGCCCAGAAGCTCCACCGTGGCGCTGGCCGCCATGGCGCTGGCCGATCCCACCTCGGCCTGGCAGCCGCCCTCGGCACCCGCCACCGTGGCGTTGCGCGCGATGAGCTGGCCCACGCCGGCCGCGTTTGCCAGGGCCGCCTTGAGCTGGGCATCCGAGAAGCCGTGCTCGTCTTGCAGGTAGAGCAGCACCGCCGGGATGACGCCCGAGGAACCCGCCGTGGGAGCGGCCACGATGCGCCCCATGGCGGCGTTGGTCTCCAGCACGCCCAGCGCGTAGGAGGCAAGGCGCCCAAGCCTGCCGCCCAGGCCCGAGCCGGCCTCCTCCAGCTGCGCCACCTTGCGCGCCTCCCCGCCGATGAGGCCGCCCATCGCAGGCTCGCCGGCCGGGCTCACCGAGGCCCGCATGACCTCCAGGGCACGGCCCAGATAGGCGTCGGTACCCGCGGCCCCCGTGCCCGCGCATGCCAGGAGCACCTCGTCGCGATCAAGGAACGCCCTGCTCAAAGGGCATGCATGGGCCTCACAGTAGGCAAGCATCTCGTTTGCGCTGGCAAAGTCGATCTGCGCGAAGGCCTCGATCGCCTCGTTCACGCCCATGCGCGGCGGCTCGGAGTCGAGCTTGCGGTGGCTGTCGTCCATGGGCACGATGCGCGCGCTCACGATGGCCGGGAAGCTCGAGATGGTCTGCTTCACCCACTCGGGAATCTCGCCGTCCACCTCCATCACCACGATGGCCTCGCCGCCGCGCCTGTCGCGGTACAGGTTCACCGTGCCGATGTTGATCTTGGCCTGGGCGAGCACGTTGCTCACGTAGGCAAGCACGCCGGGCTCGTCCTTCTGGCGGATGATGAGGCTCGTGCTCTCGCCCGTGATGTTGACGGCCACGCCGTCCACCTCGCGCAGCTCCGCCGCGCCGCCGCCAATCGACACGCCGCGCACGCGCACGCGCAGGCCGTTCTCGTCGGTCACGTCGATGTCCACCGTGTTGGGGTGCTCGGTCTTGGTCTTGGGGTCGCTCGTGAACTCGAAGGCCAGGCCGCGCTCCTTGGCCTGGTCGAACGAGGTCCTCACGCGCGCGTCGTCGGTGGCCATGCCGAGCAGGCCCGCCACGAGCGCCTTGTCGGTGCCGTGTCCCCGGTAGGTCTGGCTGAAGGAGCCGTACAGCCTGAAGG
>CAVJGP010000072.1:0-14896 GCA_963648855.1 Alistipes onderdonkii | reverse complement strand
AGGGGCTCATCGCCGGGCTGGACGCCTGCCTCACCGACTGGCCCGCGAAGTAGGGGAGAGGGCGAGCGGGGCGGGGGCGGCACGCGAGGGTGGGAGGTGTGCGGGCCTGCGTGAGCAGGCGCACTGCCCACGCGCCATCGTTCCTGCCCGTCGCCCGATGGCCAGGAAGCTGTGTTGCGCGGGCTGACTCTCGTGAGGTGGCCCGCATTTTGCTGACGCCTCTGACCCTCGCCCTCCGTCTCGCATGACAAACCGGTCACTTCCGCGCGCCCGACGCTCCCGCGCCCCTTCCGTCGGCTACAATCGGCCCTGCACGGCTGTGCTTTCCAGGGTGTCTGCGAGGGGGTTTGCCAGATGGCGCGCGTTTTGGTGGTGGAGGACGACCGGGCGATCCGCGAGGGGCTCTGTGCCCTGCTCGCCGCCGACGGCCACGAGGTGCTGTCGTGCGCCCGGCAAGACGAGGCCCTGCGCGCCCTCAACGCCGGCGGCATCGACCTCGCGCTCGTGGACATCGCCCTTGAGCAGGGCAACGGCTTTGCGGTGTGCGCCGCCGCCAAGGCCCCCGGTTGCCCCTCGCACGCCGCCGTCATCTTCCTCACCGCCTCAGACGACGAGTACAGCTGCGTGGCGGGCCTGGACATGGGCGCCGACGACTACGTCTCCAAGCCCTTCCGGCCCCGCGAGCTGTCCTCGCGCATCCGCAGCGTCCTTCGGCGCAACTCCGCCGACAAGTCCATGCTTACCCTGGGCGACGTGGTGGTGGACGTGGCGAGCGCCTCGGTGCGCAAGGCCGGCCGTCCCGTGGCCCTGTCGGCTTTGGAATATCGCCTCTTGCTCGTGTTCGCCCAGGCGCCCGGCAAGCTCGTCACGCGCGAGAACCTCGCCGAGGTGGTGTGGGAGAACGCCGGGGAGTACGTGAGCGACAACACCCTCAACGTCTATATCAAGCGTCTGCGCGAGAAGATCGAGGACGACCCCGCCAAGCCGACGATCATCGAGACGGTGCGCGGCCTGGGCTATCGCGCGCAGGGCTAGCGCCACCTCAGAAAGGCAGGCCCCATGCAGGCATTCCACAACCCCTCGTTTCGGCATGCGCTCGGGGGGCAGGTCCTGTGCCTTGCGGCCCTGTGTCTGACAGCGTTCTTGGCGAGCGGCCAGACGTGCGCGCTCTGGGCGCTTGCGGCGAGCGGCCTGGGCCTTGTCTTCTACGTGTGCTCGGCCGAGCGGCGCTTTCGCGAGATGGCCCGCCTGGCCTGCGACATCGACGAGGTATTGCGCGACGGCCGCACCATCGACCTGGCAAACTACGCCGAGGGCGACCTGTCCATCCTCAAGAACCAGCTTTCCAAGATGGTCGACTGCCTGCGCGTGAACTCCACCCGGCTTGAGGCCGAGAAGTGCGCCCTGGCGAGCGCCCTGGCCGACGTGTCGCACCAGATCCGCACGCCGCTCACCGCCATCGGGCTCAAGGTGGCCCTGGCCCAGGACGCCGACGACCCGCAGGTGCGCCGCCGGACGCTTCGCGACGTGGAGTCGCTCGTGGACCGCGTGGGCTGGCTTGTGAGCTCGCTGCTCAAGGCCGCGAAGGCCGATGCCGGGGCCATCCGCGTGCAGAGTGAGCGCGTGGACGCCCTGGCCATGGTGCGCAAGGCGTTGGAGCCGCTTGAGGTGTCGTTCGACCTGCACGGCGTGACCTGCGAGGTGCGCGGCGACGCCCAGGCCGGCTACACGGGCGACATCGCCTGGTCGGCCGAGGCGGTGGAGAACGTGCTCAAGAACTGCCTGGAGCACACCCCCGAGGGTGGCGTCGTCAAGGTGGAGGTGTCGCAGGACGCGCTGGCCTGCCGCATCCGTGTGACCGACACGGGCCCGGGCATTGCCGAGCAGGACCTGCCCCACGTCTTCGAGCGCTTCTATCGCGGGCGCGACGACGCACGCAAGGCCGACGACGCGAACGCCCCCGGCTTCGGCATCGGCCTGGCCCTGGCGCACTCGCTCATGTCGGCGCAGGGTGGCTCGCTTCGCGCCTCGAACGCGCCCGAGGGTGGGGCGCGCTTCGACTTCACCTTCCCGAGCCTGGTGGTGTAACGAGACGGCCTATCAGCCGGCTTTCAGGAAAAATGACGCTTGCGTCACCCGCGCGTCATGGCCGTGCAAGCGGCGGCCGTCATTATGGATGCTGCCGATATCGCGCATGACCACACACGGAAGGGACGGCCATGGACATACTCAACATCCAGCACCTCACGAAGGTTTACGGCAAGGGAGACTGCGCAACGCGCGCCTTGGACGACGTGAGCCTCAACATCGCCGCAGGCGAGTTCGTGGCGATCGTGGGCTCGTCGGGCTCGGGCAAGTCAACCCTGCTGCACCTCATGGGCGGCGTCGACCGCCCCACCTCAGGCAGCGTCTACCTCAACGGCAACGACGTCTATGCCCGCAACGACGATCAGCTCGCGGTGCTGCGCCGCCGCGAGATCGGCATCGTCTACCAGTTCTTCAACCTCATCCCCACCCTCACGGTGACGGAGAACATCACGCTGCCCGTGGCGCTCGACGGCAGGCCCGTGAACGCCGAGCGCCTGTCGTCGCTGATACAGACGCTGGGCCTTGAGGGGCGCGAGACGCACCTGCCCAACCAGCTCTCGGGCGGCCAGCAGCAGCGCGTCGCCATCGGCCGCGCCCTCATGAACTCGCCTGCGGTGCTGCTCGCCGACGAGCCCACCGGCAACCTCGACTCGCGCACCTCGGCCGAGATCATGCAGATCCTGCGCAACGCCAACAAGCAGCTCGGGCAGACCCTCGTGGTCATCACCCACGACGAGTCCATCGCCCTCACCGCCGACCGCATCGTGGCCGTGGAGGATGGCCGCATCGTGCGCGACGAGGCGATTCGCTAATGGCTCGCGACAAGCGGCAGGCGGGCGTGCGCCCGCACGTCATGCGCTCGCTCACGCTGCGCAACCTCACCAAGAACCGCATGCGCACCGCCGTCACGGTCTTCGGCGTGGCCCTGTCGTGCGCCCTTCTGTGCGCGGTGCTCGTGAGCGTGAACAGCTTCATGACCTACCTGTACGACTACGAGGTGGCAAACGCCGGCTCCTGGCATGCGAGCGTGGAGACCACCGACGCCTCCGTCGTGGCCTCGGCCCGCGAGAACGCCCAGGTCGCCGACCTGACCGACATCACGTACGTGGGGCAGCTGCAGTCGTGGAAGCCCGAGGCCGACGAGGCGGACGCCTCCTCCTCCGACTCCAGCGCCAGCGAGGCATCCTCTTCCGCAACCAGCCCCGCGACGACGGTGAGCTCCTCCTCGGCTGATTTCAACGACGCCCGGAATGGCACCCCCAGCACTTCCGACTCCTCTGAGTCCACCCCGGTGGCGGCTCAGCTCACCGTGCAGGCCATCGCCTCGGACTACGAGCCCGTGTGCGTCCTGCACCTCGCGCAGGGCCGCCTGCCCCAGAACTCGCACGAGATCGTGCTCTCCAGCGCCTACGAGGGCACGACCGAGCTCACCCAGGAGTCTTGCGAGCTGGGCAGCACCGTGTCCGGCGAGCTTGCGCTTCGCCAGGTGCAGGGGCAGGACGGCGCCTCGCCCCTGCCTTCGACGTCCATGGGCTCTGAGGGCGACGAGACCCTGGAAGGCTCGGGCGTCCAGGTGACCTACACGGTCGTCGGCTTCTACAAACCCTCGTCCTTCTATTCCGACCTGCTGGGCTACGTCGCCGCCACCGACGACAACGGAACGCTTACTTACCGCAACGCCGGCGAGACGTCTGATTCGTCGGCGGACCAGCAGGATGAGCAGTCCTCGGCCACCTATCTCACGGGCGAGTCCCGGGCCTTCACCTTCGCTGACGCCGACCTCGTGACGGCCCGCTCCCAGGCGGGCGAGCCCGACGTGCACACGGTGTACGTTTCCACGCGGGGTATCTCCAGCGAGGCGGGACTGACGTCGCTTCTGCATGAGATGTTCGGCCAGGACGTGAGCATCGACCTGCACAAGGACCTGCTGCGCTACTCGCTCATCACCTCCGACCGCGCTATCTGGGACACGATCTGGATCATCGCCGGGGTCATCTGCGCCGTCATCGTCATCGCCTCGGTGTCGCTCATCTTCAACGCCTTCGCCATCTCGGTGGCCGAGCGCACCCGCCAGTTCGGCTTGCTCTCCTCCATCGGCGCGAGCCGCAGGCAGATTCGCTCCATGGTGTTCTGGGAGGCGGGCGCCATCGCCGGCGTGGGCATCCCGTGCGGCCTGCTTTTGGGCGTGGCCGGCTCCTCCATCGTGCTGAGCGCGCTGTCCGGTCGCATCGAGCAGATGCTTCTGGGCTCCGACCTCGGCGTGTCCTTCCATGCCAGCGTCGACCCCTTCTGCCTCGTGGTATCCGCCCTGCTCGGTGCCGTCATCGTGATCCTGAGCGCCTGGGTGCCGGCGGGCCGTGCTGCCTCGGTGAGCGCCGTGGACGCACTGCGCAACGTCTCCGATCAGCGCCTTTCTGCCCGTCAGCGCCGCCGCGCCCAGCGACATGCCATGCAGCCCTGGGCCGAAAAGGGCATAGGGGGACGCCTCTTGGGAATGCCCGCCACCCTTGCGACGAAGTGTTCCTCGCGCGGTCGCGCCAAGGCCCGCGTGGCCACGGCCTCCCTTGCCGTCGCGGTGATGCTCTTCGTGTCGGCCGGCGCGCTCGACATGGCCATCACGCGCATCAGCGGGGCTACGAGCACCTCGACCCCCGATTACGACCTGGGCGTGGCCGTGTACTCGGGTGCTGAGAAGGGCTTCGACGTCGACACTGCCAAGCTGCTCTACACCCAGCTGTCGTCGATCGACGGCGTGACGGGGCAGGGCTTTACCTACCAGGACTACATCGCGGCCTCGATGCCCACGGACATGGCGGGCACCGACGTGTACGGCTATGCCGACGACCAGGGCGCCTACCAGTTCCAGCTGGGGGTGTGCCTGCTCGACGACGACGAGTTCAACGCCGTGGCGGCCGCGCAGGGCATCTCTTCCGACCAGTTCTACGACTCCAAGACGGTCCGGGGGATCGGCTACAACGGCGGTTACTCCAGGTCAAACGGTAAATACGCGACCGTCGACTTCTTCAAGCAGCCGGGCACGGTAACGCTGCTCTCCTATGACGAGCAGGCCCGCAGCCTGGGCACCTTCTACTACGAGAACGTGGCCGACGACGGCACCTTCGCCCTCATGCTTGCCGGCCCCACCGAGGACGGCGCCACCTCGCAGTACGCCCGTTCCGAGCACGCCAGCGCGTTCAACGACGTGGAGGTGGTGAGCGTGCTGGCCTCGGGCCAGGCTCCCGAGGGCGTCAGCCTGCCCAGCAACGCATGCCTGCTCGTTCCCGTCTCCAATGCCTCCGCACTGCTTGCCGGCAAGGACATCTCCGAGGTGGAATGCTCTGCCATGAGCATGTGCATGAGCTGCTACTTTAATGCCACCAAGCCTGCGGATGCCTATGAATCCGCCCTCGAGCTGCTGCGCAAGGAGGTGCCGGGTCTGTCGTACGGCGTCAGCAACGGCGCCGAGAGCAGGCAGTCCATGGTCAACCTCGTGGTGGTGTTCAACACGTTCTCGTACGCCTTCGCGGCGATTCTCGCCCTGGTGGCTGTGGCCAACGTGTTCAACACCATCGTGAGCGGCCTGCTTCTTCGCCGCCGTGAGTTCGCGGTGCTGCAGTCGCTCGGCATGACACGCGCCGGCATCAGCCGCATGGTGGCGTGGGAGTGCGTGCGCTTCGGCATCCGGGGCCTCATCTTCGGCCTCATCGCCTCGGTGGTGGTGAGCCAGCTGCTCTTCTACGCGCTCACGCGCTCCTTCGATGGCCTCAGCTTCGCGATGCCCTGGGCCTCGGTGGGCATAGCCATCGCCGGCACGACCCTCGTGACCGTTCTGGCCAGCGCCTACGGCCTCAAGCACGCCAAGGCCGACAACGTGGTCGAGGCCCTGCGCATGCAGTAGAGGAGTACGCAACGCGCGCCGGCCGGCGGGACCTGGGAACCCCGCCGGCCGGCGCGTCTGCGTGCGTGGGGTGCGGGGCGCACGCAGGCTCACTTCGCCGCGCATGAAACGCCGCCCGCATCCTCTCCTATGCGGTCGTCTCCTTGCGCGCCCCCTGTGCCTTCGCCCCCTGCAGCATCGCATCTGCCGCCTCGGCGCTGACAAACCGCAGGCTGCAGTCGTCGCGTTTGGGGAAGGCGAGGAGGGGAAGGCTGCCGTACCAGATGGTTTTGCTGTCGACGACGGCATATCCGCTCGGCCCGAGGCAAGGGGCATGGATGTCGCAACCGCATTCTGCAAGCTTCTCAAGCGCGGGGGCGCCAACCGGAGTCTTTTGCACAAGGCATGTGACGGCAACGCCTCGTTGTACGGCGTCTGCCAGGGGCCTTTCCAGCCGTTGTATCAAATGTATGCTTGCGGAGGGCGCGACGATCATAACGTCGCGCTTTGCGTTGCGGATATCGTTGACAAAGGTCGGCAGGAACGTTTCCGCCGTTATGAACGCGCTGGGCGCCAGGTGGGCGGAATCGCTGCTTGAATCGGTTGTCACCGCGCCTACCTGATACTGGCCTTCATCGATTGGCTGATACTCCAGATGGGCGTAGGTTTTGAGGCGCTTTTTGTACATGCGCTCGAGCATGGGCACGGCCATGTCCACGTAATCGTAGACGCGCACGTCGGTTTTGCCTTCTGCGACGCGGTGAAGCCGGCCCGATTGTTGGGTGACGTTGCCGCTCCACGAGATGGGCGTGGCGAGGAAAAGCGCGTCAAGGTTGGGCATGTCGAAGCCTTCTCCCAGGTAGCTTTCGGTGGCGACGAGGGCAATCCGGCGCTCTTTCGAGACTTCCAACGCATCGGCGATGGACTCGCGGCGCTGGCGCTGGGTGCCCTCGCCTACAAGCAGACGGACTTCGGCGCCATCCTTTGCGATAAGCTCGGCCAGCGTTCGGGCGTGCTGCTTTCGCTTGCTGACGACAAGGGGTGTTCGGCCTTCATGCAATGCGCCGAGCACGTCGTGCGCGATGAGCCGGTTGCGGTCGGCGTGGTCGCACAGCGCGTCGAGTACCTGGGAGAACGATACGCCTTCAGTCAAGTCGGGGAATAGCATGGCCGTGTAGCGGGGGATGAGATGGCGCGCGAACCCCTGCTCGGTGGCCTGGGCTTTCACGTCGACGCTGTGCCGCACGGGCCCGCAGAGCATGCTGACGATGGGGTCGAGGCCGTCGGCGCGCTTGGGAGTTGCGCTGAGTCCGTAGACCCGTTGCGCCCTCACTGTCTTAAGTATCCGCTCGAGCTGGGGGGCGGCGGCATGGTGGCATTCGTCGCAGATGACAAGCCCGTAGTTTTTGACGAGCTCCTTCACCTGGCGCTCTCCCGGGATATCGGTCTTTTCTGACAGCGACTGGAACGTCGCGATATCCACGAGCCCGCCTGGGGCTGTCTTTCCCGCGCCGATTATGCCGATGAGTGGGAGCTTCTTCTTGCTCGGACGGCCTTTTGGCGTGAGCATCGGCGGGCGGGTGTCCTGGATGTCCAAGAACTCGCCGAGTTGGTTTGCCCATTGTTCCAGCAGGGGTGTTCTTGGCACGAGCACAAGTGTGGGAAGGCCCAGGGTCGCTATGAGGCTTGCCGCAACGATAGTTTTGCCGAAGCCCGTGGGTGCGCAGAGTATTCCGGTGTCGCATTGCAGCAGCGCCTGAGCAGCAACATCTTGAGCGGGGCGCAACGTGCCGGTGAACCGTGCCTCGACGCGTCCTTCGGCAAACCTCTCGTCGACGACCGAATATGCAGCCCCTGACTGGTCGAGAAGGGCAAGAAGGCTTTCCTTGCAGCCGCGTGGCAAGGCGATGGAGCCGTCTCGGTCTTCCGATAGGTCGATGATGCGGGGCTTTCCCCAGACAGACTGGTGCATGGCCTGGGCGCGGTAGAACTCGGGGTTGGCGAAGGCTGCGAGGCGGCGGATGCGATTGCATGCCTGCGCGGAGAGGCCGTCCAGGGGGATGTAGAGCATGTCCGACTCAACGAGCATGACGAGTGCCGGGAAATCCTGCGGTGTGAGCGGATGACGATTCCGGGCGTTCGAGGGCGGCCGTCCCGCTGTTTTTGGCGATTCATTCTTATCGGCCGGGGGCGTGGAGAACCCACCGCTCTTCGACTCGGGTTGCGTATAGCCCAGCATGCCCAGCGGGCCACCGGCGCGCTTTGCGCACAGGGAGATGGCAGAGCTGGCCTGCTTGGCGGTTACCTTTCGCACCCGCGAGAGGAACTCCCATTGGTCTGGATAGGGGACAAGTGAGTCGTCGACGAAGACCGAGTTGCCGCGTTGTCGGGCTTGACCCTGAAGGGGGAGTGAGATGAGGTTCCCGAGCCCTCCCTCCACCAACGTGTCTTGAGTGGGGAAGAGCCGGTCGTATGCGTCCAGATGCATCGTGTTGGTCAAGCCGCATGCCAGCGTGATAAGCGCGCACCCGAGGTTGCGTGCGATTTTTGCCGCAACGGGCTCTTCGAAAAACAGCCATGCGTGCCCGCCTTCGCCCGACCGGGAGCGTTCCACGGCGACGTCGAGGCCCAGCTCGCGGCCTGCGTCGCGATATGCGGCCACGTTCTTCTGCCAGCCCGTGCCGTCAAAGTCGGCGACGAGTACGGACGTCTCGCAATTCTCGTCGGTGACATATAGGCCGGCCACATCGTGGAGACGTTCGTCGGTACCTCGAAAATGGGCGATAAGCACCTGATCGGTGAGGGGCATGAGCGTGCGATTGGGACAACGGGCGCACAAGGCGGCATTCTTGCGTTTTGCCGGGTCGGTTTTGGGGCACAGGCCCGGCTCCCATTCGTTTGCGCACGCCGGGACATAGGCGATCTTGCCGTCTTTTCTCCGATATCCATGGGCATACACGTCGTCGCGTCCATGAAAGAGCGAACGGAACAGCCGCAACTTGTCGGCAGTGGGGCTTGCTGTGGTAACAATGCCCTCTTTGTCTGCCCATTCCACAAGCCGTGCTGCTCCTTCAAGCCATTCGTCCTGGGTGGCGTAGAGGACGGTTCCTCTTGGCGAGTCGGGGGCACCTGGCTGGTTTATCTCGCAGGTGACGATGGGCTCGCCGTTTCCAATGTGCGGGATGCATTGTCCAAGCAGGAGGCGTTTTCCATCGATGAGCGCGTGCTTCGGGAGGTTGGGCATAGCCGCTCGTCTCCTTCCCCAGGAGCATCGTCGTTTTCGCGCGATTGTAGCAGCTTGCTGCTTGAGCAAGACGGCAGAACGAGCTGGATGCCGCGGCTGTTGTAGGTCGTTTTAGGTTTAGGTTGCGCCGATGATGGCACATGCGTTAAATCAAAGAAACCAGCTGTTAAGTAATCAAACTCAAAAGTTTAGATAAACTTTCAACTGGCACATTTAACGAGGTAATTCGCATTGCCTCTGCAGGTTCCGCGTTCCATTGCCGCTCCTGGGTACTTGCAATGGCATCTGTTATCCGCCTAAACTATCGCTATAACGATAGTTGGAGGTATGCGATGGCCAAACTGACTCTGTACCATGGGTCTGCGAATGTGGTGGAGCGGCCTGCGTTTGGGGTGGGCAACCCGCACAACGATTACGGCCTGGGGTTTTACTGTACCGAGAGCCTGCCGATGGCGCAGGAGTGGGGTTGCGTGGATGGCAACGACGGCTATGCCAACACGTACCTGTTTGAGACGGGCGGCCTGAACGTTCTTGACCTGGCTGCGCCTGAGTTCAACATCCTCAATTGGCTTGCCATCCTTTTGGACAATCGCATCGTTCGGCTGGGCACCGGTCTTCCACAGCAGGCCGCCGCGTATTTAGCTGACGTGTTTTTACCGAACTACCAGGACTTCGACGTCATCCGGGGCTATCGCGCCGATGATTCGTACTTCGCGTTTGCCTCGGCGTTCCTCTCCGGCGCGATTTCGCTTGAGCAGCTGCGCAGGGCCATGACGCTGGGGGAGCTGGGCGAGCAGGTTGTGCCACGCTCGCGCCGGGCTTTTGACGCATTGGAGTTCATCGAGGCGGTTCCGGCACAAGGGTCGGTGTTTTACCCGCGCAAAGAGAGGCGAAACGCCCAAGCTCGCCGGGATTTCCAGAGACAGCGGGAGCAAGCCAATCCAGCTGCCGGTTTGTATGTCATCGACATGCTCAGGGAGGGGTGGACAAATGACAGCGCCTGCCTACGACATCCTCTACCTCGATGACGCCATGGCGAACCTGGGCGGCATGCTGGAGTATGCCGTGCTCGACTGCGGGTTCGAGGCCGATGCGTTTTTCGGGTACTTCATCACGTCGGGCGTCGCCATGCAATTCGAACGAGGAAATCCGAGCTATGTGGCGGGGATGTCTGGCCCGGAGCTGGCATATAAGGTTGTGCAACGCTCCGGCTTGGACGCCGCTGCGCTTCCCGCGCCGACGCCTCGGGACGGGTATGGCCCGCAGTACTGGGCGGGCTGGTCGCTGGCCGAGTACCAGTGGTCGCGCAACGAGCGGTTCTGTGATTTGGTCGCCGACGGGCTGACGGCGGGTAAGGTGCTGAGCCTGTACCTGCTGCACGAGGCCGACATCGGCAAGTTTGGGACGATAGCCGACGCGCTGCTCACCGAGAGCCGCCGCGCCCGGCCCGCCCGCCTGCAGACCCTACGCAAGAACTTCGGGCTCACCCAGGTGGAGCTCTCGGTGGCCAGCGATGTGAGCCTGCGCATGATCCAGCTCTATGAGCAGCGCCGCGCCGACATCTCAAAAGCCGAGGTTGCTTCGGTCCTTCGCCTCGCCCGCGCCCTGGGTTGCTCGGTGGAGGACGTGGTCGAGCCGCCACTCTACGGGTGAGGTGCGTTGGCTTGCGAGTGCCTCCTACCTTGCCACCACGCTGCCGCCGTTTTCCACCACCACGGGGGCGATGGCGCGGGCGATCATGTCGAGGTAGGCCTGCTCGCCCTCGGGGCGCAGGTGGGTCTGGTCGTCCCAGAAGTACTCGGACTCGTGGCCGGCGGCGGTGGCGGGCCAGTCGATATAGTGCACGTTGGAGTGCGCGTCGGCCACCTGCATGAGGTTGGCGTTGGCCTCGTCTTGGAAGCCGTCGGGGTTCTTGGTGCCCACGAGGAACACCTGCGTGCCCTGCGGGATGCCGTTTACCATCGACTCAAGGTCGTCTACCTGGGGTGTTGTGTTGGTGAAGCAGGCGAACACTACGACCTTGCCCACTACGCCCTGCGACACGTAGTCAGCGAAGATGTCGAAGGCCTGGGTGGGCATGCGCCCCACGTAGGCGTCCTCATAGCCCGTGGGGAACACGTCGGAGAAGCCGTCCTCGGGCGGCACCGAGTCGCCGATGAGGATGGGGGAGTACACACCCAGGGCGTTGTCCTCGTCGGACTGGTAGAGCGCAAATGAGCAGATGCCCTCGGGCAGGGTGACCTCGGAGGCCTGCGCAGCCGGTGCTGCCTGCTCGGCGGACTGGGCCGTTTGGTCGGCCTGCCCCTGCTCGCTCACGACCGCCGCCCCGTCGGCTCCGGCCTCCGCCTGCGTCGTGGCGTCCGCCGCGCCCGCCGTGCTCGCGGCGTCGGCCCCCGCCTGCGCCGTCGCCCCGGCGGCACGCGCGGCCTTCTCGGCCGACAGGTCGCGGGCCTTGTCTACGGCCTCGCCGGTGGAGGTGATGGCGTCCTTGGGCACGAGCGTGGTCTCGGGAACGACGATGCAGCCCACCACGCCCACGAGGAGCACCACCGCGCAGCATGCGGTGCCCGCCACCTGGGGCGTCCTCGTGAAGAAGGAGACGCCCACAGAGCGGATGTAGGCCATGAGCTCCTTGTCGCCCAGGGGCTTCTCCACGAAGCGCCAGGCCAGCTCGGCCAGCACGAGGGAGACGGCCACGGCCACGAGCTTGAGCCACCAGGGGGCGTAGCCGTCGGCGTCGAGCAGTACGATGACGGGGTAGTGCCATAGGTAGAGCTCGAACGACCTGCCGCCGAGCCACTGCAAAGGAGCGCACGAGAAGGCGCGCGCCAGGGCCGTGCCCGGGGACAGCAGGCTCACCATCACGAGGACGGTGAGCAGCGCGGCGAGGAGCATCCCCCCGTAGTAGAAGAACTGCGAGGTGGCGGGCACGGCTACCATGATGACGAGCAGGCCCGCAAGGCCCACGAAGCCGCTGGCCTGCGCCGCGCCGGAGGGGCCGAACACGGGCAGCACCGCATAGCCGCGCGGGCTGCGCTCGTCGCGCACGCGACGCTCGCCCACGCGCCTCACGAGCAGTTCCCTGCCCACGGTGGGCATGTAGCCCAGCGGCCACGCGATGGCCAGAGCCGCCCCCAGAAGCACCGCGAAGGCGCGCGTGTCGCAGCCGTAGTACACGCGGCTCGGGTCGGCCCCGGGCACGTAGAACAGCGCCATGAGCACGGCCGAGAGCGCGGCAAGCACGAGGGCGACGCCTGCGAGCAGGCCTTTCCTGTCGTTGCTCGCCTTGAGCACGCCGCACAGCACGAGCGGCCACAGGATGCAGAGCTGCATGTCCACGCCCAGGTACCACAGGTGCGTGAGGGGCGAGACGCCGCCGATCTTGTCGAAGTAGGAGAGGCCGTTGGCGATGTAGTTCCAGTTGTCGAAGAAGAGCAGGCTCGGCAGGATGTCCGGGCGCATCTTGGTGAGGGCCACGTGGTCGAAGAGCACGCACGCAGCGCAGACGATGACCACCATCGCCGCGAGCGGGGGCCACAGGCGCGTGACGCGGCGCTTCCAAAACGCCAGCAGGTTGATGTCGCCCGTGCGGTCGAACTCGCGCAGCAGCGAGTTGGTCACGAGGTAGCCGGTGAGCACGAGGAACATGACGACGCCCATGTGGCCGCTGGGAAGCCAGCCTACCTCAAGGTGATATGCCACCACCGAGGCAATTGCCAGGGCGCGCAGGCCCTCGATTGATTTCACACGTGCATGTGCCATGGAGCGGGCTCTCCTCAAAGTCTGAAAGGTCATTCAGGCGTGCATTATCGAGGAGCCGTGCGGGTACCGCAACACATTCACGGTATATGTCCAATCACCGGGCAGGCCCCTAAGAATTTCCCTCAACACCTGGAACACCTGGATTTATGAGGTAGAGCGATACCTGCCGAATTCATTGTCGCACCGGGGCGATACACTATTAGCGATTATGGATGAAGCAGGGGAGCATCCCCTTGAACGCAACGCAAGACAGGAGCTGACGTGAGGCTTTTCGGCGACAACAGCACATACGGCACCGAGCCGGTTGAGTTTGCAAGCAAGCGCACGGTGGGGGTGACCGTTGCGGAGGGGCTGAAGTTCCCCGAGGGCATCCGCGGGCTCATCCCCGTCACTTCCAAGCGCAAGAAGGGCGGCACGAAGACCGTCTACGCCTTCCCCACCGCCGAGGGCGACTCCGGCGAGCTTGAGGCCTCCGACGAGCTGGCCGTCATCACCGACGGCGTGGAGCTCGCGAATCGCCTGCTCGCCCAGGCGGCCGAGCTCGCCCACATCGACCTGGGCCAGATCTTCGGCGTGGCCATGGGCATCACCGAGGACGGCTACGGCTTCACGCGCGTGGAGGTTGTGCCCATCGACGAGCACAACCGTCCCAGCGAGACCCCCATCCACCTGCACATCGAGACGTCCGACACCCCCGGCGAGCCGGGTACCGTGAACGCCGTCATCGCGCTTGACGCCGAGGGCGTGCCGGCCCGCGTGCTCATCACCGAGTTCAACGAGCGCGGCGCCACCATCCGCGTGAACGTGAACGTGAACGAGAAGACAGGCAAGCTGAGCGTGCAGAAGGTGGAGGACATCCGCGGCGGCGACTCGCGCCTGCTGTACAAGCGCGGCTGGACTCCCAAGGGCGCCGAGTACATCGCGGCCCGTCGCGAGGGTCGTCCGGGCGGCGAGCGCGGCGGCAAGTTCGTGCGCGACACCGGCCGTGCCGTGCCGCGTCCCCGCCCCGAGCAGGATGAGGAAGACGAGCGCGACGAGGCCCCGTGCGGTCGCGACGGCCGTGATTTCCGCGACAACCGCCGCAACCAGGCTGGTCAGGGCCGCCCTGTCCGTCGCGACGAGGTTCCCGGCATGAGGCGCATCGACGGCTCTAGCGCCAAGCGCGGCGGCACCTTCCCCGGTCGCGGCGACGACCGCTTCGACGAGCGCTCCCGTCGCGACGACCGTCGCGGCCCGTGTCGCGACGACGCGCGCGGCTCCCGCGACGACTACCGCGGCCCGCGCGACGACCGCCGTGGTTCCCGCGATGACTACCGTGGCCCTCGCGACGACCGTCGCGGCTCGGGCTCCTCGGCAGGCGGCCGCAGCTTCGGCGGCGAGCGTGGCGAGCGCAGCGAGAGGGGCCAGCGCTCCGGCGGCTTCGAGCGCTCCGGCAACGCCGGCCGTCCCCAGGGCGGCAACCGTTACGGCTCGGACGGCCGTTCCGGCGGGTTCGGCTCCAACGGCCGCTCCGGCGGCAATCGCCCCCAGGGCGGCAACCGCTCCGGCAACGGCGGCCGTCCCCAGGGCGGGCGTCCCCAGAACGGTGGCCGCTCCGGCAACGGCGGCTCCCGTCGCTCGTACTAGCCCCGCCAAACTTCGCGCCATAGCTGGCCCGCTCCCGTGAGCGGGCCTTTTTCGTGCAAGTACCCGCCGCGTTGGCGCTCGCGCCCCGCCGCCGTCGCTCGTCCGCGCCCACATCCGAGTCCCACGCTATGCGCCCACCTGCGTCCGCCACGCCCGCGCTCGCAACCCTAAGCTATGCGCCCGCCTACCTGTTCCCGCCGCCCCGGCGCCCGCCCCCTCCTTGCCGCGTGAAACGCGCAAGGGCCGACGCGGCTTCTCAGGCGCAGTTTTTTGAAGTGGGAAGGCCGCTGCCTTCCCAC
>CAVJGP010000071.1:0-15065 GCA_963648855.1 Alistipes onderdonkii | reverse complement strand
CCTTACGGGCGAGGGGGCCTTCGACCTCGCCGCCTAGGCCGCGCGATCATCGGTCAGGCCCATGCGCCCCGCTCGCCACTCCCGGCGGGCGGGGCGTTCTGGCGTCTGGGGGGTTTCTCCCGACGCTATCGTTGCCATGCGGGGGCGTCGGATTGCCTATGGGGTATCGCTGCTATCGCCGGTCTCACCGGCGGCTCCAAGGCCTGCCAGACGCGCAGGCCGACAAGTTCGGTGTGCCCTCCTTCTCGCCATTGCCTTTCCCAAGGCGGCTTTTTTGCTCAAAATCAGGCGGCTTTTTTGCTTGAATTGAGGCGGTTTTTTTGCTCGAAACTAGGCGGCTTTTTGTTTTGGAGGGCGCGGAGGGGCGGAGGAAGCAGTCGCCCACAGGGCCAAATAGGCCGGAAAATCATGAATGGAAAGTTCGGAAAAACGTGAATGGAAAGTTCGGAAAAACATGAATGGCAATCGTTTTACCTGATTGAAGGCCGTATACTGCCCACAGGGAACCTTACGTTGTTGGGAGTGCCATGCAGGGTTATTTGCCACCTCGCGACCAGTACATCCCCCGCATGGTCGACGAGCAGATACGCCAGTACCTTGGCATCTTCGGGGCCGTCGAGGTCGCGGGCACGAAATGGTGCGGGAAGACCTGGACGTCGTGCAGTCAGGCGCAGAGCGTGAGCTATGTCGACGAGGCCCTCTCTATGGCGCGTTCCGACCCGCATGCCATGCTTGTGGGCGAGCGGCCCCACGTTATTGACGAGTGGCAGAAGGCCCCGATGATTTGGAACGCCGTGCGGCATGAGGTTGACATG
This sequence comes from Alistipes onderdonkii, assembly GCA_963648855.1. Taxonomy (GTDB): domain Bacteria; phylum Actinomycetota; class Coriobacteriia; order Coriobacteriales; family UMGS124; genus UMGS124. The sequence goes on along the minus strand of CAVJGP010000071.1, from coordinate 14,250 downwards.
CAGCGAGGCTTGCGCGGCGCATGGATTCTTACGGGCTCATCCACGCCCATGATGCGCGATGAGGACGAGGCGCGGGCACTGCACAGCGGGGCGGGGCGCATAGGGCGCATCCGCATGCGGCCGATGTCTCTCCAGGAATCGGGCGACTCCACGGCGGCCGTGTCGCTGGCACGGCTCTTCGAGGGCGAGTTTGTCAATGCCGTAGTCAAGGGCGACGCGGCCACGACGGCGGCGCTCGCGTGCAGGGGCGGCTGGCCCGAGGCGCTCGACCTGACCCCGGCGCAGGCCCAGGTGACGGCGCGAGAATATCTCAAGCTGCTCTTCGACGAGAGCGTCCCGCGACACAAGAAGGATGGCGCCCTGGCGCGAGGCGTCGCGCGCTCCATCGCCCGCAACCTGGGGCAGGCTGTCACTCAGAAGGTCATGATCGACGACATATCCGCAGGTGACGAGCCGGTTATGACGGCGCAGACGCTCTCTTCCTATATCGGCCTGCTCAAGGACCTGTACTTCGTGGAAGAGGTGCCCGGCTGGGTGCCCGAGTGGAGGTCGCCCAAACGGCTCGCCGTGAAGCCCAAACGCTACCTCGTCGACCCGTCCCTTGCCGTGGCGCTGCTCGGCATGAACGAGAACGCCCTACTGCAGGATTGGCAGACGTTTGGCCTGGTGTTCGAGAACCTTTGCATGCGCGACCTCTTGGTGTATGCCCAGGCGCTCCCGGACGGCCCCGCCGAGGTGAGGTACTACCGCGACGACAGCGGTCTCGAGGCCGATGCGATAATCGAGCTGCCCGACGGCCGCTGGGCAGCGTTTGAGATCAAGCTGGGCATAGCCAAGGCCGAGCAGGGCGTGGCCTCGCTTTCTCGTCTCCGCGCCAAGCTGGGCGCGAACCTCCAGGCGCGAACCCGCCCGCCCGAGTTTATGGCGGTGCTTACCGGGACGGGCGAGTACGCCTATCGCGCTGAGGAGGGAATCTACGTCATTCCCGTGCGGGCGCTGGGGGCGTAGGAGGCCTTCGGCTTAACCGCTTATGGGAGCTCCCGCAACGTTGCGCGGCGGAAGGCCAGCGCGGCATCCCGTAGGCCTTCCGCCGCGTCCCAGAACTTGGGCTTTCTTGCTTGGTGGTCGTGCCGCTACCTGCGCCCCTCCAGCGCGTCGATCGCGGCCTTGAGCTGCGCGAGAACCTCGGGTGCGACCTCCTCGCCGCGCTCGACGGCCTGCTCGAGCAGGCGGCAGGCCTTCGCCGCGAGGCTTGCGGGCTTCTTAGCGCCCGCTTTCCCGGCCGCGCCCGCGCCCGAGTCCGCCTGCGAGCCCGCGCCCGCTCGCGTGTCGTCCTCGCTCGCGGCGCTCTCCGCCGCGCGCCCAAACGCGCTCGCGAAGTCGGCCTCGCCGCGCTCCACCTCCCGCGCCACGGCCTCCTGCTCGCGCGCATCGAGGTGGGAGAGTTGCTCGGCTTGGGCCTTGGTGATCGCGCCGTCGTCGTAGAGGCGCTTGCCCGCGTCGCCCAGGTTGCGGCCGATGGCCATCTCGATGGCGGCCGTGCGGGGCGACACGCCCATCTGAGCGGCCAGGATGTCGCGGGTCTTGCCGGGCAGCTCCTGGGGGGCCGTCGCCTTGCGCACGGCGATGCGCTCGGCCACCGCCGCGAAGCCCATGGCGCGCTCGGAGGGCGTCATGTTGCGCTGGCCCACGTTGGTGGCGTGCAGGATGAAGCGCGCGTCGTCGTCGGACACCTCGCCGGCCTTGAAGCAGCGCCCGGGAATCATGTACCACTCGTCGCCGTGGCGCTTTGCCAGCAGCATGTGGGCGCGGCAGCGGCGCTCGCCGTCGATGACCTGCAGGCCCTCGTCGATGGCGCGGATTACGATGGGCTCGGTCACCTTGGAGGCGTAGATCATGTCCGCCAGGGTGGCGATGGAGTCCTCGTCGATGCTGTAGGCGTTGTCCTCGTTGAAGATGAGCGAGCGCACGTCGAAGAAGTCGTAGCCCGCGCGGCGCATGAGGTCGGCGCGCATGTTGGCGCGGGCGAGCTTGTCGGCGCCGCCGTTACCTGCGACGATGCGGGCCTCGTAGGTCTTCTTGCGTATCTCCTCGTCGGTCATGGCGCCCAGGGGCATGGCGGTGAGGTTGGCGGCGGGGGCGGCGTTGCGCTGCGCGAGCGCCTGCGCGAAGCTCTTCTTAGCCATCGACGCGCACCTCCTGCTCGCCTGCGAGGGCGTCGGCGTTGCGCGCCTCGATCTCGTCGGTCAGCGACTCGAACTCCACGGACGACTTGCACGCGGGGTTGTACACCACCACGGGCTCGTGCATGAAGGTGGACTCCACGATGTCCACGTTCTTCGAGATGGAGGCGGCCAGGAAGGGCGGGTTGTCTATCTCCTGCTTGATCATCTCCACACCCTCGCGGTACGACACCGTGTTGCGCTCCACGATGGTGCGCAGCAGCGCCCAGGGGTAGGGGAGGCGCCGGCGCTCCTCGGCCACCGACTGAATCACCTGCACGGTGCTCTTGAGGCCCGAGATGGCGTAGTAGTCCACCCTCACCGGGATGATCACCATGGAGTTGGGGTTGCCGGCGTCGAGCGCGGTGATGGCGTTGGTGACGACGAGGCCCAGCGACGGCGGGCAGTCGATGATGATGTAGTCGAAGCGCTTCTCGGGGTCGTCCTTGGCCTCCTCGGTGAGGTCCTCGATGGCGTGCTGCAGGCGCGAGTCGATGCCGGAGGCCACCTCGGAGCGCATGCGCGTGTCGGGGTCGTTGAAGCGGAACGACGACGGCACGCACCACACGCCCTCGTGCTCGGTCTTGAGCATGATCTTCGAGAGGGGCGCGCGCCTGCCCCGGGCGTCGGAGAGGAGCACGTCGGCGATGCAGGGCTCGGTGGCGTGTGGGTCGTAGCAGTTGAGCGACTGGCTTGCGTTGCCCTGGCCGTCGGCGTCGATCACGAGCACGCGCCGGCCGCGGTTGGCCAGGCACAGGGCCAGGTTCACCGCCACGCTCGTCTTGCCCACGCCGCCCTTGAAGCTCATGATGCTGATCACCATGGGCCGGGGCGACTCGTCGCTGAGCAGGCCTTTTTGGATGAGCTCCTCCACAATGCGGCTTTTGAGCGCCCCGCTTTTCTTCGCGGCGGCGTCAATCGCACGTACGGTGGACTCGTCGAGCGTGTAGCTCTGCGGCTTGCGTGGCATCGTACCTCCATAGGACGAAAAACATATTATGTGAGATGGAATACCACCGCATATATACTATGTCAATCAAAAAGAGTGCTACTATGCACAAAGCGCACGAGGGGGTGGCAGAATCTGCCACCCTGGCTGTAGCATGCAGGGCAGAGAGCAGAGAGCTAAAGGAGGAGGAGCAGCATTGATTTTGTCGCTGGCCCCCATGGAGGGCAACACCGGGCACATCTTCCGCCGGGTGCACGCGGAGTGCTTCGGCGCGCTCGACCGCTACTACACGCCCTTCCTGGCCCCGCCGCGCGTGGGCAACAGCTTCGGCGGCCGCGCCCGCCAGGAGGTGGACCCAGCCAACAACGAGGGCCTGTGCGTGGTGCCGCAGCTCCTGACCAAGAACGCCGACGAGTTCGTGTGGGCGGCCGGCCTTCTGCGCGACCTGGGCTTTCGCGAGGTCAACCTGAACCTGGGCTGCCCCTCGGGCACGGTGGTGGCCAAGGGGAAGGGCTCGGGTTTCCTGCGCGACCCAGAGGCGCTCGAGGCCTTCCTGCGCGACGTCTGCGCCCGCTCGCCCCTGCCCGTCTCGGTGAAGACGCGCCTGGGCATCGCCGAGGATACGGAGTACGCCCCGCTGCTCGAGATGTACTGCCGCCTGCCGCTGAGCGAGCTCATCGTGCACCCGCGCGTGCAGAAGGACGGCTACCGGGGCCACGCCCGCTGGGAGCCCTACGCGCAGACGCTGACCCGTGCGCCCTTCCCCGTAGCGTACAACGGCGACATCTTCGCACCCGCCGACCTGGAGGCCCTTGTGCGCGCCTGCCCGCAGACCCGCCACGTGATGGTGGGCCGCGGAATCCTGGCCGACCCAGCCCTTGCCCGCGAGCTGCGCGGCGGCCCCGCTGCCAGCATCGATGAGCTGCGACGCTTCCATGACGCGCTCTTCGGCGCCTACGAGGCCGAGATGGGCGTCAAGGCAGTCTTCCGCATGAAGGAGTGGTGGTCGTACACCATGCGCCTCTTCGCCCACCCCGACGCCGCCCTGCTCGCCGTGCGTGAGTCCCGCACCCAACTCGCCTACCTCGCCGCCGTCGACGCGATATTCGCGGCGGGGCTGGCGGGGAAGCCGGAGCCCGCGAACGCGCCGGAGCCTGCGAGCGCGCCGGAGCCCGCAAGCGCCGGTGCTCTCAGATCCTAGAGCTCCTCGCTCGCCCAGGCCCCCACGTTGTGCGTGAGGCAGTCGAAGGCCATGCCAAGGAGGAGCACCTTGTCGCCCGATGCGCGGTAGGGCTCGGCGTAGCCGCGCTCGCGGATCTGGGCGATTGCGGCGCGGGCGGCCTTCTCGCCCGCCTCCTCGCCGGAGGCAACCTTCATCTCCATGACGAACGTGTGGCCCAGTCCGCGCATCACCATGTCGATGCGGCCGCGCGAGGTGGTGACCTCGGCGTCCAGGTAGATGCCGATGAAGCGAAGGATGGCGACGGCCACGCACTGATAGGCCTGCTCGGAGAGGCGGTCGGTGAGGTCGTAGCCGATGGAGGCGAAGAAGCTCTCGAGCGACTCCATGAACCCCGCCGCGTCGCCCGTGCCCAGGGCGCGGTGGCACGCCAGGCCCCAGCCGCTCGCCTGCGCCTGGCCCGCGCGCGTGTAGGTGTCGGCCAGCCACTCGCTGAAGCCGTCCTGCACCTCGTGGTTGGGGAAGCCAAGGCGGTAGGTGCGGGAGCGGCCTACCTGCTCGAAGCCCCTCACGGTGAGGTAGCCCGTCTGGAAGAGCACGACGGGCATGTAGGGCTCGGCCGGCTCGAAGGCCCCGAGCGCCGATTCGGCAACCTCCAGGTTGTCGAGGTCGATGGGCGCCTTCTTGGCGTAGGACATGAGCCAGCCCGGGGTGCCCGTCTCGAACCAGTAGGACTTCAGCTGCATGTCGAGCAGGGCGCGCCCCAGCGACACGGGGTTGAAGACGCGCACCATGTGGTCGTCGAAACAGTAGCCGTCGTACATGTCGGCGAGCTCGGCGAAGGCGCCCTCCACGTCGGTGCCGAGCGCCTGCGCCAGGGCCGCGAGCCGACCCGGGAAGTTGGTGCGAACCTCCTCATGCGTGTAGCCCAGGAGCGTCGTGGCGAAGGGGCTCATGGAAAGGTCGGTCAGGTTGTTGAGGTCGGAGAAGATTGACACCTTCGAGAACTTCGACACGCCCGTCATGAGGCAGAAGCGCTGCTTGGACTCGGTTGCCTTGACGACGGAGTAGAACGACTTGAGGAAGGCCTGGAAGGGCGCGACCTCGGGGCATCCCACCCAGCGGGTGAGCGGCTTGTCGTACTCGTCGATGAGAAGGACGACCTGGCCTGAGGGGCTTGTCGCGGCGAGGTCCTCTACAATCAGTCTGAAGCGCTCGCGCGGGGCCTGGTCCTCGTGCAGGGGCACGCCAAGCCTCCTGGCTTCCTGGCTCAGCGCCACCGCAACGGCGGCCTCCACCTCCTCCACCGTCTCCCCCGAGCACAGGCTCATGTCCAGCCTCAGCACGGGGTGGGTGTCCGACCAGTCCCAGGGCAGCGAGACGATGGCGAGGCCCTCGAACAGGTCACGCCGTCCCTCGAAGAGCTTCTGGATGGTGGAGATGAGCAGCGACTTGCCGAAGCGCCGGGGCCGCGAGAGGAAGAACTGTCTGCCGATGTTCCCCTCAACCAGCGGGTACAGGATCGCCGTCTTGTCCACATAGGTGTAGCCCATCTTGCGTACGATTCCGAAGTCGTACGTGTCCGTCGCGATCCGTTCCAGGCCCATGTCTGCCTCCCTGCTGCCAAACGTGCGCCCATTTTACAACAGCGCCCCCGCCGTCACGCTCGACGGCAGGGGCGCCCGCTGTGCTTGGTTGCTGGCCCTTAGTTGCTGGCGGCTGAGGTCTCCCTGACTTTTACAGCGCGCGACCGGTGTCGTTGCCGCCGCGGATGGCCAGGGCGATGTTGAAGGGCTCGCTGCAGTCGCCGATGGCGTACTTCTCGGCCACGTCCACCTCGTCGAGCAGGCCCGCGTTGGCCACCATGTCGGCGGCGTTCACCACGGCGTCGCAGGGGATGGCGTACTCCACGCCGGCAGCCGCGCTCTGTACGGTGAGCTGGCTCTCGGCCGAGCCAGTGATGCTCGCCTCGGTGTATACCTGCAGGCCCAGGGCGTACAGCGCGGTGGTCATGAAGCGCTGGGCGTGCTGTGACTGCTGCTCGTCGAGGTTGTCCACACTGCTCGGCGTGACCATGACCACATGCTTCTTGTGCACGGTCAGCCACAGCGCCGCGTCGAAGGCCTGCGCGTTGGAGCCGTACACCACCACGTTGTCGCCCAGGTCGTCGAACATGAACTGCTCGAGCTCCACGACCTTCACGCCCTCGCCGGGCACCTCGAGGGCCGGACGAGTGCCGCCGCAGGCCAGCACGAGGGCGTCGGGGGCCTCGCTCGCCACGGTGTCGGCCGTGACCTCGGTGCCCGTGACCACGTTCACGCCGGCCAACTCGCACTGCTTCTGCAGGTAGGCGTTGAGGTCGTCCAGGTTCTCGTGCGGGCCCTTCACTGAGCTGGCAAACGTCAGCAGGCCGCCCATCATGCCGTTCTTCTCGTAGAGGGTGACGTCGTGGCCGCGCAGGGCCGCCACGCGCGCGGCCTCCATGCCGGCGGGTCCGGCACCCACGACCATGACCTTCTTGGGCGTCGCGGCGGCCTCAAGCTCGTAGGTGGCGGGGCCGGTCTCGGTCATGACGCGCTGGGTGAGGGCGTTCACGCGGCAGTAGCCCAGGGCGCGGTTCATCTGGTTGGAGCCGATGTGGCAGTGCAGGCAGCGCGTGCAGGGCGCGATCTCGTCGATGCGGCCCTCGCGCAGCTTGTTGACGTAGTCGAAGTCAACGGTGAGCGGGCGGGTCATCATGTAGAAGTCGACCTTGCCGTCTGCCAGGGCCTGCTCGAAGAACTCGGGCGCGTGGGCGGGGTCGTTGTAGGTCACGCAGCCGCAGGGAATGGAGAGGGCTTGCTTGTAGCGCTCGACCACGCCGATGAGCATGCCTGCGCCCTGGTGCGCGCCGTCCAGGTAGCCCTGCCAGTTCTTGGAGAAGTCGTACTGCGTGCCGAAGCCCGTGGCGCCCTCGATGCCGTTGAGCAGGAAGTACAGGTCGCTGCCGAACTGGCACGGGTGGTTTCCCAGGGGGCCCAGTCGCAGGTGCATCGAGTCGGCGCCCGCGGCCTCCATGCACTTGGCCATGGCGATGCCCTCTTCCACGGTGGTCACCTTGTTGCGCGGGTTGGTCACCATGTTGTCGGTGGTCATGAGCGAGGCGCCGTTGTCGAGGTTGTCGTTGTCCTCGATGCAATTGATGAGCACCTGCACCACGAAGTCCTCGCCGCAGGCCTCCTTCACCTTCTGGATGCACTCGCACACCCAGCGCGAGCGGTTCTCGGGGCTGGCGAAGCCGTAGTCGTCGGTGCGGGTGTTGTAGAAGCGCGAGAGGAACTGCTCGCCCTGGTTGAAGCCGGCGGCGTTGATCTCCATGGCCTCGAAGCCCATCTCCTTGAGCTGGGAGGCGTAGGCTACGGCGGTGTCCTCCATGGCCACAATCTGATCCACGGTCATGGCGTCCTCGGCCACGCTGGAGCCGAAGAGGGCCCACTGGTAGCCCAGGTGCGCGCCGGACTCGGCGCAGGCCTCGACGAGGCGCTTGCCAAAGTCCAGCGCCTCCGTGCCAAAGGTGCCGTCCTCGCCCAGGGTGAAGGCCTCGCCCTCGACCCAGATCATCTCAACGCCGCCCTTGGCGAAGTTCACGTAGTAGTCGAAGAGCTCGTCGGTGTATCCGGCCAGATAGGTGGCCGAGCCTGCGGCGGACTTCACCATGCGGTGGGAGAGCTCGATGGGGCCGAGCTTCCAGCCAGAGAAGAGCGTCGCCATGTCGGTGTCCGTGCCGCGCCAGTCGTCGTCCTGCGGGTTGACGCTGGCGGTGTAGAGCAGCTCGTCGGAAGTATCGGCCGCACCTGCCTCGGTCTGGGCTGCGGCAGCCGCGGCGGTTTCGGCGTCGTCTGCCAGGGCCACGGCAGCGCCGGCGGTTGCAGCCACGGCCGCGGCGGCGGTGCCGGCGGCCCCGAGGAACGTGCGGCGCGAGATGGTGTTGCTCATGAGATTCTCCCTTTTTTCCTAGCGCCCGCCTTCCCATGGGCGGGTATGCGCTGGGCCAGGAGTATGGGCTGCCGCCGCACGGTCGTCACTGCCCGCCCAAGGGTGAGAGGGTGCCGCCCGGCCTCACATGGCAAGGGGTATTGCCAGGGTTTACCTGGGAGTTTGTTCGTCAGCGGTCTGGCCTGCGGGTCGCTGCATCATGGCGAGCAGTTCCTGCTTGGAGTGCACGTCGAGCTTGCGATAGAGGCTCTTTTTGTGCGTGCGAACCGTGTTGTCGGACAAGCCCAGGGCATCCGCGATGCTTGGGGTGTCAGAGCCGCGCACCACAAGCACGAGAATCTCTTGCTCGCGGGCCGTGAGCCCGTGCGCATCGGCCATGCGGGCGGCCCATCCTGCGATGGCGCTCTCGATTCGGCTTGCGGGGTCGGCGGGGACTTCGGGCGTGTCCTGGGAGGGTGCGTCGGGCGATGCTGCGGGGTGTGCGTTGCCGGCTGGCAGGCGACTCTCGCGCATCTGCAGGACGAGCGCCATGGAGAGCACGTAGATGCACACGACGATGCTCAAAGCAAAGCCGGGCAGGCTTCCCACCCACAGGTCGCGCGTGAGCAGGCTGACGACGGTGCCCAGGCAGGCGAAGATGAGCGCGAGGCCCAGTGCGAGGCAGTAGGAGGGCAGCCGCCGTGCGCCCAGACCGCCTTCGGGATTGACGCTGTGAATGGCGATGACCACGAGCATGAACTCGAAGAAGAAGTTGGCAAAGCACGCGAAGGCCGTGGCAAAGCCCAGGCCCGTGAGCGAGAAGACAACGAAGCCTGTGGCGGCAAACGGAAAGGCAGCCTGGTAGAAGCCGGTGGGCGTGACGACGCGCCCGCGAAGGCGCCACAGCACGAGCAAGACGATGCCCGCCACGAGGGTAAAGAGGGGAGACCCAAGCATGACCACGAGGTTGTTGGCCCCGTTGCTGAGCGAGACCAGCCGCGAGAGTCCTGCTACCAGGCCCAGCGACGCAAAGCTGAGCGAGGTGACGCCGTACGCGTCCCAGATGGCGCGCAGGCTCGGGGCGGGTTGCGTTTCGGGCGGATTCGCCTGCGTGACCTCAAGGCCTGCCGTGCGCCTCAGGGTGACTGAGGCGCAGATGAGCATGCCTGCCAGGAGGTACTTTGGCAGCACGGGGGAGAAGACCAGCGCCAGCGACGCCAGGGGGAACAGGACGCAAGCGCATCCCACCACGCTGACGAGCCACTTGGTTGAAAGGCGCGCAAGCAGGCCGCCCCACCCGTACAGCCCGGCTGCAAGGCCGCAGCCGATGAGCGCGGCGGACATGCTCAGCAGGGCGGGGTAGGCGTTCTGGGCCGAGAGCAGCGCCGCCAGCGCGCATGTGCCGCCGCCAAGCCCCAGGGCCTCTGCGGCAGCGACGCTTCCCGGCCGGCGTGCGAATGCTGCACGCAGGCGCGGCAGTGCCGCCAGCGCCACGAGCGCGGCACCCGCTACGAGAAAGCAGGGTATGGCGTAGCAGGTGTAAATGGTTGTCGAGTCGTAGGGACGTCCGGTCGCAGACACGGCCCCGCCCCAGAGCAAAAAGTCGAGCACTGCGGGAAACGCAGCAAAGCCGCAGGTCGCGGCCTTGTCGTGCTCGACGGGCACCATTCCGTGCCCGCCTGCGCGCGTGGTGCGGCTTTTGTGGTCAGGCGGGGATTGGGGTTGGTTTGGGTCCTGCGGCTTGGGCACGACGCACCTTTTCTTTCGTCCGGCGGCGCCTTGTATCGAGAAGGCCGCGTCCAGGGATTTTAGACCCATCCCGGCTCTCCGTCATCCCCCGTTCTAATTACCCCGACCTAGGCCCGGTGAACCTTTACCCGGTGAACATGCTGGCACGCAACGCCATAGTCAACGTTGCACGGCTCAACGAAAAGGGCCTGCGGTGCACCTCCTACAGCAATCTGGGCGAGTATGAATTGGCCCGCGCGAGATTCGCGCCGGTACGTAGATGTTGGTGGGCGTCGGCGTTGGGGCAGGCGCCCGCGCCGTGCCACGCGCGAGTGCCCAAGCACGTGCGGCGCCCTCTCCGCGTGTCGCGCCATGCTCACGCAGCCTGACAATTTCCCCAAAGTGTCAGGCTGCACTCGGCGGGTGATGGCGTGCCACGGCCCGGGCGCGATACATTCCAGACAAGCCCAGAGGGAGGGCCTGCGCGGCGGGAACCGCGCGTACACAAGGGAGAGGGAGAACTGTCATGGAGATGTCTCGCAGGGGGTTCGTTGCCGCTGGCGCAGGGATGGCCGTCGCCACGATGGGCGCCACCGTCGCGTTTGACGCGCAGGGCAAGGTGGTCAGCCGGGCCCAGGCGCTCGACTCGTTCGCCGACACGGTGCCCGCCAAGGCCGGCGTCGACGGGGTGACTCAGCTCGACCAGATCGATGCCATGAACCCCGATTGGGTCGATCCCACCACGTACCGTTACCCACTTGTTGATCTCACCACCATCGAGATGTGCGACGAGGACGTCACCTTCGATGACGGCACCGTGATACCGGCGGTGTACGTGAACCTGCGCAACCGCATCAACCATATGGGCAAGGGCGTGGGCAGCGAGCCCGACTCCACGAGCTTCCAGATGCTCATGAGCAACTGGACCGAGGAAGAGGCCGCTTGGGAGTTGGAGATGCCGATGCTCAGCATCTTCAATGCCTACGATTACAGCCTTGTGAGCGGGCGCAGCGAGCGGGAGTGCGCCGAGATCCTGGAGCATATGGCGTCCAAGTGCCTCATCTATCATATGGATCGCGCCGGCGCCGACTACTACATGCTGCTGCCCCACATCAACGGCTGGTGGGAGTTCACCGAGCTCAAGGCCTATTACGATGCCCTGAACGCCGGTGAGGACACCGTGGCGCGCATGGGCGAGTTCAACGCCGACAACGTTTGGGGCGTCAACGGTGCCGGCTGGGACGACTTCGACAACACGTTCCCGCTGTTCCGCACCTATCCCATCAGCGAGGACGTCATCGCCGAAGACGAGTTCCTGCCCTATAACGACTGGCGCGCCATCATCAAGCGCCATAAGACCATCACCGTCTCGCCGTGCCAGTGCCGCCTGATGTGGGAGGGCATCGGCGTGCCCTTCCCCGAGGAGCACCCGCGTCGCACATGCCTGTCGCTGGGCGAGATGGCGGAGTACTTTATCGAGCAGGGCATCGGCGAACAGATCACGCAGGACGAGGCCATCGCCATCTACGAGGACGCTATTGAGACGGGCATGGTGGTGGAGTCCATCGCCACGAAGGACGCCGACATCATGTGCCTGTGCCATGGCAGCTCGTGTGGCAACCTCATGGGCTTCAAGGGTATGGCGCTTAACGGCCTTCCTGCCTGGAAGAACTTCAACGGCTACTGGCTCGACTACGACGCCGAGAAGTGCATCAAGTGCGGCGCCTGCGTGTCACGCTGCCCCATGGAGGCCATCGCCCTCGACGGTCCCGACGGTACCTGCACACATAACCTCGCTTGCGTGCGCTGCGGCCAGTGCATCAAGGTGTGTCCCGCCGAGGCTCGCATCCTGCGCGCCCGTGAGGACTGGCCGGCCCATGCCCTGCCGGAGGACTACCTGGACAGCCACCGCACCACCGCCATGGAGCGCCTGCACCGCGACAACATCGTGGATTTCGTGGGCTAGGCTCGGGGTTTCAGAGTCTCGTGCTGAGCGGGCGGCTTTCGCATCGAGCGAAGCCGCCCGTTTTCTGTGCGCTGGGAGCTCTATGGGCAATTGCTGACAGGCCCGCGTGATTGGGCTGGGCGTACTTGCTCGTTCCGCCGTGCGGACGATTGATGCCCCACCTCCGCACGACCCACAACGGGGCGTTTTGGCCGCGCGCTGTGAAGCCCCTGCGACGCTGCGGCGAGCGGGAAGCGGCAGATAGTCGGTAGTGCTAGGCTTTGCCGCCGCATGAATACATGATGATGCGGGAGGCGTACGGTGAGTTCGCAGGACAAGGGCGTGAAGGTCGGCGAGGCTTTGGAGCAGAAGGGGGCCTCAGCTTCGGCGCGCGCCGAGGGCGAGTCGGCCAAGTCGCGCGTGGCGGTGCTTGTGCTGCTTGCGCTGTCGTTTGCGCTGGGGTGCACGGAGTTCACCATCATCGGCATCGAGCCCGACATCGCCTCGTCGCTGGACGTGGAGCTGTCGAGCGTGGGCAACCTCGTGGGGTACTTCGCCATAGCCTACGCCGTGTGCACGCCTCTGCTCGCCGTGTTCACCGGGCGCTTCCGCCGCTACCGGCTCATGCTCATCTATCTGGTCATATTCAACATCGGCAACCTCTGCACGATGTTCGCGCCCGTCTATGGGGTGCTCGCGGTGGGTCGCATGCTCACGGCAGCGGTGTCAGGAGCCCTCTTGGCTACCTCGCTCACCTTCGTGCCCGAGCTGGTGCCCGAGCGCCGTGTGGCCTCGGTGGTGTCGCTCATCTACACGGGTTTCTCCATCGCCAGCGTGCTCGGCGTGCCGGCCGGCAAGCTCATCTGCGGGGTGTTCGGCTGGAACATCACGTTCGGCGTGGCGGCGGGCCTGGCGCTTCTCGTGAGCGTGGCGCTCGTGGTGTGCATGCCGCGCACCGGCGCCACCGACGAACCCTCCACCCCGGCCGACCAGCTCGTCCTCGTGACGGACGGCCGCGTGATCGCGGGCATGCTCATCTTCGTGTTCGGCGCGGGCGGCACCTACGCGTTCTATACCTACGTCACCCCCGTGCTGCAAGACGTCATGGGGCTGTCCGAGCAGGGTGCGAGCACGATGCTCGTGGTGTACGGCCTGGCCTGCGTGGCATCCAACCTGCTCTCCGGCTGGGTGGCCCAGCGCTTCGGCGTGGTGGGCCTCGTGGGGTCGTGTCTCATCCAGGCCGTGCTGCTGGCGCTGCTCTTCTTCACGACGGGTAGCCTCGCGCCTGGCCTCATCAACGTCGCGCTCATCGGTGTGGGCATGTACGTGGTCAACTCGCCCGGTCAGATGCACTTCCTCAACATCGCGCAGCGCGACTACCCTCGCGCCCTCACCATGGCGGCCTCGGTACAGCCCATGTCGTTCAACATCGGCATCGCGGTGGGCTCCTTCGTGGGTGGCCTCGTGGTGGCCGGTCCCGGCCTTGCCTACATCGGCTTCGCGGGTGCGGCCCTGTGCGTCGCCGGCGCCTTCTTCGCCTGGCTCGCCGCCCACCTGAAGGGCCGCGCGAAGAAGTAGAGCTGCCGTGTCGGTGCGCTTGCCGAGAGGTGCGGCCTGAGCGCGCGGGGAGCGGAGGGCTGCTTGCGATGATGAGGTGTCCGAGCGCAAGCCCGGCCGATTTCCCTCGGGCGCTTCTCTTTGCGCCCAAATGTCCCGATACTGCCGCGGAATCGGGGTTCTCCTACCATGGACGCGCGGCGGCGGGGTGGCGCAAGCGGGCAGACTGGCCGCGCGGGATGGTCCAGCCGACGTTTGCGGGGGCATTTCGCCGCGATTCGCCAGCGAATTGCGGCCTGCCAGCCGGAAATAGCCTCCACCTGGGAGCCACTACCGCTTCGCGATGGTAAGAGAACCCTCTTTCCGCGGCAACATCTCCTGTTTTGGCCGCGCTCGGTTATGGTGCGCCGCCCTTATCGCTCTATCTTGCAGGTGTGGCGCTTGGTCTTGGGGTCGTAGGTCACGGCGCACAGGATGACGCCGGCCTGGGAGCGCATTCCCCGGAAGGCGCTGGCAAACGTACCGGCTCCGCGAGGTCTGTCCGATAGATGCCGCCTGCCACTCAACGTGTCAATTTCGTATAGCATCTATAACCTGCGGGTGAGGGTTGACTCGCCCGTAGCGTGCGGGGGCTACCCTGTGCGCAGGTAACGTTCAGGCCCTCTTCAAGTTCACAAGAAGGTGGTTTACATGCGCAGCGATTCTATGGACGGAG